>NZ_JBEOYR010000005.1:82141-357034 GCF_040297165.1 Streptomyces sp. NPDC001851 | reverse complement strand
TCGACGTGCGGTAGATGAAGGGCCACGCACCCCACTGGTACGCCAGCACCCAGATCTTCTTGGGCGCGAAGTAGAACAGCGTGGGCGCCACCGCGGACTGGCTCATCCCGGTCTGGCCGGCCGACGCCATGTCCGACCAGTTCGTGAAGGGCTTGAACATCATCGAGCCGTACGACGATCCGGAGACGTTCGACCCGTAGACCAGGTGCTTGCCGTTGTAGACCACGTTGGTGAAGTCCTTCAGCGAGACCCACCCGTTCGCCGGCTGCGCCAGCGCACCCGTGGACGTCCACCGGTACGTCGACGGAAGAGCACAGGTGCCGCCCCCCGGCGGGGTCGTTCCGGACAGGCCGGTCCACTTCTGGTTGCTGCCGCCGGTGCACGTCCAGATCTGCACCGCTGTGCCGTTGGCCGTGCCGGCTCCCGAGA
Source organism: Streptomyces sp. NPDC001851 (assembly GCF_040297165.1). Taxonomy (NCBI): domain Bacteria; kingdom Bacillati; phylum Actinomycetota; class Actinomycetes; order Kitasatosporales; family Streptomycetaceae; genus Streptomyces; species Streptomyces sp. NPDC001851. The sequence continues at coordinate 356,605 of NZ_JBEOYR010000005.1, read as the reverse complement.
CATCCAGGCACAGCCCGGATTCCACGCCGACGACCGTGCCGTCGGAGTTCACCCGCCACTGCTGGTTCGCACCGCCGGAGCAGGTCCAGATCTGCACCCGGGTACCGGCCGCGGTGGCATGGCCCGGAACATCCAGGCACTTGTTGCCGTACACGGTGAGCTGGTTGTCGTCCGTCAACGTCCACTGCTGGTTGGTCCCGCCCCAGCAGTCGTAGATCTGCAGATTCGTGCCGTCGGTCTGGCCGGCACCCGGCACATCGAGACACCGGCCGGAACCAACACCGCGCAAGGCGCCGCTGGAAGCCGCCTGAGCCGGGGTGGCGACGAGCAGCGCCGCCAACGCGGCCAGGGCCGCAACCACGGCCGCGAGCACCGCAGACGGATGCCTGCGGCTGAAACTTCCTCGGTGCATGGGCACTTCCTCAACGTTGAGTAGGCGGCTCCGGTTGGCCTCGTCAGAGGCTGGCCGGACTGTCGGTGTGGTGCGGTGTGCAGCAGTCCCCGAGCACCGACGACTCGACCTTGTTCGCCATATCGAACAAGGGTCGAATTGTCGATCACCCGAATGATAGAGAACCGGTGAACGGCGTCAACACCTCTCGCATGTATCGCTACCAACGCCGAAACCTTCGCACCCAACATGTGCCGGACAGTGCACATCACGCCGTCAAACGGCTGGCCGGATATGCCACTTGACCCCGGAGCCGCGCCCGTCGCCCCGGCTTACCCTGGGTCCGAAAGTTTCGTAGGACGCACAGAAAGTTTTTGTGCGGGGAGTATTGACGATCCATGGCCCCACCTCAATCATCCCGTCTGAGGAGCCGGCCCTAGTTCGGGATTCCGAGCCCGTATCGGCCTGGGCAGTCCGTGCTGCCCGGGCTCCGGCCCGTCCCGTCCGTCTGCCGTACGGGCGCGGACGACGCAATCCCCTGCGCTTCAGTCCATCCGTGATTTCTACCTTGGAGGCACAGTCATGGGCTCGTATGCCCTCCCCAGACCCGTTGTCCGCCGGAAGATCCGCGGCCTGCTGCTGGCGCTGGTCGTCGGCGTCCTCGGTACGGCCACCGCACTGGTCACGCCGTCGACCGCACACGCCGCCGAAAGCACGCTCGGCGCCGCGGCGGCGCAGAGCGGCCGCTACTTCGGCACCGCCATCGCCTCGGGCAGGCTGGGCGACTCGGCGTACACGACCATCGCGGGCCGCGAGTTCAACATGGTGACGGCCGAGAACGAGATGAAGATCGACGCCACCGAACCGCAGCGGGGCCAGTTCAACTTCAGCGCCGGTGACCGCGTCTACAACTGGGCGGTGCAGAACGGCAAGAAGGTGCGCGGCCACACCCTGGCCTGGCACTCCCAGCAGCCAGGCTGGATGCAGAGCCTCAGCGGCAGCTCGCTGCGCCAGGCGATGATCGACCACATCAACGGCGTGATGGCCCACTACAAGGGCAAGATCGCCCAGTGGGACGTCGTGAACGAGGCCTTCGCCGACGGCAGTTCGGGCGCCCGGCGCGACTCCAACCTGCAGCGCACCGGCAACGACTGGATCGAGGTCGCCTTCCGCACCGCGCGCGCCGCCGACCCGGCCGCCAAGCTCTGCTACAACGACTACAACATCGAGGACTGGACCTGGGCCAAAACACAGGCCGTGTACGCCATGGTCCGGGACTTCAAGCAGCGCGGCGTGCCGATCGACTGCGTCGGCTTCCAGTCGCACTTCAACAGCGGCAGCCCCTACAACAGCAACTTCCGCACCACCCTGCAGAACTTCGCCGCCCTCGGCGTCGACGTGGCCATCACCGAACTCGACATCCAGGGCGCCCCGGCCTCGACCTACGCCAGCGTGACCAACGATTGCCTGGCCGTGCCACGCTGCCTCGGCATCACCGTCTGGGGCGTACGCGACACCGACTCCTGGCGATCTGGGGACACACCGCTTCTGTTCAACGGCGACGGCAGCAGGAAGCCCGCCTACACCGCCGTCCTCAACGCACTCAACGGCGGCTCCACCACTCCCCCTGCGGATGGCGGACAGATCAAGGGCGTCGGTTCGGGCCGCTGCCTGGACGTGCCCGGCACCAGCACCTCCGACGGCACCCAGCTCCAGCTGTGGGACTGCCACAACGGCACCAACCAGCAGTGGACGTACACCGCCGCCGGTGAGCTCAGGGTCTACGGCAACAAGTGCCTGGACGCCGCCGGCACCGGCAACGGCTCCAAGGTCCAGATCTACAGCTGCTGGGGCGGCGACAACCAGAAATGGCGCCTCAACTCCGACGGATCCATCGTAGGCGTCCAGTCCGGCCTCTGCCTCGACGCCGTGGCAAGCGGAACTGCCAACGGCACCCCGATCCAGCTCTACTCCTGCTCGAACGGCAGCAACCAGCGCTGGACCCGCACCTGATGGGACCTGCCACAAACGAAGGCGCGCATCGATGACGGCCTACGGTGCGGTTTCCCCCGCCCCTCCACGAATACATCGCTGGTGGTCCCGGGTCGCCGCCATGGTGGCGGTCACCCTCGCGATCGGCATGCTCGCCGTGGTGAATCCGGCGCCTGCCGAGGCGGCGGCGGTGGACACCAGTGCCTGGTACGTCCTGGTCAACCGCAACAGCGGCAAGGCGCTGGACGTCTCTGGCGCGTCCACCGCCGACGGCGCGCGGGTCAACCAGTGGACACGCAACGACGGAGCCAACCAGCAGTGGCAGTTCGTGGACTCCGGCGACGGCTACTACCGCCTCAAGGCCCGGCATTCGGGCAAGGTTCTCGACGTGGCCGGCGCCTCGGCCGCAGACGGTGCCGCGATCCAGCAGTGGGCCGACCACAACGGGGCCAACCAGCAGTTCCGCCTGGCCGACTCCGACGCGGGCCACGTCCGGCTGATCAACCGCAACAGCGGCAAGGCGGTGGAGGTGCAGGGCGCCTCCACCGCCGACGGCGGCGACGCCGTCCAGTACACCGACTGGGGCGGCGCCAACCAGCAATGGCAGATGATCAAGCTGTCTTCTGGTGGTGGCGGCGGATGCGGCAGCACACCGACTCCGGCGAGCGGTATGCACACGATTCAGAGCGGCGGCAAGAGCCGCAGCTTCATCCTCAGGGTTCCCGCCCACTACGACAACAGCCACCGCTACCGGCTGATCTTCGCGTTCCACTGGCGGGGCGGAACCGCCGACGACGTCGCCTCGGGCGGCACGAGCGGGAACGCCTGGTCCTACTACGGCCAACAGGAACAGTCGAACAACAGCGCGATCCTCGTGGCACCCCAGGGCCTCGGCAACGGCTGGGCCAACTCGGGCGGTGAGGACATCACCTTCGTCGACGACATGATCCGGCAAATCGAGGGCGGCCTCTGCGTCAACCCGGCGCAGCTTTTCGCCACGGGATTCAGCTGGGGCGGTGGCATGAGCTACGCGCTCGCATGCAGCCGGGCGAACGTCTTCAGGGCCGTTGCGGTCATGTCCGGCGCCGAGATCAGCGGGTGCAGCGGCGGTACTCGGCCCATCGCCTACTTCGGCATCCACGGCGTCGGCGACTCCGTCCTCAACATCACGCAAGGACGGTCCCTGCGCGACAGATTCGTCGGCGACAACGGCTGCACCCCCCAGAGCCCACGCGAGCCCGCGCCGGGCAGCCGAACGCACATCACCACCATCTACTCGGGCTGCCGTGCCGGATATCCGGTCCAGTGGGCCGCGTTCGACGGAGGCCACACACCCGGTCCGGTCGACGGCTCCTCCGGCGAAAGCGGCGTCACCACCTGGACCAAAGCAGAGATCTGGAGGTTCTTCGCACAGTTCCAGTGACACGCCCGCACCATGGAGTGGAGCCAGGTGCCTGAGAGCCTTCCGTCCTTCTTCGCGGAACCGGAGACGGGGTCCGATCGCGGCCGAGCGGTCTTCGCCGGGGTCGACTGCGCATCCCCGGGTCTCTACTCCTGCGGCTCTGCCGCTGGCAGGCCCGCAAGTCGGCGTACGACGCCAAGTCCGTCGGGAGTGCCGGGCCAGTGTCGGTCCACGGCCTGTGTCCCGGCCTGCCGGACGACGGTCCGCAGTACAAGCACAACGGCGATGGCGTCGTCCGCATAGCCGAGGACCGGAATGAAGTCGGGGACCAGGTCGATGGGCAGCGCCAGATAGCCGGCCAGGATCCAGAGCAGCCAGCGGGTGCGGCGCGGAAGGGCGCGGTCGCGGGCGAGGCGGGAAACGAGGCGCAGCAGGTCGGGGAGGAGCCGGACCGCCTCCGTCAACAGGTTGCCCTTGGGGCGGGCGATCGCGAGGGCGCCGAGCAGCACCAGCCAGCACAGCAGCAGGCTCGCGGCGATCCCGGTCAGGACCTGCCATACCTCGCCCATCGGCCCCACTCCCCTGTGGCGAACTCGGCCGTGGAGGCATCGCTTCCCTCAACGCGATGGTACGGCTGTAGCATCCGCCTTGCCGCGGGACCGCGCCCCCGCCGGTCCCGCAGTCTTCTACGTCCGCATGTCCGCATGTCCGCCTGTCCCGCGTCAGGCCGCCGGTCGGCGTGCCACAGGCTGAGGGGTGCGTTCGGGGTGGAACGGGCTGTCGATGCCTATGGGCGGCGGTGAGGCGACCGCGGTCAGCGGAGTGCTTTGCTGGCTGGTGCGGGAGCGCGCGGTGATCACGGCGGACAGGGCGATGGCGGCCACGGCGGAGATCGCTCCGCCGAGGACGAGGCTGAAGCGGGCGCCGAGGGTGTCGGAGACCAGGCCGACCAGAGGTGCGCCGACCGGGGTGCCGCCGAGCAGCACGAGAAGGTAGACGGAGACGATGCGGCCGCGCATGCCCGGGTCGGCGTTCAGCTGGGTCATGGCATTGGCGGTGGTCATCACGGTCACCGAGGCGAGCCCGGTGGGCAGGAGTACGAGCAGGAAGGTGCCGTAGCCGGGCATGAGTCCGGCCAGGGCCTCCAGGACTCCGAAGACGACGGTGGCGGTGACCAGGCGGCGGGCGGTGGGGGGTTTTCGTTTGCCGGCTCCTCTGAGCGCACCGATGAGGCTGCCGATGGCGTAGGCGGCGGACAGGTAACCGTAGGCGGCCGAGCCTGAGTTGAAGACGGTGATGGCGATGAGGGAGATGGTGACCTGGAAGTTGAAGCCGAAGGTGCCGGCGAAGGCGATGACGGTGATCGGCAGGAGCAGTTCGGGGGTGGCGCGGATGGCTCGGAAGGCGTCTGACAGGCGGGCGTTTCCGAGGTTCTTCTCCTTGGGTGCGTGGAGTTCGTCGGCTCGGATGGTGATCAGGCCGTACAGGACGGCGAGGTACGAGGCCGCGTTGGCCAGGAAGACGGGTCCGGTTCCGGCGGCGGCGACCGCCAGTCCTGCCACGGCCGGTCCGACGGCGCGGGCGACGTTGAACTGGGCGGAGTTCAGGCTGACGGCGTTGGCCAGGCGTTCCTTGCCGACGAGTTCGGAGACGAAGGCGTTGCGGGCCGGGCTGTCCAGCGCCGTTGCCGTGCCCAGCAGGAAGGCCAGTGCGTCCACGGCCCACAGGTTGATCGCGCCGGTGACCGTGAGGACGCCCAGGACCAGCGACTGCACTCCCATGGCGGACTGGGTGAGGAGCAGCAGGCGGCGTTTGGCGAAGCGGTCGGCGAAGACGCCCCCGGAGAGCCCGAACAGTGTCTGCGGCAGGAACTGCAGGGCGGTGAGTATGCCGACGGCGCTGCCGCTGTTCCCGGTGAGCTGGAGGACGAGCAGGTCCTGGGCGGCGCGTTGCATCCAGGTGCCGATGTTGGAGACGAGCTGTCCGATCAGGTAGCGGCGGAAGTTGCGGGCCCCGAGCGTGGCGAGTGCTTCGCTCGGGGCCCGTCGCCTTCCGCCCCTGCGGACCCGTCGGTGCCGGCCGCCCATGTCGAGGGCGGCAAGGTGAGCGCGGAGGGTCTGCGTCCTGTCGCTGCTGTGGACACGGCGGTGCTTGGTCATGGCCTTCTACGGGTGGGGGCGGGCGGGGACGGGGGCGTGGTCGAGGTGGTGGAACCGCGGGGCGGGGTGCATCAGGAAATCGTGGTGGGAGATGTTCCAGGCGTACGCCCCGGCCATGGCGAAGGCGATCTTGTCGCCGACGCGCAGCCGTCCGACCTGGACGGAGCGGGCCAGGACGTCCTTGGGTGTGCACAGCTGGCCGACCAGCGTGACGGGTTCGTTCTGGGCCTGGGGGCGTTCCCAGGGCTGGTCCCAGCTGTCGGCGGGGACGATGGTGAACGGCTGGTCGTGCTGTTTGGTGGCCGGCGTGCGCAGGTGGTGGGTGCCGCCGCGCAGGACGGCGAAGGCATGGCCGCGGCTGCGTTTGATGTCGAGGACCTCGGTGACGTACCGGCCGCAGTGCACGGTGACCGAGCGGCCCGGTTCGATGCGCAGGGTCAGGCCCGGGTGTCCCTCCAGCAGGCGGCGCAGGCCGGTGCCGAAGGCGGCCCAGTCGAAGCGCCGGTCTGGGCGGGCGTAGTCGACGCCCATGCCGCCGCCGAGGTTGACCTCGGCCAGTTCCAGGCCGTTCTCCTTCGCCCATTCGCTCGCCCAGGTCAGGACCTGGGCGGCGAGGTCGAGGTGGGCGGTGGCATCGAGGCCGCTGGCGAGGTGGACGTGGATGCCGCGCAGCCGGATGCGCGGCTCGTCGGCGATGAGGGCGAGGCAGCGGTCCAGGTGGCCGGGGTCCAGACCGAAGGGGCTGGGCCGGCCCCCCATGGCGAGGGCCACCGGGCCAAGGGCGATCGGGAGGTTGACCCGGAGCAGGACGTCCACGGTGCGCTCGACGAGCAGGCCGGTGAGCAGGTGGAGTTCTTGTTCGCTCTCGATGTGCAGGCGGTCCACTCCGGCCTGGAGGGCCTGTTCGAGTTCGGCGGGTGTCTTGCCGGGGCCGCCGAAGGCGATCGGTGTGCCGGGGCAGGTGGTCTGGATGTGGTGGAGCTCGCCGCCGGAGGCGACCTCGAAGCCGTCGACGTGGTCGCTCAGGACGGTCAGGAGCCGCGGGTCGGAGTTGGCTTTGGCGGCGTAGAGGAGCTGGACGCGTTCGGGCAGGGCGGCGCGGATGCCGGTCACGTGTTCGCGCAGGTCGCTCAGGTCGTACACGTAGGCCGGGAGGTCTTCCGCGTCCAGCCCGTCGATGTACTGGAGTAGTTCCGTCCTCACCGGGTCACCTCGCGGGGGAAGTCCTCGCCCAGCGGGCTGGGCAGCGGCACGTACCCGGCGTGCCGGTCGGCCTGCCGGGACCAGCGCAGCAGCATGTTGGCCTTGGCGGGCAGCGGGACGCCCGAGAGCAGGGCGCGCAGCCGGGGCGGCTCGCCTGCGCTGCGGGAGTAGGCGTCGAGGTGGTCGCGGACCAGGCCCCACAGGGCGGGTTCCAGGGCGGGGTCGGTGTCGGCGAGGGCGGCGAGGACTTCGGCGGTGTGGTTGACCAGGAGGCAGTAGGCCACCCGGTTCCAGCCGCGTTCGGCGTCGTACGTCATCGGGGTGCGCACGTCTTCCGGCAGGGCGGCGAGGAACGGGCGGTGGCGTTCGGGGAGGAGCTTGGTGCCTTCCAGGTCGCGGAAGAGCATCTGCGCGGGGGTGCCGTCGGCGCGTACGCCGACGACGACGTTCTGCAGGTGCGGTTCGAGGACGATGCCGTGCTCGAAGTAGGCGGTCAGGACGGGAGGCAGGAGCAGGCCGAGGTAGGCGTCCCACCAGGCGAGCGCGTCACCGTTACCACGAGCCAGCAGGCGGGCGACCTGGGCGGAGCCGGTGGGGTGCTCGTCGGCGATCGCGGCGGCGAGCAGCGGGGTCACGCCCGGAGCCAGGTGTTCGCGCAGGCCGGTGCGGACGATGACGCCGAAGCCCTCCAGGAGGGAGAGATCGTCGTCGAGGGCGAGGGTGCGGTAGCCCGGCTCGGCGAGCAGCGAGCTTCCGGGATGCGCCTGGCCGATGTCGGCGAAGACGGGCAGCAGGAGCCGGTTGAGGGCCACGGCGCCGGACAGCTCGTAGGCGGCGTTCTTGCGGAGGCAGTTGGTCAGGCGGACGTTGAGGCTGAACTTCAGGAACGTGTCGGCATCCGGCTGGTAGAGGGTCCGTACGGAGGCGGTGGGGGCGAAGTCCGGGCCGGTGACGCCGGTGTCGATGACCGAGCCGGCGGCCATGGCCCTGCGCAGGGCGGGGTGGTCACCGAGCAGCCGGTACTGCCACGGGTGGACCGGCAGGGTCACGTACTCCTTCCGCCGGTCCGGATGAAGGGCGTCGAGCCTGCTCAAGTCGCCTTCCTCACGCACCAGGCTCCGGTGGACGGCGAGGTAGCGCAGAGGGAAGCGGGTCCCCGTCTCCGGGCCGTAGTCCAGCCAGTCCTCCGGGTCGCCGGTGCGGGACTTGGGCGAGGGGTGGAAGCGGTGGCCGTAGACCAGGGACTGCTCGGACTCCAGGTACGGGTCCTGCGGAAGGGCCGTGGTGTCGCGCTGCTCCAGGACGGTGTGGATGGTGTTCCGGCTGTCGGTGACCTGGGTCAGGAACTCGTCGTTGGCCACGCCGGTCCGCAGCTCCAGTTCCTCCTGGATGTATCCGGCGAGCTCTCGCCAGCCGATCGGGGACCAGCCGGCGCCGTCGTACCGCGTGATCGGTCCGTCGAAGCGGTGTGCGCCGATCAGGGAGATGCGGCGCAGGGGGACGCGGAGCAGGACGTCGCGGCGGGGCAGCCGCAGCAGCAGGTGGCCGTTGTCGACGGTGACCTGGCGCTCGGGCGCGGAGACTTCGCGGATCAGGCAGTTGAGCAGGGTGTGGGCGGTGACGGCGTCGGCGGCCTGGGCGGGACGGGCTGTGGTGGCGAGGACTGCGCCGGTGGTGCTGGGGACGGTCATGCGGAAGGACTCCAGTCGGTGCAAGGAGAGGTGCGGGGCCGGCCGGGCCCGGCAGTGGGAAGCGGGCTGTCAGCGGTGGCGGGCCAGGGGGTTGGCAAAGGGCGCCCACTGGGCGACGCCGGACTGTTCGGCCAGGCGCATCGCGATGGTCGCCTTCAGCGGCAGCGTGTCGCCGAAGAAGACGTCCCGGTCTCCGGCCGCGTCGGGAAGGTCGGCGTAGACGCGGTGCGCGACCTCGGCCACTGCCGCCCACAGCTGCTCGGGGTCGGTTCCCCGGGTGTGAGAGAGGACATCGACCAGTTCGCTGAAGACACCGCTGAGCAGGCCGCCGAACAGCTTGGTGCGCAGCGCCGCCTCGTCGTTCCCGGCCCGGCTGCCCGCCAGCGGCGGCAGCGAGAAGCCGTGCAGGGCAAGCCGGTCCGGGTGGACGCGTACGCCGTCCAGATCGCGGTAGAGGACGCGAACCGGATGCCCGTCCCGCAGGGCGACGAGGGTGTTCTGGCCGTGCGCTTCCAGGGCCACGCCCATCGACAGCAGCGTCAGGGCGGGCGGCAGGACGAGCCCGGCGAACTCCGCCAGCCAGGTGACCGGGTCGCCGCTCACCATGCGCGCCCCGGTGGCGTGGAGGGCGGTCAGCGGAACGGCGACCTCCCCGGGGCCGAGGTGCCGTTCGCCGGCCTCCCGGATCATGGAGGCCAGGCTTGACGACGGCTTTCCGTCCACGAGGACGGCGCCGCCCGCGAGTTCGCGCAGGATCCGCAGGCTCTCGCCGTGGCCGGCCTTGTCCACGACCGCGGTGACCAGCTCTGACAGCGGCGCTCCGTCGGCCGCCTCGGCCGGGGAGATGGTGCGCCGGTAGTTGGTGACCTGCACGTCCAGGGCCGTCTTGATGTGACAGCCGGGCAGCGCGTCCAGGGGGGACAGGGTGCGCATCGACAGCAGCGGCCGGGCGGCGATCGTACGTTCCACGACCGGCAGGTCGGGCTGGCGCGCGAGGACGTGGTCGCGCTGCCAGGGATGGACCGGCATCAGGACGGTGTCGCCGTCGCGCAGTTCCTCGGGCCAGTCGCCCGTGGCCTGCCACCGATCGGCCGGTACGGCGACGAGCCCCAGCTCGATGACGGGGTGGTGCTCGGGCGCGTAGGCGAGCACCTCGGCGACGGACAGTCCGGTGCGCGTACGGCAGCAGGGGTGCTGCGGATGGCCGTCGACCACGGCCTGCTCGGCATCCGTGGAGTCCCGCACCTTGCGCGGCTCGTAGTTCGCCGCGCGGGCCAGCGCGAGGTTGGCGACGCTGTTGTCCAGCTCGGCGGCCAGGCGCGATGCGGTCGCGGTGCGCACTCCGAGGGCGGCGAGGAGCCGGGCCGGCTCGTCGACCGGACCGTCCGGACCCTGCACGGTGAAGCCGGCGGGGACCCGGGCGAACCGTTCAGCCGCGGCGGCAGGGCCCGAGAGCCGTCCGCCACGCGTGAGCCGGACGACGAGGGTACCGGCGTGGTGGTGACGGTCGGCGATACCCGGCAGGGGCTCGCGGGCGAAGGCGCCCCACAGTCGGCCGAGCACCGTGGCACGCGCACCGGGGAGTGCGGCCTTGAAGGGCGCGATCAGCTCGGGGCGCACGTGGCGCAGTTCGTTGATGGTGCTGCTGTACGGCATGGTTCACCGTCCCTTGGCATAGGAAAGCAAGCGGAGAAGCGGCGGGGGAGAAGAGAAAGCGCGATTGCGAGCGCGGTCCGCGATCAGCTGTCGACAACGTTACGGGATCGTTAGTTAACTGATCGCCAGGGAAAAGGAAGGCTGACATCAGAATCGATCCAGCATTCCGTCGGCTCCACCGTTCCGAAAAATAGAACTGTCGCCGGAAAATTGGCCGCATGTCCCCTACGTCCGGCTCGGCAAGCGGAGCGACTGCGTCGGGCTGCTGGTCGCGGGGGAAGCGGTTGCTGGATGACCAAGGCCCGCACTGCGCTTTCTTAACAGACTGCTTGCACGGCATTGCCTGTTCGCTGACGTTGTACTGCCGAGGGGCTCGTAGGGTCAGTGACGGGCAGAAGGCAGTAAAGGAAGACGGTTGTTCACTTTCGCCGAAGGTAATCCGCGTGACATTCAGCCGTTTACCCGTCGCGGAGGACCGACGGATGGTGAGTCTGTCGACATGCGTGTCTTACTGATCGAGGACGACGACCGGGTCGCCGGTCCACTGATGGAGGGCTTGCGCCGTTTCGGGTTCACCGTCGAGCACGCCCGTACGGGCGCCGACGGACTCGCCGCGGCGGAGGCGGAAATGGTGCTGCTGGATCTGGGGCTGCCCGACATGGACGGCATCGATGTCTGCCGGACGCTCCGACTGCGCTCCCAGGTGCCCATCATCATGATCAGCGCGAGAAACGACGAGGTGGACCGCGTTCTCGGCCTGGAGCTGGGGGCCGACGACTACCTGTCCAAACCGTTCGGAGTCCGGGAACTGGTCGCACGGATCCGGGCCGTCTTCCGACGCGCCGGACCCGCCGCGGCCGCGCCGGTGCCGGCTGTCCCCGCTTTCGTAGGCGGCCACACCGTTCCGGCGTCCCGCGCTCAGCAGATCGGCCCGTTGGCCATCGACCGGCGCGGCCGCCAAGTCCACCTGCACCAGACCTGCGTCGCCCTGGCGCCCAAGGAGTTCGACCTGCTCGCCTACCTCGCCGACGACCCCGGCGCCGTCCGCACACGCCAGCAGATCCTGGACGCCGTGTGGGAACCGAACTACTTCGGCCCCACCAAGACCCTGGACGTCCACGTCGCCGCGCTGCGACGCAAACTCGGTGATCCCGCCTGGATCGACAACATCCGCGGCGTAGGATTCCGGCTCACCCCACCCGCCGGCGCCACACCCGCCAGGCCGGTGGACGAGAACGCCGAGGAAGGTGACCGGTGACCCGCCGCCTCCTGCTGAGCTACCTCAGCCTCACCCTGCTGGTGCTGCTGTGCCTGGAAGTGCCGTTCGGCTACGTCTACGCCCGCGGGGAGATGTCCCGCTTCACCGGCAACGGGCAGCAGGCCGCGGTCATGCTCGCCGAGGTGCTGGAGGAGAAGGTCGAGCGACGGACCGTCAGCGACGTCCCCGAGCTGGTCGCCGGCTTCGCACAGCGCACCGGCGGCCATGTCACCGTCGTCGACAGCAAGGGAAAGCTGCTCACCGACTCGCGCAACGCCGTCCCGGCCGGGACGGACCTGTCCGTGGAGCCGGACATCGCAGCCGCGCTGCGGAACCGGTCCAGTTCCGGGACCCGGCAGGATCCCGCGCTCGACGAAGAGGTCTTCTTCGCCACCGTGCCGGGCGCCTCCGGCGCGACGGTCCGCTGCGTCGTACGGGCGTCCTTTCCCCTCACCACGGTGACCTCCAAGGTCCATGACGCCTGGCTGGCACTGACAGCCGTGGGTCTGGGGGTGCTGGCGGCCGTCGCGTTGATAGCTCTCGCGCTGGCCCGCTGGATCACCCGCCCGGTACGGGCGCTGGAGCACGCCACGACGCAACTGGCCGACGGCACCCTGGAGGACCTGCCCGCCACCGACCTCGGGCCCCCCGAGCTACGGCGCCTGGCCACCAGCTTCGTCCGCACCGCGACCCGGCTCCAGCATCTGCTCAAGGCCCAGCACGCGTTCGCCGCCGAGGCGTCCCACCAGCTGAAGACCCCGCTGACCGCGCTGCGGCTGCGACTGGAGAACTTCGAGCCCTACCTCGACCCGCGCGCCCAGCCCAGCCTGGACGAAGCGGTGGCCGAGGTGGAGCGGCTCAGCCGCATGGTGCACGGGCTGCTCGCTCTCGCCCGGCTGGAGAACGCGGCGACCACCCCGGAGGCCACCGACCTCGACTCCGTCGTCGCCGACCGCGCGGCCGTGTGGAGCGCCTTCGCCGGCGAGCACTACGTGGACATCGTCGTGGCCGGGCCGAAGACCGGCCGGGTGCGGGCCATCCCCGGCGCCCTGGACCAGATCATCGACAACCTGCTCTCCAACGCGCTGCGGGTCTCACCACCCCACACCACGATCACCCTGGCCACCGCCTGGGCGAACGGAGCGCCCGGAACCGTGGAACTACACGTGATCGACCAGGGCCCGGGCATGACCGAGGAACAGCGGCAACGCGCCTTCGACCGCTTCTGGCGGGCGAACGACGCCGACCACGAAGGCACCGGCCTCGGCCTGCCCATCGTGCAGCAGCTGGCCCGTGCCTCGGGCGGCGAGGTCACCCTGCGGGCCGCACCAGGCGGGGGCCTCGATGCCGTAATCCGCCTCAGGGCGGCAGACGCGCACCTCACCGGGCCCCCTCGACGTCCCCGGTCGGCGATGCGGGGCAAGCAGGGCGCGGTGCCACCCGTTCCCGCCGAACGCCCGTACGCCGTATCCGACTGGCAGCAGTGAGACGCAACCGGCCGCGCGGCCGGGGAGGTCCAGGCGCACAGGTGCTGCGAGACGTTGGCTGATTCTTGGCCCTCCGCTGCCCGTTCACTGACATTGCGCTGCAGTGCCTCCCCCTACAGTCCTTGGCGTTCCCGGCTCTTCCCCACCGCTGATGGCTGTTTGCCGGCCGTTGTGCGCAGGACGGGCCCATTCCATTCGGTGCTCGTGAAGGAGGAAGCGGCAGCTGCCGATGGGGGTGCGGTCCGCTCCGGACGCGGCGGCACCCCGTCGGCCAGCCGCTCAGCGGCCTCGGCCGCCGGCCGAGGAGGTCAGGAGAGCCATGCACATAGCCAGCCCCAGCCACCATCCCGCCCTCGGCGGCCAGCAGCTGTCCGGCAGCGCCCGTCTCAACGACATGACCGCAGTACTTCCGTCTCTCCCTGTCACCTCCGCCTCCAGGGAAGGAGCAGGACCGCAGCCCAGCGCCTCCCGCGGGGCCGGAAAATCACTCTCGGCGGCACCCCCACTACCGCCGCTCCCAGTGCCCCATTCACCTCGGCACCTACGGCCCCGTCGTCCACGGCCACCCGGACCGGCCTGAAGAACAGCAGCGCGCACCCGTGTCGGAATATTGGCCATCTGCTAACACGGCGCTAGAGGGCTTCTGGCCCCGAGTTGCCCTCCTCACCCGTAGGGTCGTCCCCACAGTGCAACCCCCACTCGCACAAGCAGCACCGACCCCACCACCGCACGCCGCGTTGCCCACGGCGGGCACAACCCAGACGATCACGGACACAGCGATGCCGACGAACAGCGATCCCACGTACACCGCGGGGGCCGACCAGGTCCTCCCGGCCGAACCACCAGCAGAAACCATGCGGCTCCTGCTCGTCGAGGACGACGACCGGATCGCCGGCCCCGTCATGGAAGGGCTGAACCGCTATGGCTTCGCCGTCGACCACGTCAAATCCGGAGCCTCCGCCCTGTCGGCCTCCACCGCCGACCTGATCCTTCTGGACCTCGGACTGCCCGACATGGACGGCATCGACGTCTGCCGCGCCCTGCGCGCCCGCTCCGCCGTCCCCATCATCATGATCACCGCACGAAGTGAGGAAACCGACCGCGTCGTCGGGCTGGAGGTCGGAGCGGACGACTACCTCTCCAAGCCCTTCGGGGTCCGCGAGCTGGTCGCCCGGATCCGAGCCGTCACCCGCCGCACCCACCCCGAGAGGCACGCCGCACCGCACACCGGCACGCCCAGCGGGCTCCCCCTTCAGCGCACGCAGCTTCACGAGGAGCGCGGCGTCCAGCACCTCGGCCCGCTGACCATCAACCGGCGCACCAGAGGCGTCACCATCGACGGCCGCCCGCTCACCCTCACTCCGAAGGAATTCGACCTGCTGGCCCAACTGGCCAGCGATCCCGGCGCCGTCCACTCCCGCCAGCAGATCCTCGACACGGTGTGGGACCCCAACTACTTCGGCCCCACCCGCACACTCGACGTGCACGTATCGGCCCTGCGCCGCAAGCTCGGCGACCCGGCCTGGATCGCCACCGTCCGCGGCATCGGCTTCCGGCTCACCGTCCCCGGCGACAGCGCATACGCCTGAACTCGTCAGCACGAGCAGGGCCGCAGAAGCGTCGTCGCATGACGGGTGTTCCTACGGACCTTGGTGAGGAGGCGCCAGTTCTTCAGGTAGGGAAAGCCGTGCTCGCTGGACGCGCGCTCGCGGCTGACCAGCCGGTTCACCTCCTTCTGAGTGGCGGTGAGCGGATGGGCCGCGGGTCGCTCGGCGGCCGGTGACGGTCACCGGGTCGTCGGGGTCGTCCTCCAGTCCGACGAAGCTCAGGTCGGCCAGCGGACCCAGGCCGGCTTCCCGCAGGTGGGTGGATGGCTCTGCTCAACGGGTTCGCCGAGCGCCCGGCGACGAAGCACGGTGTGGAGCATGTCGTCGGTGATATCGCGGGCCGGCCGACGTACTCGCCTTGCGGGCGGCGGTGTCGAGCCATTCGAGCGTGGACTGCCGGAGGTCTCCCGCTCGGTCTCCGCCATAGCGGCGAAGAACGCGAACAGCAGCTTGCCCGGGCCGGTGGCGTCGTAGATGCCCGGCAGGGGGCCAGCGAACATCTCCAGGACCAGGCGGTCCCGTTCCATGCCGTTGACCAGGGAGTGCAGGGCGGGCAGGTCGTCGGAGAGGACGCGGTCCGTCCATGCGGGCAGGTCATCGCCGCGCAGGTCGCGCATCATGGCGGCGAAGTCACGGACGTGGCCTGCGGTGGCGTCGAGGTGCGGGCAGGCGGCCCGGATCTCCTTGAGTTCGGCGGCGTCGGTCTCGGTAAGGCGTCCGGGGTTGGTCATGATCCAGCGGACGACGCGCCGGGGTTTCGGGGCGGGCTGCGGCTGGGGAGGAGGCGCCGGCGGGATCTTCGGCTTGGGGCTGTGCGGCTTCTTGAAGGGTTGGAAGTAGCGGCGGAGGCACTGGATGCTGCCGGTGAAGCCGCGTGCGCGCAGTTCGTGGTGCAACTGCGGGATATCGTGGCAGCCCTCGCGCCAGCGTTCGTGCAGGTAGGGCCTGTACTCGTCCACGATCGAGGCCCGGTTGGTTGCCCTGAGCAGCAGTTCGTCGAGACTTTGGGCGCGGGCGAAGCTCCGTACGGTCGAGTGGTCCAGCCGCAGCTGGCGGCCGATCGCTGCCAGAGATTGCCCCTCGGACGGCAGCTGCTGAACCGCCGTGTACCG
Source organism: Streptomyces sp. NPDC001851 (assembly GCF_040297165.1). Lineage (NCBI taxonomy): Bacteria > Bacillati > Actinomycetota > Actinomycetes > Kitasatosporales > Streptomycetaceae > Streptomyces > Streptomyces sp. NPDC001851. The sequence continues at coordinate 340,647 of NZ_JBEOYR010000005.1, read as the reverse complement.
CTCGGTGGTGCGGGCCACCAGCCCCCTCGGGCGCCCGAGGACGGCCCGGGTGCCGTCCGGCGCGACGAACGGCATCTCTTCCGCGGGCGGCTGCCATCCCCGTGGACGCGGTGGCGGGCTCCGTGACGACCGGGGCCGTGGCGAACGCCGCGCGAATGCACGGGTGATGGGCCCCGACCGTCTTCTCCACCGCCTCGGCGAGGTTGCGCAGCAGGGATTGAACTGTTCGGTAGCCACGGCTGTATGAGGGCCCGTCACGACGAGAGACGGGCCACCGGGCATGGCACATCGGCAGCTGCCGGCCTGGCGACCGAGCCAGGACCGGCAGCCGGACGTTCAGGAGCCAGTCACTATGAGGTCGGCGGGGCCGCCGATCTGCGACCAGCCTGTGCCACTGCCGCTCCACTTGAACACGCCATCCTGGTTCGGCGCCAGCCCGAACCAACTGCTGCCGGTCGAGCAGAAGGTGTAGCCGGGGCCGCCGACCTGGCGCCAATTGTTCGGCGTTCCGCTGTACAAGTACACGTTGCCGCTGCCGGGACTGACGGCGAGCAGTCCGCTTCCGCCGCCGTACAGGTAGCTCGCGGGGCCGCCGATCTGTGTCCAGGCGGTGCCGGATCCGTTCCACTGGAGCACCTTGCTCTGGTCGGGCGCGAGGCCGAACAGAGCGTTGTTGGAGACCGCGAAGGTGAAGCCGGGGCCGCCGACCTGGCTCCAGCTGTTCGGCGTTCCGTTGTACCGGTAGATATTGCCCGTGCTGGGATTGGTGGCGAACAACCCGGCACCCCCGGCGTACAGGTGACTGGCTGGCCCGCCAATTTTAGTCCAGGCGTTGCCTGATCCATTCCATCGGAAGACGCCACTGCGGTCTGGTGCCAGGCCATAAAGGGCGTCGTTCGACAGGGCGAACATATAGCCCGGCCCGCCGACCTGGCTCCAGCTGTTCGGGGTTCCGTTGTAGCGGTATATGTTCCCTGTGCTGGGATTGGTGGCGAAGAGGCTGGCGCCGCCGGCGAAGATGTCTCCGGCGGGTCCGCCGATCTGAGTCCAGCTCGATCCCGATCCGTTCCACTGGAACACGCCGGAACCGCTGGGGGCGAGTGCATAGAGGTGGGAGAGCGAGGAGACGCCCCACTGGCCAAAGTCGTCGGTGACGGCCTGGTCTTTGTCAACTCCCGTGCCGCCGATCTGTATGTCATTTTGGGTCTGGCGGAGTTGGGCGCGGGAATCCCAGTTGCCTCCGGACCAGGCGTATGTCTGCCAGCCCCAGCTGATCTTGGAGTTGTTGAACAGCTGCTGGATCGCATAGTAGCCGCCATACGCTCCGGTGCGGTCACGGCCGATCACTGAGGCGATTCCGTCGAAGTACGCCTCGATCGCTGGAAGATCTCCGGATTGCACGTCCCAGTCAAGACTGAAGTAGATCGGCCGGGCTGCCGGCATTCCGGCCGCAGTTGCCGCGCTCTGCGCCTGCTGGGCATCGCTGACGCCCTGGGAATAGCCGTTCTTCGGGGCGTACTGCGCCATTTCCCAGTTGCACACCACGTCGATCCCGGCGTCGATGAACGCCAGCGCGCTGCTGCGGGTCAGCGCACCGGGGCCGGCGAGGTACTGGCAAACGAAGGTGTAGCCGTCTGCGCTGATCGTCGAAGGGCTCGGATTCGGATAGGTGTTGAAGTCCAGGCCCAGCCTGGTGGCGGCCGAAGCAGCGGACGGGTTGCCCAGGTCGAGCCCGAGTTTGACTCCTGTGCCGACGGTCACGGCCGCGATGGCCGCAAGCATGCGCCGGCGCGAGAGCGGCGATTGAAATTGCTGTCTTTCGGTCAACTTCCACTCCTGGTCAGTGGTAAATGGAACGCGGGTTGAGATCACGACGACGATCAGGCCGATGAGCCGATCCGGGGGCATGCCTCCACCGTGGAGCCACAACAGCCTCGTGGTCGCTGCCTGCTCAGGGCAGGGCCGCGAACCGGGCCGGTTCGGGGCAGGCGTCTGCCCCCGGCCCCGGGATACAGCCGCGGGACGGTGGCGCGCATTGCCAGCCCGTGCCTGGCCGGCGCATAGCGGAGGCAGGCGCCGCCTGTGCTCCGCTCGCCGGCCCGACAAGGCCGACACCGCCGCGGTGATCCCTGCATGGGGCGTCAGTACGCTCCTGGATGCAGATCCCATACTCGAAGCCACTCAAGCTGATCTGATTCCCCCCTGTCAGGACGGTTCCCCTGCGCCCGCAGGCGCCGGCGCAGAGCAGGACTCGTGGCCGTCGAAGTTGGGGCCGTAGCTCCCCATCGGCCACCACTTGGAACCGGACTTGCGCAAGCGACAGGACCAGGTTCCCGATGTGGCTGGGCGAAGTCCCGTTTTTCCATACGAATCCGCACACCCTGTCATGGACTCCGGTTGCCACGGGCACGCGAGGGAGGGGAGGGGGCACCGCGGGCGAGAACGGGCGAGGGGCGGCTTGTCGGCTCCGCGTAATGCTGCCGATCTGGCCGAGTTCATCGGCATGCTGGGCGATCTGCGTGTTTGGGCGGATACCGTCCTACGGGTCGCCGGCCAAGAGAGTCGGGACCCTGATGAGGCCCACCCTGGCCGTCTCACCGTCCACGGCCGTGGACGCTTTCAGTACCAGGCGACGCCGACGGCTACCTCTACAGCCATGTCTACGCGACCAACGGTTGGGCGAGACCGGTAGGGGCGAGGCGGAGACAATGAGCGGGTAGTGGGGCAGACGGCCGTGGGCATGGGCTACCCCGGCCGCTGTCAGTTCGGCGTCGAAGTCGGGCAGGGCGCGGATCCTGACGTTGCCTGAGCCCTCGGACCCGAGGTGAATGCGTATCAAGGTCGTCCCTTCTGTGGTGTTGACGTCCCCATCAGGGCTTTTGTGCGTGCATGACAAACGCTTGTGGGTGCTGATCGAGCCGTTGCTGCCGCCCGGCCAACGTCAACGACGTCACCCAGACCCTGGCCCTGGTGCTTCCCGTGCAAGTCCGCACAAGTCTCCGAACCTCGGCCTGAACCTAGGTTGGCCGGTCGCAGCCCGGTGGCGTCCGGGCGCGCGACCAACGCTGACAGACACCCAGGGGCGTCTGGAAGTCTTTACCGCCTGGACTTAATAACGACACTCGCCGCCAAACCGGGCTAATATGTCATGATCATGGCGTGAGGTCGCTCGTGATTGGGGGAAGTCGGCGTGAAAACTGCCCTTCCCAGCGCAGCCCGGCACGTGACGGTTGGACACGGTGGGGGTTTGCCGGGGACTTGGGGGTGTGGTGCTGCGTCTGCATTTCACGGCTGAGGACCTCGTGAGGGTCCGGGTGTGGGTGTTGGGGCCGTTGGCCGAGACGCAGTGGAGCTTGCGGATCCTGAGACAGCAGACACCCAACGTGTCCCTGTTCGCAGGCTGGCGCACGCGTGTCCTGCGGCAGGCGCCGCCGACCGCCGCCTCACTGGCGGGATTCCTGGCACCACACAACGGCGGCGCCACCGACCTGTTCACCCTGGCGGGCAGGGTGGACACTCTGGATGCGGGGCTGGAGCAGCTACGGTCCCTCCCCGCCACACGCCTGCACGCGGAGTTCGCCGCGATCCCGGGCATCGCCCGGCGGATGCCGCCCTGGCTGGGCCCCGCCGTCACCGGGGACCACCGCGCCCGAGAGGACTTCCTCGGCGCGCTCCAACAATGTCACGACGCGTTCATCGGCCCGGTCTGGCCGAGACTACGCCTGCACCTGGAAGCCGAATGCATGGCAAGCGCACGCAAGACCATCGAGGGCGGCGTCGACAAACTGCTCAGCGAGCTGCATCCCCTGCTGGTCTGGAATCCCCCAGTGCTGGAACTGCCCACCTACAAGCCCTGGACCCACCAGACCACCGACATCCACCTGGACGGCCGCGGCCTAATCCTCGCACCCTCCCTGTTCTGCCCCACTGAACCGCAGATCTTCACACCCACCCAGGACGACGCAGCGCCGATCTTGATGTATCGAGCCAGCCAAGACGCGGCCGGCATTAGCTCGATCCTGGCACCCCCCGACGCAGGCCCATCAGCCGCACTCACCGCGCTGCTGGGGCGAACACGCGCCACCGCCCTCGCGGAACTGGCCGTCACCGCCAACACCACCATGCTCGCCCAACGACTCGGCGTCACCACCGCAGCGGCCAGCCAACACCTCAGCGTGCTCCGCAGCGCAGGACTCGTCGCCTCACGCCGCGACGGAAACAAGGTCTGGCATACCCTCACCCCGCTGGGTCTATCCCTCCTCCAAAGACACACTCCAACGCTTTGATGATGGCGCAGCAGCGTAAACCTCGACGGGCCGGCCTGTGACCTGGATTGCTTGATGGGTCTCGCGGACTCTACTCTCGGCACACGGATACCGATGCCCCCACCAGAGGGCACTTCGGTCCTCGGGAAGCCCGGACGACGGGCCGGCGCCATCGGAGCCGCCTCACTCCCCTGCCGACGACCACGACAACGACGCCACGCTGATCAGGAAGGACAAGGTCGACATCAGGCAGGCCGCCGGCACCGCCACGAAGTCGGTCTCGGGCACGGTCACCGCCGTCGACCTGGCGGGCCAGAACGGCAAGCCGGTCTGGAAGGTCGACGTCACCGGCTCCGAGGGCACCGAGCACGAGGTCACCGTCACCGCCACCGATGGCAAGCTCACCGCGTCCAGGGCCGACCAGGACAACGACTCCGACGACCGCAGCGGCGACGCCGCCCTCGCCAAGTCCGCCAGACCGACCTGGCAAGGCCGTGGACGCGGCGCTCACCAAGGTCAAGGGCACCGCCACCTCCGCCGACCTCGAAAACGCCCATGGCAAGACCACTGCCTGGCACATCGACGTGACGGACACCAAGGGCCACGACCACGAGGCCACCGTCGACGCGGCCAACGGCAAGGGCACGGCTGCCAAGACCGATGAGGACGACGTCCACCGCAGCAGCCCCGGCGACCACGACGAGGGCTGACGGCGCAGCTCCGGCGCACTGCAAGCCGGGCGGGGACCGCTCAGGCGAACACCCCCGCCCGGTCACACCGCGCGTCATCGCGGGGAGGCCGTGCAGCTTGGCCCGGGCTACGCTGCCCTGCAGGGGGCTGTCGTGGATCACGGAGTCGGCCATGCCGAAGTCGGAGCTGTCGAGGAACCGGTCCTCTCTGGGGCACAAGCTGCGCTATGCCGTACGGCACCCCGGGCGGGTCCCTCCCTACCTGCGGCGTGCCGCTCGGGACACCTGGCTCGGCCTCCGGCACCGCGACCACGTCGCCTACTACCGCGCCGTCATGGCCTCCGACACCGCGCGCAGCCCCGGGCGCGCCGTAGGCAGCGGTTCGCAGGCCCGCTGGCTGGCGCTCGGGCAGATGCAGTTCGACTACCTGGTCGAACACGGTCTGACGCCGCAGGACCGCATGCTGGAGATCGGCTGCGGGAACCTGCGCGCCGGGTGGCGGTTCATCGACTACCTCGACCCCGGTCACTACTACGGCATCGACATCTCGCCGGACATCCTCCTTGAGGCACAGCGCACCCTCGTCCGCCGGGTCCTGCAGGACCGGCTTCCCCACCTGGCGCTCGTCGAGAACCTGACGCTCGACTTCCTCCCCCGGGGCTGGTTCACCGTGGTGCACGCCCACAGCGTCTTCTCGCACTCGCCGCCCGAGGTGATCGACGAGTGCCTGGCCAACGTCGGGAGGGTGCTGGCGCCCGGCGGCTTCTTCGACTTCACGTACGACCGCACGGAGGGGCCCGAGCACCAGGTGCTCCGCGAGGACTTCTACTACCGCACCGAGACCCTGATCTCGCTCGCCGAACGGCACGGTCTGACCGCCCGTTTCATGGACGACTGGGAGCGGCGCCCGCACGGCCAGTCGAAGATCCGGGTTACGCACACGGCAGCTGTATAGCGCCTGCGACCAGGGCGGACACGTATCGTGGGTATCACTCCCTCGCCCTCACTCCCGCGCTCTGGCCCCCGGGTCCTCGTCCACGTCACCGCGCGGCAACGGCATCGGCCTGACGCCCGCTGCGGCGGCATCGCCGCAGCGTCTCCCGGGCCCGGCCAAGAAGGGGCCACGTTCGCCCTGCGTCTGCCGACTGGGCAAGCCCATGCATCAGCCCTGGTGAGAGGCCAGTAAGAGGAGTCGCCGACGGCCCCCGGGCCCTGCCGTCGGCGGTGGTCGCCAGGCACACTGGCTGCGCCGACCGCCCCGGAGGAAGACCCGCCCATGGACAGCACACGACAGCGGCTCGCGATCCTGCACCCGCGCCACAGCCTGGGCACCGTGTTCGCCCTCTCCTTCGCCTGCGTCACCGCCGCGACCACGCTCCTCGGCGGCTTCCTCAGCTACAACGTGGCGGCGCGGATGGTGCGGGTCGACCAGGACGACGTCTTCCACGGCGTCGTGGGTGACCTTCACCAGCAGGTCGCCCAGCACCGTCTGTCGCCGTCGGACTACTTCAGCGTCAGCCCCGACAGCGACAGCCCCCGCGACGACCTCTCCCGCCGCATCCGCACCGACGTCCAGGTCCTCGGGCCCACGGGCCGGGTCGAGGAACGCGGCTTCCCGGCGCTGAAGGTCCGCCCCGCCGACCGAGCCGCGGCCTCGCACGCCAGGGCCGGCCACACCATCTACTACAAGACCGAGATCGAGGGTGACCGCTATCGGGTGGCCACCGTCGCGCTCGGCGGCGGGCGGGGAGCCGTGCAGGTGGCGCAGCAGTACAGCGACACCGAGGACCTGCTCCGGGAGCTGAAGCAACGCACCGTCGAGCTGAGCGCCATCGTCATCGTCGTGGCCGGCCTCGCAGGCTGGTGGCTGGCGCGCAGGATCGCCGGGCGGCTCGTCCGGCTGACCCGGGTCGCCGAGGACGTGGCCCGCACCGGCCGGCTGGACACCGCGGTCCCCGTCGCCGGGCAGGACGAGGTCGGCAGGCTCGGGCGGGCGTTCGACGGCATGCTGGGCCGGCTCGCCGCGTCCGAGGAGATCCAGCGTCGTCTCATCCAGGACGCCGGGCACGAACTACGCACCCCGCTGACCTCGCTGCAGGCCAACGCGGCCCTCCTGGACCGCATCGACCGACTGCCACCGCAGGCCAAGGCCGACCTGATCGCGGACATGAAGAGCGAGACCCGCGAACTGGTCAACCTGGTCAACGAACTGGTCGAGCTGGCCGCCGGGGACCGGGACGCCGAGCAGCCCACGGAGACCGCCCTGAGCGCCGCGGCCGAGGACGCGGCCGCCCTCGCCCGGCGCCGCACCGGCCGGGAGATTCTCGTCGACGCCGACGACACCGTCGTACGGGCCCGGCCGGCCGCCGTGCAGCGGGCACTGTCCAACCTGCTGGAGAACGCGGCCAAGTTCGACCGGGACGGAACCGAGCCGATAGAAGTCGCGATCACAGGAACCCGCGTGGAGGTGCGAGACCGCGGACCGGGCATCGCCGAGGCCGACCTGCCCCGCGTCTTCGACCGCTTCTACCGCGCCGACAGTGCCCGCAGCCTGCCCGGCTCCGGGCTGGGCCTGGCCATCGTGCACGCCGTCGCCCTCACCCACGGTGGCACGGCCTTCGCCCGCAACCGCCCCGGCGGCGGCGCGGTCATCGGCTTCACCGTCGGCCCTGCCTCCCGCGTCGACATCCCTCGTACGACGCCGACGGCCGACTCCATCACCGCACCGCGCTGACCTGACCTCCCCACCCGGCCGAGGGCACACCGCAGAGCACCTCGCGCCGCACGAAGACGCCAAGCGTCACCAACCCCGGCACCAGCGGCGGCCACACCGTCAGCGGCCGGTAGCCGAGCACCCCCGAGGCGGCGGGGATGGCGGGCCCGCCCTCCGTCCCGAACGCGAACGCCGCGTCCAGCGAGCCCACACCGCCCCGCGTCGGTCCCTCGGCGCCGCCGACGCCACCGGCGACCTGCTCGACTCCTGGAACAGGTACTGGTCTGACCGGCGACCACCGGGCAGGGCGCGTGACACAACTCTCGACGGATACGACTCTCCCTCGTCCGCCATGTCGCTGAACGCTCAGTGCCTCGAACGTCTTGCAGCGACACCGGCCACCGTGGAGGTGGTGTGTCAGGAGCTGATGATGTCGAGCCAGAAAGAGGCGATCGTGGCCAGGGCACCGGGGGCGCCCGCGCCGAAGGCGACCACCAGGGCCTGACCGATCGCCACGTCGTAGGGGTCGAGGCCATGGGACCAGGTCAGCCTGGCGTCGATGCCGGGGATGGTGCGGAAGAGGCCGTACGCGCTCAGGGTGCCGTGCGCTTCGGCAATGGGAGTGCCGTTGCGCACAAGCCGGGCCCGGCACAGGCCGGTGGGCAGCAGTTCATAGGTGCGCTCGCCCACCACGGCCGTGCGGGTGCGTGTTCTGCGGCGCAGGGCCCAACGGCCGTCGCTTCCCCGGCGCGTGGGGATCACCCGCCCGTCGACCTTGATCCAGCCGTGCTCACGGTCGGGCCGGACCGTGACGGGTGGCATGCCGGGTCCCTGGACGAGCGCGACGACGGAGGGCCAGCGATCGTAGCTGATCCGTATCGGCCCGAATGGGCTGTCGGCCGTACGGTGCTGGGAGAGCCGGACGGTACGGCGCTTGCTGAAGACGGACATGGTCGTATCGGCTCCGCGGACGGGGAGTTGGGGATGGGGCGGGCAAGTGCGGCGACGCCGATCGTCGTCAGCTGCGGGGTGGCTCCGGATACCAGGATTGGTACGGTACGGCTCCTGGCGCGGGTTGCTGGTGCGGCATCGCCGTAGGGACCGGTCGGTGGGAGCGCAGCAGTGCCTCGAAACCGGCGTGCAACTCGCGGGCCTTGTCGGGCCGGGCGGTGTAGGCGACCGCGGATCCGTCGACGCGCTGGAGCGTCACCATGGCGCCCGTGCTCGGGTCCTCATGGCCCAGCCACGCTCCGGCGAGGGCGGTGGCAGGCACCCACCCGGGCTCGGATTCCGGACCGCCACCGCGCCATCGGCCCAGCACCTTCCGCCGGTAACCCGGGAACAGCAGACCCGGGAGGGTCACCACGACGACGACGAATGCCACGATGTCCGCCACTACCTCGGCCGCCCACCGCAGCAGCGCGAGGAGCACCGCGTAACAGGTCGAGACGATGAACGCCCAGAGGCACGCCACGGCGACGACGTGCGGCGCACCCACCTTGTTCAGCAGGCTGTGGAGGCCCACTGAAGCGAGCAGTACCAAAATCGTGACACACCCGGCCGTGTCGCCGAGGAACGCCTCAGCGATGCGGCCGGCCATCCGGTCGCGTCTGACGACGAAACCGTGGTCATGGAATTGCACACGTACACGTCCCCCGGGTATGGCTCTGACGCCAGCGATCTCACGCACGCCGCTCACCCTAGACGAACCTCCGTCGCTCTCATGTCCCGTATGAGCGCCACGCTGCCGTCCTGCCCGGGAGTGGCCGACGCTTGGGACTCGACACCATGTCCGGGGGGCGCTTCGGACGGGTGAAGCGTCGGCGGCCAGATTTGCCGTTGGCATCCGCAGGGAAGCCTTTCCCCGCCCAACAGGCGGGAACTGGCACATCCCGGTCGGCAAGGCGTCGCCGAGAAAACCGGCTGATGCTCCTCCTAGGGACAGGGGTGACATGCGCCACTGGCAGCAGCTATCCGAATCCACACCCTGGCTTGCACGAACGCGAGCTGCGGCGGGGAGATCAGCCTTGTCGGCGGCCAACTCGGGAACACCGGTGGGGAAACCGGTGCCCCTGGGCTCAGTGCCATGTTCGACCTGGAAGTGGACCAGGTTCAGATGCACGGGATGGTGGAAGTCGCCGGTGAACCGCCAGCGTTCGACCAAGCCGGGTGGGCGACGGCGGACGCCTGGTGCAGGACGGCGCACCGGGACAGGCGGGCCGGGACGTGGTTCGCGTCACCGCTCGCTGGTGAATACCTCTCCGACGTACCTGGCCACATCGTGGACGAGGTACTGGTGGAGAGCCGTACGTCCGTCCAGGCCGCCGTGCGCTGGTCTCTTCGGGGGAAGAACAGGTCTGCCAGCGCAGTCAGCTCCCGGCGCGGAGAGCCCGATCTCCGCTGCGGCGATGGGGCGTTGGAGGCGTCGGGACAACGTCTCGCACAAGATGAGGGGCGCTTTGCCCGAGGGCCGTGTTCCCGCTACGGTTGCCGCACCATTGGCATCGACTTCGCGCCCAGCGTCATCGCCGCAGCCCATAACCATCAGCAGGGCGAGGGGCTGGCCTGGCACCTGATGGACTTCGCCTCCGATGACCTCAATGCCCCTGCCGGTTGCCGCCGTCGGGATCACACCCGCCGAGGCCGAGATCCTCACCGCCGGCTGGTCCGTCGTACGCACCGCCGATCTCGACGTGCTGCGCTGCTACGCACTCCGCCCCTGAACCCAGCATGGAGGTTGACGTGTTGGACGTCGAGCATCAGACCCGCCTCGCGTGGGACGCCTACGGAAACCACCACCTGGAGCGCGCCACGCCCCTGACGGAAGTGGACCAGATCAGCTGGGGCCCTGCCGCCAACGGGCCGGGGGACGCCGTCCTCGGGGATGTCAGGGGCCTGCGCGTCCTGGACATCGGCTGCGGCCCTGGCCGGCACGCCGCGCACCTGGCCCGCGCCTACGGTGCGCGGGTGGACGGCGTCGATGCTTCGCTCAGTCAGATCGAGAGGGCGCGTGCCCGCTACCCCGATGTGCCGGGACTGAGCCTGGTCCACGCCGACGCCGCCGAGCACCTGGGTACGGCAGCACCGTACGACGTGATCTACTCCCTCAGCACCTTCCACTTCCTCGACCCGCACCGGCTCCTGCCCGTCCTGGCGACCGCCGTCAAGCCGGGCGGACGGCTGTACTTCACGGTGCTGCACACCAACTCCGCCGGCGACGGCCCCGCGTCGACCGTCACCCCACGCCCGGAGATCCTGCGCCCGGCCGGCGGCGACGATCTCACCGTGCACATGTGGGTGCTCACCCCCGAGTTGTGGGAAGACCTGCTCGACCAGTACGGGCTCCGCGTGCAGGGCATCACCGTCCTCGACGCGCCGGAAAAGGACAATCACGCCTCCTACCGGCTCTTCCATGTCCACCGGCCGGCCCGGATCACCGCCCGTCCCCGCACCGCGAAACCACCCGTCGCCCACGCGGCCGTCGGCGTCGGCGCCGTGCTGTTCGGGCCGCAGGGCCTCCTCCTTGGCCGACACCGGCTGGGCACCCGGGAGCTGCCCGGCGGGACCGTGGAGCCGGGCGAGTCACTACAAGAGACAGTCGTACGCGAACTCGCCGAGGAGACCGGTCTGTGCGCCGACCCTGCCGACGTCCGTCTCCTGGGCATGTTCCTCGACCAGGCCGGCGACGTCGTCCGCATCACCTTCGGCGCACTCGTCACCCACTGGCAAGGCGAGCCGGCCGACCAGCCTGGCGAGAGCGTCGGCGACTGGCGCTGGTGGCCTCTGGACGCCCTGCCCCCGGACCTGTTCGAGTGCAGCGCCCAGATCCTCACCGCCTGGCGCCCCGACCTGCCGGTCGACCACGCCCCCGCCCACGTCACCGCCATCACCGACCGGCCAACGACCTCCTCCACGTGACCCGAGCCCTCAACGGGCAGGACCACCCGGACGACCACACCGTGGCCCTCTCTAAGGACCGATCCCATGACCACTCCACGCCGAGCCACGCCCGCCGACGCCGGAGGCATCACCCGCCTGCGATCCGAGCTGATTCTCTCCGAACCGCTCGACTCGGACTGGCAGGCCCTTTGCCAAGGCCAGTTGGCCGAACGACTCCAGCCTGGTGGCGACGCCCGGGCCTACGTCGTCGACGCACCGGAGGGAGGAGTCGCCACCTGCGCCCTAGCCCTGGTCAGCCCCGTGCTCCCCGCACCGCGGTACCCAGAGGGACTGGCCGCGCGCATCCAGGCCGTGGCCACCCGGCCCGGGCACCGACGCCGTGGCTACGCCAAGGCCGCCCTCACGGCACTCCTCGACGACCTGGGGCAGGAGGGCGTCACCCTCTTCGAACTGCACGCCAGTGACGAATCCAGGCCTCTGTACGAGTCCCTCGGATTCACCAGCGATCCAGCGCTCATGCGCAGAACCGCAGTGCCCCCGCGATCCCGCGACCATCCCACGCGTGCCTCTGCAAACGACACGTGGGACACCATCCAGCATCTGGCCGACACGTTCAGCCGCCTCGACACCGAGAACGGACTCGCGTCAGAGGAGCAATGGACCCTGCAAGTGCTCAAGCTCGCCGAAGAGGTAGGTGAGGCTGCACAGGCCGTCATCGGCGCCCGGGGCACCAACCCGCGGAAAGGGCACAGCCACACGTGGACAGATGTTCAGGACGAGGTGGCCGACACCGTCATCACTGGCATGGTCTCCCTGGCGCGACTGCGTCCCGACGCACGTGAATACTTCGCTGCCGTCCTGGCCCGAAAAGCCGTGAAGTTCCTTCCGGCACAGGATTCCAGCGACGAGCTGCTTCGCTGACGCCGCCCTGCCACCGTGCTGCCCGCTTCTTGACAGTGCCCAGCCGCCTCTCCCGGCAGTGCCACCGTGCGAGCGAGGAAGTCCAGCTCGGCTTGAGAGGCGTGCTGGCGGCGGTCGGCCTCGTCGGTGGGCAGCATCTCCTGGAACATCCGGGGCCTCGCCTCCTCCATGTACCGGGGAAAGGGAGCATCGTTGACGTGCTCGTACGCGTCCGCGTCCGCGTCCGCCCATCGCCATGGGCGGGCACAGGTTGCAGGACATCGCGGAGTACGCGCTGCTCGGTGTCTCGCTCAACGAGGAGCTGCCCGATACGGACGGTTGCCGTCGAGGGATCGGCCGGCAGTGCAGCACGCACCAGCCGACGCGTCTCAAGCACTTCCGCGGTGTGGAGGAGCCGAACGGTATCGCCGTCCGCGACGATCCGGTCCGTGCCGCCGCCCAGGTCGCCCGGCGTGTCCTGCCCCGCTACGCCCAAGCCATGCACGGGGTCCGGCGCAACGCCCTCCATCGGCCGGACCCACCACACCAGCCCGCCGCGCCAGAGGTCACCGAGTCGCTCAGCACTGATCCGGTACCCCGACGGCGTGGTGGGGGTCCCGTCCGCCAGCGTGCCCACCGAAGCCCGCACCGTGCTGTACAGCTGCTACTTCCAGTACAGCCCGCACGAAGCGGCGTTCGTCCTGCCCGTCTCCTACCGCACCGAGGCACGAGCCCTGCTGCTGCAGAGCGCGGTCCGCCAGCTCACAAACCAAGGCATCGGCATCACTTCCGGCACGCCGCCCCCACCGCATTCCGTCCGCCCCGCACGGCAGAGCGTCCGCGTCAGATCTTGCGCTGAGTCCTCGTGGCCCTGAACGGCCGGAGGTTGAGGTTCCCGGTGATCGAGAACAAGACAGCCACCGAGGGGACGTGCGGTCGGCCCGGGATCCTGCAGTCGATCAAGAACTTCCCTGCGCTGCGCAAGTACCCCACCAGAGCGGTCGCCAGTAGGGCGCGAGTGGTCGGGACACCGAGTCCCAGTCACCCACAGAGACGCACCCCTCAGCCCCATTATGACTGTCCGTATTGGATCTAGTGCGTTTAGTGATTGCCTCTTTATGGTCAAAACGTCGCCAAAACCGTATCCCTGGAGGATTCGTGGCCCGCTTCCGCACTCGTCTGGCCCTGCTCGGTTCGGCCGCAGCCCTCACCGCCGGGACCCTTATCCCCGCGCAGTTCGCCGGGGCGCAACCCGCCGCCGCCGCGGACTACCAGTGGGTCGCCCTGGGCGACTCCTACACTGCAGGCGTCATCCCGGCCGCCGGCGACGTCTTCGAGGTCCCCCGCGATGGCTGCGAGCGCACCGACCAGTCCTACCCCCAGGTCATCGACCGCGACCTCGGCTCGCTCTTCGACCTGACCAACGTCAGCTGCGGGGCCGCCACCATCGGGAACGTCACCGACGAGGCGCAAGAGCCGATCGGCCGTCACCTGCCGCCCTTCGCCGAAGACCCGGACTACCCGTTCCCCGCGGTGCCGCCCCAGTCCGCGGCGGTGGGCCCCGGCACCGACGTGATCACCGTCGGCGTGGGCGGCAACACCCTCGGCTTCGGCGACATCCTCATGCAGTGTCCCAAGCTGGGCGAGGAAAGCGGCGGCGTGGGCACCCCGTGCAAGGACGCCCTGGCCGCCGGCATCCCGGCCCGGCTGAACAAGGTGAGCCGGGACTACGACCGGATGCTCACCGTGCTCCACGAGCGCGCCCCGCACGCCAAGATCCTGACCGTCGGCTACCCCACCATCGTCCCCAACGACACGTCCAAGTGCCGCTACAACGACCCGACGCAGTTCGGCTCGATCACCCGCGGCGATCTGGACTGGCTGCGCAAGGACGTCCTGGAACCCCTCAACAAGACCATCGAGAAGTCCACCGGCACCCAGCAAGCCGCCAGCTTCGTCGACCTCTACGACTCCTCCCGGAGCCACAGCGTCTGCGACGCCGGCAAGTGGGTGGAAGGCTTCCTCACGCCCCCTGACCAGCTCTCCTTCGTCCACCCCAACGCCCTCGGCCACCGCAACGCCGCCAACCACGTCGAAGCAGCGATGCTGAACACCATCAGCTGAGCCAACCCACACCCGGCACCCCAGCAGCGACCCCACAGCAAACTGGCCTCCGGCACCAGCCGGAGGCCAGTTCCGCGTTACGTCGGGACGCCCTACTCCTGACAATCCCACAGCCATGTCTGAGAGACGGGCCCCAGCACTGAACTGCACGACGCCCGTTGCTTCCACTACACCCTTATGTGCCCCTACCTGGCTACGCCCTCCCACGCCCGTGTGAACAGCACCGGCAGCGGGGCGGAGGGAACCGCGGTCAGGTGTGATGTCGACCGGTGCTCCCTGGCCAGGGGCAGCAGGCCGAGCTTCGACGCCTCGATCGGGAGGCGAGGCGGCTTCCGCTCCTGCCAGGCGCCCGGCAGGAAGAGGGAGCGGCCCGCTCGTGACCGGAGGGCACGCAGCACTCGGCCCGACGCGTGCAGCTCGGCCTCCGCTTTTTTGAAGCGGCTGGGCTTCCAGCCGGTCCACGCCTTGACGTTGCGGTCCGACGGGTCCGGCAGTGCCAGCAGCATCAGGTAGAGCGACGCGGCGTCCTCGCCCAGCCCGAAGGCCTCGGCGCAGTCCTCGACGAGATGCGGCACGGACCGCGCGGGGTCCTGTTCCCAGCCCGGGGGGCGCTCGCCGTCGGTGAGCAAGTGTGCTCCGAGCGCGGCGAAGTCGTCGCTCAGCAGCAGCCGCAGGTCTGCGACGGCGGGCAGTCCCGAGGGGCTGGGCAGCCACTGAGAGGGCAGTACGGAGTCGAGGTAGGTGTCCAAGGCGTCCAGCAGAGGATCATCGGGTCCCTTGAGCGCGACTGGGTCCACACACAGATGACGCATGTCGTACGCCGCGTCGGCCACCTCCGTGACCGCCGGATGAGCGGTGAGCGCATCCGTCGAAGGGGGTGGGCCCATCAGGTAGTTGCTCTGCAGTGAGAAGAGCGTGAGCGGACCGGGGCCCGAGGACAGCTCCTCGCGCAGCCGGGATATCGCCGCGCCGGCCGCGGGGCGCGACGGGTCACCGGCCGGGGTGCGGTAGGCGAGCCAGGCCGCGATTCTCGGCAGGGCCAGCAGATGCGGCTCGCCCGCCAGGCCCGCGCGGTGGGGAGCCAGGCAGTCCGCCCCGGTGGTGAGCCGGCCGAGGAGGGCGGGCAGCCGCAGGTGGGGCCACCAGCGCCGGTTGTCCCCGCGGGGCTGCCGAGTCATGGCCGCCTCGCCCTGGGGCGGGAGTGTCTCCTTGGCGGCGAGGGTCAGGAGCGCGGTGGGTACGGGCAGGGGGCTGCCCAGTTCCTCCAGCCACCACTCGGCGGCCCGGTCCACGTCGGGCCCTGTGGCCCACAGCTGCTCGGGGTCGTCGGGAAGGAGCTTGTCGTACAACGTCGTGAAGAACCGGGGGCCGAGCGCGTCGGTCAGTGCGGCAACCGCTTGTTCCGCCTCCTTGTACCGGATCTTCCAGGACTCCAGGTCGGCGGAGTAGTGCCCGGAGAGGTAGCCGTCCTCCTCGTCGAGCTGGTGCGGTGCGCAGGGGACGTGTGCGGTCAGCAGCGCGGTGGCCTCCGCCGGGGAGAGGCCCAGGCGCTCCGCGAAGGCGCGGACGAGCTCCGGGCGGGCCGGTGCCGGTCCGTGCTTGCGGTACAGCTCGGCGAAGCGCGTGAACCATGTGCCGGGACGCACGGGCTCCAGCACATGGGCACGCGTGAGCTTCACGCCTGCGACAGCCAGTGGGCCGTCCTCGGGGTAGACGCCGTCCGGGGAGTACTCCCACAGCGTGCGCCGGGGATCTCTGCCTCCGCTGGCCAGGACGTAGGCGACGGACGTGTCCGTCCGGAAGACGGACCCGGGAAGCGGGGCGTTGATGTCGGTACGGTCCTCGGGAACCTCGCAGTGGACGATCCGCCAGTGTCCCGGCTCGCCGGTGACGAAGGGGTGGGCGGCGTACATCATCAGCGACCGGGCCGCCGAGCCGCCCGGCGCCGAGGAAACGGCGCACAGGGCGAGTGCCGCGGCACACGCGTGCGTGCGCCGGAACCGGCCGTTGCGTGGCATACGGTCGAACGTGGTGGTGGCCTGCCCCAGATCACCACCCCAAACGGCCGTGCCCTCCTTCGCGAGCGCCATCATCTGACGGCTCACCTTGTCCTCCGGCTCCTGCGACCCCGCGTCGGCGGCCGGTGACACATCACCCTCGCCAGGGGTGAGACAGCCCACCAGCCGCTTCAGTCCAGCGCGGCAGTTGACGGCCATGACCAGGGAGCGGGCGGCCCCGCTGTGCATCGGCTCGCCCAGTTGCGGCAGTGCTTCCAGGATCGGTCCGCGATTGGGGCCCCGGACACCCTCCCGCTCGACGTAGTAGGGCTGAAGCCTCCCCAGCAACTCCTCGACCTGGGCACGCGAGACGGTGTCGGGCAACTCTGCCATCACCAGCGGTACGACGTCCACCGCTGCGAACTCGGCCGCCGCCTCCGCGTCCTTGAGGAGGAGGTCCACCGCCACGCCCACGTGCACGAGCCGGCCGAGCAGGAGGACCAGTTCCTCGAAGTCGACGCCCGCGCGCAGCTTCGCCCGCTCGCGGCCGAACCAGGACCGGATCTCCTCGTGCCCGATCGGGTTGTCGAACAGCTCGGGGATCCGCTGCCAGCCCTTGGCCTCGTGCGGCTGGTACCAGCTGTTGGACGCCAGGTCCTTGGTGGTCATCTCCAGGTCGGCACGCACCCGTGCCCGCAGCTCCTTGGCGAAGCGCTCGTCCGCCTGCAGGTGCTCCAGCTTCGGCCGGTGGCTGAGCTGGATGCAGGACAACTGCGACGGGCCGAGCAGCTCGGGAGGGTCGGCGACGGGGGCGCCGTGCTCCAGAAGCAGGTCGATCAGGTCGAGAGGTGTCCTACCGTTGGCATACTCGCCGATTCGCCAGTAACGGAACTGTACGGGCACACCGTCGGCAGCCAGCTTCGGCGCGATCCGCTCGGCGATCTCGTACATGACGGACCAGGGGCCGTTCCTGTCACTGTTCGAGAGGACGCACGCGGACAGCCAGGCGGCGGCCTCGCCGACGGGCAGCCCCGGGACCTCGCCGGTGAGCAACGCCAGCGCATCGGTGCGTTCCAGCAGCTCCCGCCACACCCTGGAACTGTCGCCGAAACGCCGAGGACGCAGCCTGAGCACTTGGCGAGCGGCCTCCGGCGCGTGCCTGCCCAGCAGGTCCATGGCCCGGCCCTTGAGGCAGTCGGTCCAGAACTTGTCGTCCGACAGCGAGACACCGCCGACCGCGAACATCTCCCCGAGCAGCGTGGCCAGTTCCGACTCCGGTTCGAGACCGGCGGCCTTGGCGAGCTTGCGCACATCGCCGGCCAGCTGCGGGTACACCTCGGACGACGCCTGGACACGGCGGACCACCACCTGACGGAACCGCGAGAGATCCGCCTCGGTCGCCTCTCCCTTGACGGCCAGCTCGCGCGCCCAGGCCCGCAGGACCGTGGCGGAGAGGGCCTCGCCCTCGGCGTATGTGAGGTACCGGCCCAGCAGCCACTCCTTGTCGATCTTGCGCGCCTGCACCCGTTCGGCGGTGCGGGCCCGCCCGAACCAGGCGGCGGCTGTCGCATGCTCGCCCTGCCGCAGGGCGAGGTCGGCCATCTCGTCGAGGAGCGTGATCAGCAGCGCGGGGAGCGACTCCTCCATGCCCTGGAGGACACTGTCGACGTCCGCCTTGTAGGCGAACCTCCACTGCTGTGTGCGGTCCTGCAGGAGCAGGAGCTTCTCGGTCGCCGGCTCCTCGAAGCCGGGGTGGGCGGCGATGACCCGCTCAGGGAAGGGAAGGGCACCGTCGGAGGGGTCCGGTATGCCGGTGGAGAAGCAGCCGTCCGGCTCCCAGTGCTGCCCGCGCATCAAGCGGTCGCGGTACGGGATGAGCTGTTCGGGAAGCACCTGGGTCAGCGTGCGGCCGTCGAACCCGGCGTACGTACGAACCCACAGGCCACCGTCGCCCAACTCGTCGGTCAGCTCGACGGACTCGGCCTCCAGAGCCTCCCGCCACAGCGGGTCCGCGTCGGCCAGGGCACGCGGGACACGGACCCCGTCCGACGCCCACCCACCCGCCTGCAGGCGGCACGCCTCACGGTGCTTCCGCAGATGTGTCCGTGCCCCCAGCAGGACTGCGAGCCCGGGAGCACCCGCGATCGCATCGGGGAACTTCTTGAGCCTCCGCCCCTGCGGATTGCGGTAGACGACCTCCAGATCATCCGTCAGTTCCGCGGTGTAGCCGCCCTTTTCCACACGCCCGCCCATGCGCCGGCCCTCCCCCACACTGCTGGTTCGATGATCACACGTTACGCGCTGTCACTGACAATGCCGCTCAACAGGCCTGGCCGGCGCAGCCGGCAGAACGGCCGAAGAGGGCGCCGGACTGGCAATTCCGGTCTGTGCGGGAGGCAGCGCTCCCCGTCCCCCCGCCGATCTCGACGCTTTGGTGCTCACTTGCCGCGCACGTCGTTGAAGGGATCCGCCCCCTCAGTGGGGACGAGCGATGTCTGTTCGATCATGCAGGAGGACGATCGGGCGCAGTAGCACGCTGGTGTCGGTGTGGTTGCCGGTGCCGCCCTTGGGCCACGCTTCCCGCAGTTTCAGAGGCGCTGGTGTGCTGGTCGCGGCCGGCGAAGTCCTCGCAGACGCCCCTGACGGACATCGCCTCTTGCCTCGACAATTGGCCTTTCAACAACCCCGTGGTGTAGAAAGCTCCGTCGATCAATCATGATCACGTCACCGAGCTCTGTTATTCGGGGGAATGGAAGAATGACCTCAACTCGCCGTGTTTTCAGCACGATTGTGCTTCTCGCCGCCTTGAGCGGCGTCACCGCCTGCGACCCGGACGACTCCAACGCCGAAGGCACAACCGGAGGTTCCGGCAGCAGCGCCTCGCCGTCGAGCGCGCCGTCGGCTACGGCGTCCAAGGCATCGGACACCGGCGAGGCCGGAAACAGCGACCCGACCGATGACGTCGATGGTGGCGGAAAGGGCGGGGACTGCGGCACGCCGCCGACCCTGCCCGCAGGGCATACGAAGGTGAAGGTCGAGCTGATGCGTGACTCCAGCGGCTTCGAGGCCGCGGAGGCCAAGCCGCACTGCACGCCGAACGACTGGATCTACGGCGCCGAGAAGGGGGCTCAGACCAAGCACTACGTCCTTCCGGCGGGTGTCAAGGCATACCTGGCCCTGGCCGCCGGTCCCGGCAAGTGGAAGCAGGTCGACCATGAGCAGCTGTCGCTGCACATCGACCGCTGCCTGGCCGAGGAAATCGGGGCTCCCACCAAGGACTACCCCAAGGTGAAGGCACCCTACGGCTGCTTCGGCAACATCTATGAGGTCACGCTGAACGGCAAGGGCGAAGTGGAGACGATGAAGGAGATCTGGAGCGTCTGACGACGCCCGTCCGCCGGCCGGAGCTCAGGCTCCGGCCGGATGTTCTGGCACTGTCCGTACCCAACCCGGCCGAAGACAGGGTCAAACCCCTCCACAGAGAATGTCTCATGTCCGCGAACGGGACAGGTGTGGAGGCCGTGCGCGCTCTCGGGAAGCCGCATCTTCCCTCTGGGCCGTCTCCCGGATCCAGTTCTGCTGCTCCTCTCCCATCACCCCAGGACTCCAGTAGCCGTCGAGAGCCAGCAGAGCCTCGACATGGCGGCGCTGCGGACCCCAGCACCGCGCCCACGCCGGGCCGCCTGACTGACCTCAATCCCATACTCAGCGCGCCGCCCCCTCATGGACACCATCGTGCCCTGCGCCGCCCACCTCAGACAGACGTTCCGCCTACCGCTCCCAGGTGAGCGTCCGCAGCCGGTGCCCCGCGGAGCACCGCGCCACGGGTACAGGATGCGGCACGCAGAGCGAGGGAGCAGGGCGCCCTCGATGCAGTCCGCCTGACCCCCAGGGCCCCCGCCTCGACCTGGAAGTCAGCCGCCGCGGGTCGCCCACACCTCTACGTACGGCCCCCGGTCGACACCGTCGATCGTGAAGCCCGCACCGGCCACCGCAGCGGCGAACTCGTCTGGGTCCCACACGGTGTACCACCGTCGGCCGTCCGGTTCATCGAGCCAGCCTGTACGGCCGGTGGCGCTCAAACACACGTATAGCCGGCCCCTGGGCCGCAGCAGTCCGGCGAACTGCCCCAGTACGTCCACCGCATCCACCACGTCGAGGTGGACGAGTGACGCGGAGGCCCAGATCCCATCAAACGTTCCGGCTGGGAATCGGGACCCGACCTCGCGCAGGTCACACTCGGAGGTAGGCGCGTGGGCGTTGGCCATCGCCACGAATACCGGATTAAGGTCAACGCCACGCACCACATGCCCGTGCCTCCGGAACCTCGCAAGGTCACGGCCCGGACCACACCCTGCGTCAAGGATCAGCGAGGGCGCAGGCAAGGAGCCCGCGAACCGCTCAACACGATCCGCCATCTTCGGAGCATGCACAGCCGCGTAGTCGTCGGCGTGGCCGCTGTAGGCGGCGACCGACTCAGCTACCGGGTCCGACTGCCTCCTGCGGGATGTGGTGCGTGACTTCATTTTCCCATTCTGCGTTGCCCCCCGGCGCCACCCACCAGCGGCCAGACCGAAAAGGGATCAAGCTCATACGCCCCACCTCAGCGACACTGTCGACGGCGCAGTGTCTGTCGTCCCCCTGAAGCGCAAAGGTCAGTACGGCGCATCCCAACCGGTTCGCCGGGTTCGGCCTTGCTTTAGGATCCGATGGCTATGGGGGAATCGGTTCACAGCCGCCGGCGTGCGACTCGCGTGGTCGTCGTGGCGTTGGTCGGGGTGGCCACACTGGCCGTGGTGTTCGTCGTGCTCCTGGTGCTTCCAGGGATAGTGGTGGACCACGATCTCGCCGGCGGCCACCTTGCCGCCGCGGACCGGATGAACGCGGTGAACAACGTGCGTACCACGCTCCTGCAGGCGATCGGTGGCGCGGTCGTGCTGTTCGGTGCCTACGCCACCTGGCGGCAGTTGCGGGTCAGCCAGGACGGGCTGAACGCCACCCGGGAGGGCAATGTCACCGATCGCTTCAGCCGGGCAGTGGAACAACTCGGCAGTGACAAGCTGGACGTGCGGATAGGCGGCATCTACGCACTGTGGCGGATCGCGGACCACTCCGCCCGCGACCACGAGGCCGTCGTCTCGATCATGGCGGCATACCTTCGGACGCACCTGCCGTGGCCGCCACAGGAGCCGGACGCTCCGGCGGCGGACGCGTCCATCAACTCGGTGCGCCCGCTGGAGACCCGTGCCGCCGATGCCCAGGTGGCGCTCACCTGCCTCGGGGTCCTTGGCCAGGAACGCAGCCCGGGTTGGCTCAACGTCAGCTTCACCGATCTCCGTCGGGCCGACTGCGACGGGCTGTGGCTGAACGGCGTCAACCTCGACGCCACGTGCCTGGAGGCGGCGAGCGTGTACCAGGTCAACCTGAGCGGGGCGTCACTGATCGAGGCCAACCTGCGGCATGCCGAACTCGGGACGTCGATTCTTCACCAGGTCCGCTGTCTCGAAGCCGATCTGCGCGGCGCACGCCTGGTCAAGGCCGACCTGCGGGAGGCGGACTTCTCCGGTGCGGACCTCAGGGAGGCGAACCTGCGCAAGGCTCGGGCCCATGGGGCGGTGTTCGTCCGTGCGGATCTGCGAATGGCCGACCTGCGGGGCTGCGACCTCGGCGGTGCCGACCTGCGGCACGCGAGACTCGAAGGCGCGCTGGCGAGCGACCTGACCATCTGGCCGAACGGCTTCGACACCGACGCAGCCGGCCTTGTCCTCGCCGAGGATCCCGGCGCCGAACCTGACGTTCTGCTGCCGGCTGCCGCGATCGCGAGGCCAGTCCCGCCCCTGCTGTCGTCCTGATGCTTGGTTCACCTCGTCGCACCGGATTGATCAGGCCGCCGAGTCGAGGCGGCGTCCACCCCAGCGGAGCCCCTTCTCGCTACGGACAGGCTCAGCCACCACACCCCCAGCGGTCGGATCGGACGTCACCGCACATCCGACCGCCAGAAGAGGCGACCCGGCGAACCATCCCGGTCTGAGCACTAGCCGGCCTTCCGGAGCACCTCGGCGATGTTGGCTCGGTACGTCCGTAGCGCCTGAAGCCCCGCGTTGTAGCGGGCGCGATGCCGTGCGATGTCCGCGCCCTGCTTCTGCGCCCGTACGGCGTGCCAGAGCTCGACCGTGTGGTGGCGGCGCTTGCATGTGACGTCTGCGACGGCGGTGGCCCGCTCCCGCTGCGTATGCCGGGTGTTGCCGCTGTTGTCCCGCTGCCAGGCGCGGTCCGTGTACGCTGCGACGGGGTCGGGGTAGCGGGAGAATCCTTGTTCTGCCACACAGCGGGACCACTCATCCCAGGCTGCTCGGAGGCGCGGGTCGTGCTTGACTGCTTTGTCGACCTCGATCGCCCGCCTGCTTGCGTAGAGCCAGTCCCGCTTCAGATCTATGCCGTGCATCAGCCGCCGACTCGCCTCGGCGTTACAGGCGGGCCAGTCCGCATACTCGGCGTTGGTCATGCGGCGGCCCGTCGCCCGGGGGGCCGGGTGCTGTGCGGGGTCCCAGCCGTAGCCCCAGCGGCGGGCGGTGCCGAGATCGAGGGCGCCGTAGTCGGTGCCGACCGCGACGGCGACAACGGGGTCGCTGGGATAGCGGGGGTCGAGCGGGAAGTCCGGGTGACCGCGGCTCGCCATGCACTGGCGGATCAGCAAGGCCGACGCCCGCTGGGATCGCTGGTAGTCCTGCGCCGTGTAGTCGTAGCGGTCGCCCGGTAGGGGGCCGAGGTCCGACGCCGTGCGTATGAACTCATGGCGTTCTGGTCCCGAGGCGCAGAACGCCGCCAGCACTGTTATCCCCGCCACGGCACCCAGCCGCCACCCCCGTCTCACCATGTCCGGGATGCTAGCGGGCGGCGTGCGTGCGGTCTGCCCCACCCCCAAGCGACTCGTCCCCGCCTGCCGAGCGCTCCCAGGAGCAGGGCAAGGCCGTATACGCGGCCTGGGTCAGCGCCGCGCTGGAGGCCCCCGCCACCCGCGGGACCGCCTGCGGCATCGACCGTGAGCGAAGTGACGCTCCTCCCCGTCCGGGCAGTGAGTCGAGGAGACGCTGCGCTCCCGGAATACGGCATGCGATGAGGGCGGCCGAAGCCGATCTCAGGGCAAACGCGGGGCTGGCCGGCATCTTCCTCAGCTGCACGATGGCCGCCCGGGTGTCTGGCCGCTATCGCCGGTACCACCCATACGGAACGCTGGGAGTCCTCTGGGCCGAGGCCCAGAGGACTTCGTGGTCAGCGCCGGTAGTACGGCAGCGACGAGCCGGACGCGGCCGCGAGTACGGCTTCCTTGCCGAGGCTGTTGCCGCTGTCCTGGTACATGGACAGCTGGCCGTCGGACCAGCGCACGAGGTAGTCGTTGCCCCGGTTGTCGGTGCTGGTGAAGTTGCCCGCCGTGGTGAGCGTGGCGTGGGTCCACAGGGAGCTCGGGGCCCGCAGTCGCACCTCTCCGTGGAAGCCGTACTGGTTGATGTCCGGGTACAGGGTCAGTTCGCCGTCGGACCAGCGGACCACGAGGTCTGACTCATTGGTTCCGGAGAAATCGGCGGACGTGAGGGATGTGGCGTGCGTCCAGGTGGAGTTGGCCGGGCTGAGCCGGACCTCACCGTGTGTCCCGGTGGAGTTGATGTTCTTGTAGAGAGTGGTCTCGCCGTCGGACCAGCGCACGATCAGGTCGTCGGGCCAGTGGTCGTCGGTGGTGTAGCGGCCCGCGGTCATGGCGACCTCGTGCTGCCACAGCGTGCCCGGCTTGACGAGTGTGACCTGGCTGTGCAGGCCGCGCGCGTCGACGTCGGGGAAGAGGGTGAGGCTGCCATCGCTCCAGCGCACCAGCAGGTCGTAGGTGTTGGTGCCCGTGAAGTCGCCGGCCGTGATGGAGACGGCCTTCGTCCAGGTGGTGTTGGCCGCGGCGAGCCGTACTTCCTTGTCGTACCGTCCGTTGCCACCGCCCCGGTACAGCGTCAGCTCGCCGTCCGACCAGCGCACGACCAGGTCGCTCTTTTCCGGATCGGGCGAAGGTGAGGGCGCGAAGGAGCCGGAGGTGACGAGGGTGGCGTGGGTGAGTGTGGAGGCGCCAGGCAGCACATTGGGGCGTGCGGGGGCGGTGCCGGCGACCGCCGCCTTGTACAGGTTCTGGACGTCGGAGCCGTAGGAGGAGCTGTAGGAGACGTCGTCGGTCGGTCCACCGGTGTCCCAGCCGCCGATGCTGCCGACCACGTCGCCGGTGCCGGTGGTCGGGTCGAAGTTCTCCAGGAACGGGCTGCCGCTGGTGCCGGTGGCGAAGCCGTTGCAGGCGATCCGGAGGTACGAGCCGGGGGTGCCGTCCGTGGGGGTGTACTGCGTGGTGTTGTTGTTGCAGGTCAGGGGCCGCGTGGCGGTGCCGGGGTAGCCGACCAGCCGTATGCTGGGGAAGACATAGCCGCGGCCGGTGGCCAGGTTGTTGCCGCCCACCACGTCCTGCACCTGCTTGCCGTCGCTGCGCGCACCGACCTGGGCGAACGCGACGTCCCACGGGGCGCCCTTGACGTGTCCGCGGTCGTAGTAGCGGGGGTCGAGCCAGACCCGGCTGCGGCCGTCGGAGTCGGTGGCGACGGGGAAGATGCCGTACGGCTGGGGATTGGCCGCGGTCCACCGGGGGACGAACGCGAGCGAGCCGCCGCCTGCCCGCCCGTCCATGCAGTGCCCGGCGGTGAGCACGAGGTTGTGGTGCGGGCTGTTGATGACGCTCGCGGTGCAGAAGTAGGAACCGCTGCTGGTCTGCATGTACATCCGGCCGACCATCGGCAGCCCGCCGAAGGAGGAGCTGACGGGGCCTGTCCCGCCCGTGCCCGTGGCGGACGCGCTGGGCGCGGCGGTGGGGCTCGCCGAGCCCGACGGGGTGGGGGAAGCGCCCGGGGAGGCGGACGAGGTGTCCGTCGGCGCGGCGGTCGGGGTGTCCGTAGCCGTGGCGGAGGGAGCCGGGGACGAGGTGTCGGTGGGTGTGTCCGTCGGGCCGGCGGTGTCGGTCGGCGTGGCGTCCATCGGGGCCTCGCGCAGGTCCTGGGCGTTCAGGCCACCGGAGACCGGCGGCTTGACGAGCCCCTGGAGCGTGGCGTGGGCGGCCTTGCCCCCGGTCCGCGGTTTGGAGTCCGGAAGCGGCTTCGCTTCTGCCATGCGCTGCGCGGTCCAGAACCGCTTGGCCGCAAGGGCTGTCCAGTGCGGCGCTGCGGCTGGGGGACGCGGGGCGGTGTCCGGTATCGCGGACGTGTACGCCGGAGGGGCGTTCGTGGCGCCTGCCGTGTCGACCGAGACGACGAGAGTTCCGGCCACGGCGGTGATCGCGCCGACGGCGACCACGAGAAGGGCACCGCGCCGACTCGCGCGATGCCCGGCAGATCTACTCACTTTTGGGCTGAATTCCCCCCACTTGGCGTGGCTCTCCGCCACGCATGCGATAGGACTAGCAGAGAGTACGGCACCGTTACCCGGCTATCGAACCGTTGGGCGAATTCGCCTGGCTGACGTGCGGGCGGCCGGTGCCGACTCCCAGGCGAACCTGAAGTCGACGATCTACGCCAAGGGCGCTACATCTAGAGGGCCGGCCTCCGCCACCGGCAAAGAGACGAAGCCGCGCACCGCCGTCTGCTCCGGGAAGGTCTCCCTTGCCGCCGCGCAGAACGCCATCGTCACCGACTTGACCACAGCCCTCAGCAGGTTCGGCATCAAGTCCCGCTGCGGACGCCGGCTCGCGTTGACGCGAGGCCACGCTGGATACGGACGTCCGCTCACCAGTCAAGGACGCGATGTCAGCCGACGTCATGACTCGCAACGCCTAGGCTGACTTTTGAGCGGAGACCGGCGCCTCACCACGCTTGGCCCGCAGCAACTGCCGGCGCTGGTCATTCCGGGCCCAGGTGTGCGAACCGGGCTTGCGCGCCTCGTCCTTCAGTTGCTTGATGGTCTGCTTGCAAACGAACTCCTTGAGCTTCGCGCCGGTGCGGCCGCCGACGTAGAAGCTCTTCGCGGTGTCGTCCTTGTAGGCGAGCTGGAAGACGCCGGTGCGACGCCCCAGGCTGATGCACTGGCCGACGAACCCCAGGTTGACGGGCGCGGGTTGCCCACCCGTGATCCGGCTGAGCACCGTGTCGGCGGCATGCGCGCCCAGAGGACCCGCTGCCTGGCAGCTCATCCGGAACGGCAGGTCCGACGGTGTCGCCGCATCGCCGGCCGCGACGATGCGCACGTCGTCCACGCTGGTCAACGTCTCGTCCGTGAGTAGCCGCCCCAAGGCGTCGGTGCTCAGCCCGCTGCGGACGGCCAGGTCCGGCACGCCGAATCCGGCGGTCCAGATGGTCACCGTGCTCGGCAACCTGCCGCCACTGGTGAGCTGCACGTCATCCCGAGTCACGGCCATCACTCTCGCATCGGGGCCTTCGAGCACGGTCACACCGAGTGTGGCAAGCCGCTTGGCAACCGAGCGCCGCCCTCGGGGGTGAAGGGAGGGGCCAAGCACCTCACCGCAGACCAGGGTCACGGCGTGGCCCTCCTCCGCCAGTTCGGCGGCGGTCTCGATGCCGGTCGGACCGGCTCCGACCACCGTCATCGCGGCAGTGGCAGGCGCTGCGTCGACGACCGCGCGCAACCGCTCCGCCTCCTCCAGGCCGGCGATCGGGTGGCCGAACTCGGCCGCGCCGGGCACGCGCGGGTCGGCGCTGCCGCTGCCCACCGCGTAGACCAGGTAGTCGTAGCCGACTGTGCCCCCGGCCGCCAGCGTCACGCTGCGCTCGGACGCGTCAATCCGCGTCACGGTGTCGACCACCAGTCGGACGCCGTCGCCCAGGACTTGTGTGTAGTCGACGAGCGCGTCGTGGGATCCGCCCACCAGTTGGTGCAGGCGGATCCGCTCGACGAAGACCGGGCGCGGGTTGATCAGAGTCACTGTCACGTCGTCGCGCTGCGTCAGGCGATTGGCCGCCATGACGCCGGCGTAGCCGCCGCCGATCACGACCACATCGGTGCTCTCGGTCATGGTGTCTCCGTGAGTTGTCAGGCGGCCCGGGGGGCCGGAAGTGTGTTCCTCGGGCCGTCGGCGTGTACGGGACGAAGGCGAGGGACCCTTGACACTTGAGGGGGTGTGGCGAGGCTTATGTGTCACCCGCTGAGCCGCTCCGTGAGGAAGTCGGTGATCTCGTCACGGGCGCGCAGCGTGGGGTGACCCTGCTCGTCGACGAGATGTGCCGTGACGACGCTGTGGGCGCATCCGACGACGTCGCGGAAGAAGGGCGGAGGGTTCCTGTTCGCCGCGTCGGCGGGAAGCACCCGGCCGTCGAACGCTTGGCCGAGCAGCGCCTGATAGGCCGCGAACCGCTGACCCGTGCACCACCTGTCGTTGTCGAAGCGGTAGGCGAGTACCTTCAAGCCGTCTCGTTCGATGCGTTCGGCCAGGGCAACCGCGTCTTCGTCTCCCATCTCCAGACCGCCGGGGTCGTCGAGCGGCAGCGAGGGATGATTGACGACCGGGGCGATGACAGCCGGTTCGAGTGCCATCGTCAGCGCGAAGTTGCCGGTGAAGCACAGTCCGACCGCGCCGACGCCCGGCCCGCCGCACTCCGTGTGCGCGATCCGCGCGAGGCCGCGCAGCCACGCCACGACGGGACTGGTGCCACCCCCGGCAAAGGCACGGAACTCGGCGCTGACGCATGCGCGCCGGACGACGGCCTCGCCCGCCTCGGTGGTGGGGTAGGCGCCGTCGACGCCGAAGAGAGAGGGCAGGTACACACGGAAGCCGGCCTCGCGGACCCAGCGTGCCAACCGCGCGACGTCAGGGCTGATGCCCGGCATCTCGGGCATCAGGATGACGCCGGGTCCGGTTCCGGCGACGTACACGGTCTTGCCGACGTCATCGACGCTGACGACTCTCCGGGAGAAGTCGTCCAGGGGGTCGTCGCGCCGCGTTCGCATCGTTGTCATGGTCGAGAGTGTGATGAGACAGTGCCGTGCGAGGAAGCGGCGACATCGCCACATAGAGCGGTGATATCGCCACCGCCGGGAGCAGGAGGACCATGAAAACGCTGCGTTTGGGTGTGCTCGCGTATCCCGGCTGCTTCGCCTCGGAGGTGTTCGGGATCCCCGATCTGCTGACCATGGCCGATCACATAGCAGCGGCGGACGGGCCGGACCGTCCGCCGTACGAGGTGTCCGTCGTCTCGCCCAGGCGGCGGGTGGTCGCGTCCGGCGGCTCGGCCATCGAGGTCTCGGCGTTGCGCCCGGTCGACGTCCTGATCGTGCCGGGCTTCGAGCTTTCACCCAGACTCGATCTCGACGCGACGCTCGCGAACCTGGGGCCCGAAGTGGCGTCGCTCCGGTCGCAGGCCGCCTCCGGTGTCGTCGTCGTGTCGATCTGTGTCGGCGCCTTCCTCGTCGCTGAGGCCGGCCTGCTCGACGGGCGCGAGGCGACGACGTCCTGGCTGCTGGCCGATCAGTTCGCCCGACGGTACGGCAACGTGAAGGTGCGCCCCGAGCGCCTGGTGGTCACCGACCGCGGTGTGACGACGACCGCCGCCTTCAGCGCCATGTACGACTTCGCACTGCAGTTGATCCGTGAGCACGACGGCCCCCGTGTCGCCCGCAGCACCGCACGCATCGCGCTCATCGACGACGCACGCTCCACCCAGACTCCCTACATGGACCCGGACCTCATGCCCGCCGTCGGCCAAGGGTTCTCCCTCGGCGTGAAGCGGTGGCTCGACCAGAATCTCGGGGCTCGCTACGACCTGTCCGCGCTCGCCGAGGCGTTCCACATCAGCACACGCACCATGCTCCGTCGCTTCCGTCAGGAGACCGGTCAGACCCCGCTCGCCTACCTGCAATCCGCTCGGGTCCACCGGGCCCGTCATCTGCTGGAGACCACCGACAGGACCATCGC
The DNA here is from genome assembly GCF_040297165.1 of Streptomyces sp. NPDC001851. Lineage (NCBI taxonomy): Bacteria > Bacillati > Actinomycetota > Actinomycetes > Kitasatosporales > Streptomycetaceae > Streptomyces > Streptomyces sp. NPDC001851. The sequence continues at coordinate 311,119 of NZ_JBEOYR010000005.1, read as the reverse complement.
GCACATCGCCGCCGACCTCGGGTACGCGGACACGAGCACCTTCAGCGCCATCTTCGCCCGGCACACGGGCCAGCGGCCACGGGACTACCGCGCCATGTTCCGCCGGCCTGTTCGTGAAGTCCGACCCACTTGATCACCGCGAGCACGGTGTACAAGCGCGGGAAGTGGCCGGCGCGCCTGGTGCTGGACCCCTCGGACCGGCCGAGGGCCGGTCGCACCATGGCCGTCCCGGCACTGGGGCATAATGCGCCCATGGATCATGCGACCGCACGGCAGTTCGTCGACTCCTGGGTTGCGGCGTGGAACGCGCACGAACTGGACGCTGTGCTGTCGCACTACGCCGAGAACGTTTCCTTCCGGTCTCCCGTGGCCGTGCAACTGCTCGGTGGGGACGGGGTCATCCGCGGCAAGGACGCACTGCGCGCCTACTGGGCGGAGGGCCTGCGGCGCATCCCCGACCTGCGGTTCGAGGTACTGGGCAGCTACGTCGGCGTGAACTGCCTGGTCATCAACTACCGCAACCAGAAGGGCGGCCTGGTCAACGAGGTGCTGATCTTCGACGGCCCGCTGGTTGTCGAGGGCTACGGCACCTACCTCGGCGAGGACACCAACCCGGCCGGCGCCCATCCGCTGCCTCGTCCGGCGAAGTCATGAGTGCGCATCAGAGGGCGATCTTCTTGTAGAAGCACACCCGGTCCTGCCCAGGCCCGTCGTAGTCACTGTGCAGGGGCAGACCATCGACCTCTCGGTCCCCGCTTTCGAGGGTGAACCCCATAGCGCGGTGAAAGGCGATGGATCCGGTATTCCCCGGCGAGGTGATCGCCCGCACCTCCGTGCGGCCGACCTCGGCGGCATGCCGGATGAAGGTCGTGTACAGACGGCGAGCAGCCCCCTGCCCACGAAGCCCGGGGTCCACTCCCACGAAGTGGATATACGCCTCCTGGTCGTTGTCGGCGGAGTGAAAACCTATGAGGAACGCCCTGATGCCGGCTTCGTCCTCCAGGACAAGGCTGGTGCCGGAGAAGAACTGCAAGAACAGCTTGGGGAGAAGGAGCGCGAGCTCGCGGGCCTGCGCGGGCGTACGTGAGTCCCCCCACCACTGGTGCACACATGCGACGATCGTGCCGTGGTCGGAGACGCGGGCCTGGCGCAGCTCTGGCATGTCTTTCCCTTTCGGAGCGATGGGGTTGCTGAAGGAAACCACGCCGCCAGGCGGGGTGCCGGGCGCCGCCGGCCGATGGCCGGTTCCGCGCGGAACTCTCAGACCCTGACGGCTATTTTCCCGCGTGCATCGCCACTTCTCAGATAGCCGACCACCTCGGGGACCTCGGCCAGCGGGAAGACCCGGTCGATGACGGGGGTCATCGAGCCCGCCTCGATGAGCTCCGCGAGGAGCCGCAGATCGTCGTGGTTCTGCGTGGAGAAGAAGCCGCGGAGGCGCTGGCCGGTGAACGGCGACAGCAGCAGCGCCCGCAGCAGCCGGCCTGTGCCGCCGAACCACTTCCCGCCGTCCTCACCACCGACGAGGACCAGCGTTCCGCGAGGGCCGAGAGCCTGGCGGAGCCCGGACAGGGAGCGGTTGCCGGCGATGTCGAGGATGAGGTCGTAGCGGCGGGCTCCGTCGGTGGGGTCCTGGAGCGTGTAGTCGATGACTTCGTCGGCACCGAGGGAACGGATGAGGTCTGCCGTGGCGCCGCTGCAGACGCCGGTGACGTGGGCCGCCCCCAGGTGTTTGGCCAGTTGCACGGCGAACGTGCCCACGCCGCCCCCGGCGCCGATGACGAGGACGCTCTGCCCAGACCGCAGTCGCCCGACATCGCGCAGCGCCTGGAGGGCGGTGCACCCGGAGACCGGGACGACGGCCGCCTCCTCGAAGCCGGTGTTGCCGGGCTTGCGGGCGAGCCTGTCCTGCTTGGCGCAGGCGTACTCGGCGAATGAGCCATCGCAGGTGCCGTACACCTCGTCGCCGGGCTGGAAACGGGTGACGTCCGGGCCGACGGCCTCGACACGTCCTGCGACATCCATGCCCCGGACGCGTGCCTTGGGCGCCCGCAGCCCGAAGCCCAGGGCACGGATGAGGTATGGCTGGCCCGTGGTGAGGTGCCAGACGCCGGGGTCGACGGAGGCCGCCTGGACCTGTATGAGCACCTCGCCGCTCCCGGGCTCCGGCGGTGCGATCTCTTCGAGACGCAGCGCCTCGGGTGGTCCATAGGTGTCCTGGACGATGGCTTTCACGTGACCTCTCCCTCGATTTCGCCCGTTTCGTCGCTTTGGGGGTACTGGAACACTTCGTCGAGCGGGACGCCGAACACTCGGGCGATCTGGAAGGCCATCTCCAGGGTGGGCGAGTAACGGCCCTGCTCGATGGCGATGACGGTCTGGCGGGTCACACCGATGCGGCGGGCGAGTTCGGCCTGGGTCATCTCGCCGTGGGCGAAGCGCAGCGCCCGGATCGCATTGGTGACCTTCGTCGGCCTCACCACGGGTGGAAGCCCAGCCGGTAGGCGGCGATCTTCGCCGTGGACGACAGGATCGCCGAGAGGACGAACGCGAGGTAGAGCGCGTTGGCGATCCAGAACTGGTCGGCCCGGAGCATCGCCAGGACGAGCCCTGCCACGCCGCCGATCACGATGAACGACTGTCCGACGTACATGCCGAAGCGGTGGATCTCCCGGTCACGCTGATCCTTGTCGTTCGCGCCCTCGGAAGACACGATCCCCACCATGATGTTCAGCACGATCTGCGCGACGATCGCCACACCGACCGTCCACAGCAGCGCGGACACATAGGGCGTCTGCGTCAGCGGCGCCGCTCCTTCGTGCCGCCGCAGGACGACGGCCAGGTAGGCCGCGTACGACGCGATCGTGACCAGCACCATGATCCAGGCACGTCTCTCTTCACATGCCACTGCCACTCCCTATGTAAAGAAAGCTTGACACGGCGAGTGTCAAGCAGCTGCGACACGGTGTCAAGTTTTCTGTACATCGCGAAGCGGTAGGAGCGGTGAGCCTGACCCGGTCGTGCCCAGCGGCTGGTCAGCGTGCGGCTCGGCGAACAAGGTCGCCGCGCTGCGCAGTCACCCGAAGGCCGGCCGTACTGCCCCCGCCGTGTGCAGCACGACCGCGGTCCGAAGCCACGGCGCTTGCTCCCTCAGCGGGAGCAGACACCATGACCTCGGCGCGTCGGCCTCCAGCTCCCCGCCGGGCGGGGTGACGCCGAGAACCAGCTGTTACGCCGGTCAGGCGTCATGCCGCGGCGGGCCCAGCAGGTCGGCGACCTCCTGCTCACGGTCCGGATGGGCCGCCGTCCAGGCGGTGACCGCACCACGGCTGCGGGCGGCCAGCGCATCGCTCCAGACAGCGGGCAACAACGATCACCACAGACCGGCCTGGTTGTCCTCCGGCAACCGCCCGTCGGCCAGTTCCAGACACGGGATGACCAGGACGGGCACCCGGTGGAGCCGGTCGGCCGGCGACCGTGCCGCCGTGAGCACGGAGCGTGTGGCCTCGGGCAGCTCCGCCGGACGCCCGGACACGGCGGCGCCGCGGTCGTAGAAGGCGGCCTGATACACCTCGGCAACGCCGGCGCGGATCCACTGCCCGATCCAGGTCCAGGCGCCGCCGACATACGCCGCGTAGTGGTCAGCAAGTCCGTGCAGGACAGCCGAAGTTCTGCCGTCATGGCAGCAGCAACGCCCGGACGACCAGCGCGAGACACGTGACCACGACGATTCCCCTCGCGCTCCGCATCGGCCAGCCGTCGTGCCGGGCGGCCAGGAAGTTCGACGCACCGTTCGACGTCGGACGTCAAAGATCAAGTCAGGGAGTCGGGAGTCCCTCACACACGCCTTTGGGGTGGGGCAAGTCGGTCCACGCGCCGGTCACCGATGGGATGACGCCCGGTTGGGCGGCGCTATGCGTACCCGGGTTTCGGTGGGGGCGTTTTCTATGTCGTCGAGTTGGGCGATGATCGTGTGGCGCAGGTTGTCGTAGTCGTCGAAGCAGTAGTCGTTGAACAGCGTGTAGCCCGTCCACATCAGGTTGGCGCACACGCGTGCCGGTACCCGGCCCGTCTGGGCGCCCATGCCGACCAGTGCCACCGACTTGATGCTGCCGGGTGCTCCGTTGTTCTGGCGGTGGATCGCCTGGAAAGCGGCGGCGCACGCCAGGGCGACGTTGAGGGTCTCGCTCACGTTCTGCGAGGACTGTTCCATCGTCGGTGTCGAGATCAGGAACTTCGGGTTGGTCGCCCCGGATGGAACGCACACCGCACTTCCCACCGGGAGCCTTCCCTCGAACTGGTCGCGGATCGCCCGCTGTACGCGCAGTTGGATCCCCGCGCCGAGGTGGCGCTTGATGACGGCGTCGACCCCGCCGTTCATCAGGCCCCGCGAGTTGGTCGGGCTGACCCAGGCGTCGACGGTCTCGTCGAGGATCGATCCCTTGCGGATCTCTACCCCCGGAGTATCGGCGAACGCCGCCCGCCACGCGTGCACCACGCTGGTGTTGATGTCGGTCAAGACCACCTTGAGCGGCGGCTGCACGCGGTTCACGGTCATCTTCCACACTCCCGTCGGGAAAGGGGCTTTCCAGTGATCACGACGCTACAGGGGCCCACTGACAACGCAGTTGGGCGATCACGTTGTCGTACCCCGCTGCTAGCCTCCCGGCCGTGATCAATGACAACGCCTCGGCCCAGCCCGATCCGAACGACCCGCTCGCCCTCGCCGAACTGTTCAAGGACGGCGGTGAACCGTGGCTCCCGCTGCTGAGTCCGGTCATCGAGGCGCAGCCGAACGCAGCCTCGTTCATCGGCCCGGGCCGGGGCCCGGATGTGGTTCCCGTCCGCGAGCTGACCTTCCAGGCGCTCAAGCCCAACCCGCCCCACAAGTGGAAGGTCGTCATCTTCGGGCAGAACCCGTACCCCCGGCCGGAGAGCGCCACCGGCATCGCCATGTTCGACAACACCTTCCACGACTGGAAGGACAGCCAGTTCGGCAGGGTCGTCAGCATCCGCTGCATCATCAAGGCGGCGGCGATGTGGAAGTACGGCATCCCCAAGAAGACGCCGATCGCCGACATCCGCGCGTTGCTGAAGGAGCAGGACACCGTCCAGCCGCCGGAGTGGTTCCAGGCGATGCTCACGCAGGGCGTACTGCTGCTGAACGCGGCCCTCACCGCCAGCAGCGACGGGCCAAGGGGAGCCGACCCGCACACCGGGTTCTGGCGTCCGGTCGCCGAGCGGATCGTCGAGGAGATACTCAAGGCCAAGCAGAACGCCGACGAGGAGGACCGCGGTGTCGTCTTCGCGTGGTGGGGGGCCCACGCACGCAGTCTGAAGCAGGTCGTCCTCCGACTTCAGAAGAAGTACCCCGAGGTCGAGGTCCGGCACATCGACCACTGCAACCCCGCCGCGCAGGGGGACATCTTCTGCGACGGCGACCACTTCGACATGGTGAACGACGCCCTCGCGTCGGTGGGCGCCGACGCGGTCGACTGGCTGCCGAGCCGAGGGTGGGACAGGACCGCGGCAGAGGCCGGCGGGACGGGCAGCGGCGTCGCCGAGCGCATGGGCGCATTCATCACGTCCACCATGGAGCTGCACCAGCTGTACCTGGAGCGGCTTTCCAGCGTCAAGGACGAAGGCCTCGTCCTTGAGGCGATCACCGGCGTATTCGACACCCCGCTCATGGACTTCCGTGACGCCGTCGGCCCCGTCGCCAAGCTGCTGCGCGGTCTGGACCGGCACGTCCAGCGGTCGCACGAGTTCGGCAAGCTCCGGGCGGACGAAGGCGCCTCGGGCCTGTCCGCCGACGCCGTCGCCGCCCTCTACCTCTACACCTGCGAATCCGCGTTCTACCGGGAGATCAACGCTGTCCTGCGCCATCCGGACCGCTCGAAGGTCGTCCCGTACCTCCCCTATCTGCGGCTGCTGTTCTCCGCGGTGTCGGGGCTTCCGGTACGCAAGGAGCCGCTGTGGCGCGGAGTACCGCTGGACCTGCGGGCGCAGTACCCGGTGGGGCGGACCGTGACCTGGTGGGGCGTGTCCTCGTGCACATCCGAGCTCGGCGTGGCACGGGCGTTCCTCGGCAGTCGTGGCAAGCGAACGCTCTTCGAGGTGCAGCCCGCACGGGCCGTCGGCATTCGCGACTATTCCGCCTTCACGGGCGAGGAGGAGTTCATTCTCCTGCCGGGCACGCAGCTTGAGGTGGTGGATGTGAAGACCGACCGTGGCGGTCTGTGCACCGTGAAACTGACCGAGTCGGAAGAACAGCCCCTCTTGTCCTGAGCAGATGTGATACCGGCCAAGACTCATCGACCACACTGCTACCTGACCGCTCACCGATTCGAGGCCCGCCTGCCCGCAAAGCTGCGCGGAACATCATCAAAGGCGGGCCTCAACCGGCAAATACCAGGGCCACAACAACGGTCAAAGCGGCGAAGGCGGTCCACAAAGCGTGCGAGACAGGTGAGGTGGTGCGCATGAGGCCGTGTTCTCCATGGCGGCGCGCTGGCCGGACATTCCCCGGTAGCTGTAGCGCGCAGCGCATTGTAACCACGTGCCGCCCCATGCCTTGATTGTGTCCACGTGCAACCGGTCAGTCGAAGAGGCAAAACCACGGGCTGGGGCGCCTCATCAGGTTCCGTTTGCGCCTCGGCGCTCACCGCCCGCTTTTGTCCCCGCCCCGCCCCTTCGGAAAGGCGAATCCGGGGATCCACCGCTTGGCCTCGGCCCGGTACGGGAAGGTGCAGTCCAGGCGGCGCAGGACCGCGGTCGCACTGCCGAGAACCCTGTTGACCAGCAGGTAGTCCGGCGGGGGGTGAAGGTGCGCAGCACCCCCGCCCTGCCGGAGTCCGCCGCCCGGGCGGCCTCTCGTCGCAGTGGCCGGCCCCCGAAGGCGTCGCAGGAGCCGGACTTCGACGTCGTGCCGAAACGTCTACTGCGCGACCCCGAGGCCGGCCGCCGGAGCCGGAATGGCTGATCCGGTACAGCCTCCACCGCACCAACGTGGACCCGGTGTACACCGGTGACTGCCGGGCAGCGGCCAAAAGCGGCCGCTGTCACCCCGAGCCCCGAGCCCCGCGCCCCGCGCCCCGGCCGAGACGCTCGACGCGCCGCGGCGGAACATACCAGACATACCGGCGTGCCCCCACTGCCGGCCGGACACCACACGAGGCATCCGGGACCGGCCTCAGCGCACGCAAAGCTGGGACACCGCTGTCGGCCCCTGGTAACCGGCACAGTTATCACCGAGCGATCGTTGACAAGACCCGATCGGCGGACGTGGGAGCCTTCCGCGGTACAGACTCAAGGGCGAGTATCAGTCAGCCGATGACGGTGGCATGGAATCGCGCTCTCTCGCCACACGCCTTCTTGCCTCCCGCCGTTTGGTGGCTGCCGGGCTGCTCGCTGGGACTTGTGGGGTGGTGTCCGGGCTACTGGCTGGGATGTCGAGAGCTTCTTCGATGCACCCGGTGGCGACTGCGGACGGCCTGCGAACGCTGTTCGGGTCGGAGAACCGTGTGATCCGTACGCGTGAGCGGGCGGTCGCGGTGACGTTCAACGCGGCCTGGAACGACGCCGGTCTGGACAGCGTTCTCAGTGAGCTCGCCCGCCGGCATGCGCCTGCCACGTTCTTCCTGACAGGCGACTTCGCCGACCGCTACCCCGAGGTGGTCAGGAGACTTGCGACCGCAGGGCACGGGCTGGGCAACCACTCCTACAGCCACCCCTACTTCAAGGATCTGACCGCCGCCGGGAGGCGCCGGGAGGTCCGGGCAGCGGACCGGGCCCTGCGCGCGGCCGGGGCAGGACGGGCCCTGACGCCGTTCTTCCGGTTCCCCTACAGCGAGACCAGCCCTGCCCAGATCAGGGAGGTCAACGGGCTGGGGTTCGCCGATATCGAATTCACCACCGACACCAACGGGTGGAAGGGCACCGACGGCGGCATGACCGTGGACCGCGCGGTGCGCCGGGCGCTGGACGCGCTGCGTCCAGGGGCGATCGTACAGATGCACGTCGGCGCGAACGAGGGGCACACCGAGGTGATCGACGCCCAAGCCCTGCCACGGATCCTCGACGCGATCACCGCACGTGGCTACCGCGTCATCGACCTCCGCACCCTCCTCACACCCTTGGCCGGCTCGGCGGGGAGTGGGGACAAGCTCTGAAAGAGCGTGTCTCCGACGGGTCGTTCGCCGAAGGTCTGCGGGCCGCAGGGGGTGGATCCGGCGCCGCAGCGGTTGGTGGTGAGGCTCCGGTCGAGGGTGCCGCGGACCCGGTGCGCGATGCCGGTGAAGTACCGGTCGACGCACGGGTCGCAGCCGCGGCGCCTCTCCTGCTCGACCACCGGCCCTTGGGGCTCGGGCTACGGTGGCGCCGCGGCAGCATGCATCCTCTCCGACCCGTCCGTTCCCGCCGGGTCTCGCCGGCATTCGACGGATTGCGGCGCGCCGGCCGCTGCCGCCCTCTCTCCTTGGTCATCACGCCAGGGCGGCGGACGGACCGCACCCAGTCCAAGCCCGTGCTGGAGAAGATCCGAGTTCCCCGCCTCGGTCCGGGCTGGCCCTGCGAGACGCCCCACTGTCTTGCCGCGGACAAGGCCTACAGCGACGATGGCCGTCGAGGCGGACGGTGAACCAGCGGACGAGCCGACCGGTCATCAGCTCGGGCAGGTGGGCGGTGGTGCGGGCGCGGAACGCCTCATGGTGGGGACATGGTCGTGGTCGTCGAAGCGCTGGGCGGTGAGTGACTCGCTGAGCAGGCGGGCGGGCAGGACGATCCGGGTGAGCTGGTGGCCAGGCTCGCGGGACGGGGCCCTGGGGGTGTCCTCGGCTGACAAGAGCGGCCGGAGAACGATCCTGTGGGATTCCAGGAAGCCGCATCACGACCACGTGCCGCCGGTATTGCGCTCGGTAAGCGCGCACAAAAGTCGATCCAGAGCCGGAAGTCATGAGCGGAGCCACCTGAGGGCGACCGCGAACCGAGAACACGTGGGATCGCCCTCGCTGACGAGGCGCAGGCGCGGTCTTTCGACTCCGTGCAGCAGGCGGCCCCCGCACCAGGGGGCGCGGGCAGAAATACGAGTACGGTGTCGGGCCTGGCCGCCGGCCTCCTGCCCGGCCGGTTCACGTGCGAAGGAGGACCTCTCATGACGATGGGCGCCGCGGAACCTGCCCCGGACATCGAGCCGGCCACGCTGCCCGGACGGGCCGCAGCCCTGGTCGAGTTACTCCGGCGCAATGCCGCCCGCACCGAACAGGACCGCTGTGTCGCTGCGGAGAACATCGCGGCACTCGATGAGGCCGGCCTGTTCAGCCTCACCGTTCCCCAGCGGCTCGGCGGCCACCAGGAACGCATCCGCACGCTGGTCGAAGTGAGTTCCGAACTCGGCCGCGGCTGCGGGTCGACTGCCTGGACCACCAGCTTGATCAACATCTCGGGCTGGCTCATCGGCCTCTATCCCCAACGCGCGCAGCGTGAGGTCTACGCGCAGGATCCCGGCACCCGCGCCTGTGCGGTCCTGCCACCCCAGGGGACCGGCAGGACAGTCGACGCAGGCAGCATCGTCACCGGACGGTGGGGCTTTGCCTCCGGCTGTCTCCACGCGCGATGGGCGCTGCTAGGCATGACGCTCACGGACGAGCGCGGCGAGCGCCTGGACCAAGCACTGGCCCTGGTCCCGATGGACCAGCTGACGATCGAGGACACCTGGCACGTTGCCGGGATGCGCGGCACCGGCAGCAACACCCTCATCGCCGACGGCGTCTTCGTCCCGGCCCACCGCATTCTGTCGGTGACCCACGCGCTCCAGGGCACTTGTCCGACCGAGTTCAAGGACGAGACCCTGTACCGCGCGGCGTTCGTCCCGACGCTCGCCCTGTCGCTCGCCGGCCCGCTGCTGGGCCTGGCCCGCGGTGCGATGGAGCTGGTGCTGGCCTCCCTCGCCACGGGCCGGGGCATTTCGCACACGCACTACGCGCAGGCACGCGAGGCACCCTCCACCCAGATACAGCTCGCCGAGGCAGCATCGTTGATCGACACTGCCACCCTGCACCTGATGCGGGCCGCGGACGATGTCGACAGCTGGGCGGCGAGCGGCCAGTGCATGCCCCTGGTCAACCGGACCCGGACGCGCATGGATATCGGCACGGTCGCCCGTTGCTCACGAGATGCAGTAGATCTGCTGCTGAGCATCCAGGGGACCCGGAGTTTCTCCGACGACAGTCCGCTGCAGCGCATCTGGCGGGATCTGGGGACTGGTACGCGGCACGCCATGGTCAACCCCGCCATCGCGACCGAGATGTACGGCCGGGCCCTGCTCGGTATCGAGGACCAGATCACCCCGCTGATCTGACCGGCCGGCGCTCGCCCACGCCCCGACGCGCCCCTGCTGCTGCCGAGGACCGGAGGACGGGGCAGCGGGGCTCCGGCCAGGCGACACACCAGTGGGCGGTTACGGGCGGCTGCGGGCGAGATCTGAGGACCGGGCCGGGCGGTCGGTTCCAGTCCGCCGGCCCGGCCCGCTCCGCACCAAGCCGGCGCGGGAGATACATACCGAGCCTCCCGCCCGGACTGTCACGCGCGCCGTGTGGCCGCGACGGGACCAGGTCCGTGCTGTCGGCGGCCTGAGCACCTGGCCCGACTCATCGGCGAGGCACAGCCACGCGTCCTGGTCCCTCACCGTCCTTCCACGCTCGGCCAGGTCTCCCTGAGCCAGGTGGCCACCACCTCTTCGTCGTGCTCGGCGGCGCCGACGCACAGGGAACTGCACCATGAAGCCCATCCGATGCAAGATGCGCCAGGTCTGGGCCGGTCTGAAGCGGACATGGAAGCGCCGCGCGATCACCGTGGCCACCCGGGACAGGATCCAGCGTTGGTCCTCCACGCACCCATGCGCGGCCGGCCCCTTCGTTCGGGTGGTCACGGTCGGTGCCGGGCGTGGTTGAGGTCGCCGAACGGCCGTGTGGACCGCGCTGTCACATTGTTCGAGCACTCCCGTTACTCGGTTCTTCGGCCCGGTTCGTCGCCGTGGCACTGGCACAGACGGGGCTGGTGCGGGCGGCATAGGAGCGAGCGGCCACGACGAGACCGAGGCCCAGAACGGCGCATGCCAGGCCGCCGAACTCGACCATCCAGGTGATCCCCGAGCGGGTGGTGAACGGCCCGGAAGGCTTGATCTCGGGCAGCACGCCAACGGCCATGAGCGGAGCCATGACGACGAGGACGGCTCCGTACATGGCCAGGGGGATGCCTGGGCGCGGCTCGGGCGTGTTCGAGTCGTCCTCGGGCGAGGCTCCGAGGTCGGGGTACCTGAGCCGCCCGTCACGGCGGTGCCCGACCGGTACGAGCGCGTTGGAGAGCGAGGGACCCGTCATGCGTGAACCCTCCACAGATCTCCAGCACCCCGCGCCGGCTATCAGCTCAGCCATCCTCGAACAACGAACGGATCACTGATCACGATGGACGGAATCCGGATCCCCGTACACAATCCAGCCCATGCTCCTCTCGGATCTCGCCGAGCTCGCGGCGTCCACGTCTCCCAAGCAGCAGCCCCCACGCGGCCTCTCCTGGGGCGATTTCATCCTCAAGACCGTACCGATCGCCGCGCTCACGTCAGCCGTCCTCGCGCCCCTTATGGCTGTGCTCACCTCGCAGCGACAGGAGCGCGGGAAACAGCGGGCCGCCGACCTGGAGAAGCTCCGGATCACCGCGCTCACGTTCCGGTCGCACCTCGTCCACCATCGCTCCCGGGCGGCGGTTCGGCAGCGATACGACGCTGACTTCCTGCCGGATCCGTTGATCGAGAACTTCGTGGAGGAAGTGGTCAACAGCGCCCTGAGTCAGACGGGCAGACGGCAGAAGGCGATCCGCCACGCCATGGTTCGGATCGCCGGCGACATGCGGGTGCGCATGGCCGAGGAGATCGGATTGGCCACAGCGAAGTTCAAGGACTCCGAGTCGACCGAGGACGCCATCAAGCGGCAGGACGCCCGGATGGGTTGGTACCAGCAGAACTACGTCGTCACCGGTCTCGTGGACGTCTCCGGGGTCCTGAGCCGGCTGAGCCAGAATCCACACCTGCGCGAGCTGCACGACACGGCGCTGAAGGAGGTCGACGGCCTGCTGCGTGCGGTCAGCATCAAGCGGCTCGGCCTGCGAGGTCGGCGTCCGCTCCCGGACGCCGGCTCTCTCCCTGACCCTGACTACAGCACCCACTGACCAAAGCACCGAGACTCCTGCCCTCCATCACTGGCGGGTGCACCGCCAGCGGAACCTGCGGGATCTCGGTTGGCCTCGGGCAGCCCATGGTCTTCCCGGACGGCTGCGTTGTCGCCCGTCGCGGCGGCAAGGTGGGCAGCAGCCCATACGGCCCTCGCCTGGATACAGGTGACCTCCTTCTGGGCGTCATCGATCGGGTACCCGGCGCCGGTCAGCATCCTGACGCCGGTCTCGACCGGCAGGACCCCGGCGCCCCGCCCTTCACCACCTCGTCAAGGACCGCTGCGCGATCGGTCGGGGTGTGCGCACCTCACATCAGACATGCGAGCAGCGACTCTCCCTCCCCCCGGCGGGCCATCCCTCGGCCTGCCCCGCTTGGTGAAGACGCTGCACCATGCGCACCGAGGCTGGCCTACTTGTGGGTCCGCGCCGGGCGCATGGCGGCGACGAGGGTGCCCCAGCGGTCCGAGCGCGAGGTGCAGAGCGTTACCGGACGGCAGTGTGGTCGGATCAAGGGTGCCCGGGCCGGCGGCTGTGAGCCTGGAGTTCGCGGCGACGCGGTCAAACGACGTGGTCCACGCGGGCGCGCAGCTCGGCGGGCTGGGCCGAGGTGTCGAGGACGTCCATGCGGCCGTTGTCGTTGAGCTGCCACAGGCCACAAGCCCATGCCCCTCGTGATCACGACCGGGCAGCGGGGCGTCTCCCCGCAGTTCGAGCCTGTCCTGAGCAGCATCCGCGTCCTGCGACTTGGCGCGGGCAGACCGCGCACCCGGCCGGATCGCGTGCGCGCCGACAAGGCGCACGCCTGACCGACCAGGCCCGCAACCGCAAGAAACGCGGTTCGCGCGGCGGTCGGCCACCGAAGTTCGATCCGCAGGACTACACGGCTCGGCATACGGTCAAGTGCGGCATCAACCGCCTCAAAAGGCACTGGCCGTGGCCACGGGATACGACAAGCCCGCGATCCGCCACGAAGCGGCCGTCCCTGTAGTGGCCATCAACGAGTGGCTGTGACCGGCGCATTCGATCGAGTGACGAGTTGGACGGAGTCAAGCCGATCCGAGCAGACCGTTGAGGATGCCCTTCTCGGCGAGGTAGAAGGCGAGACCGCCCACAAGAGCGAGTACGGGGCACAGCCAGTAGCGGTGCACCCCGGTGCGCACCAGGTAGACGGTCAGGAGGCCGGTGAGCAGCACGCCAACGGTCAGGTAGACAACCGCTTCTCCCCAGTAATGGAGCCCCAGCCCGAGCCAGAGCCCCTCCCCCAGCACCACCATCGTGATAACCGCTCCGGCTACCGCCCGCAGGTCGCCCCGCCCGCGTCGCACGGTCCACCCTGCCCATCCCAGCAGAGGGCCTCCGACCAACCCCGCCACTGACCATACGACGGCGGTGCCGAGCCCTCCGCTCCCGAAGGTGCCTCCGAGAGCGGACGCCGCGTAGTAGCCACCGCAGGTGGCGAGCATCATCAACGCCCCGCCCCAGACGGCGAGCGACCGTGCACGGATCAGCGCTCCGGCTGCGGCAGTCCAGATGATCCAGGTAGACGACGAGTTGGTCGCCCGCTCCAACAGAGGTGTCGTCCCATGTAGCGCGTACGTTGCCCAGCCGAGCAGCACTCCAAAGGCGGCGGTCGCGGTGAGGACGGTGACGGGGGTGTCGCGACGGGACGCGGTCACAGGAGCCATGCCCCAGGACTATACACGTGATGTATACACTCGATGCATAGCCTCTTTGAAGGGGTCCTGGGCGCGCGTCAGTCAACCCGCCCCTGCATGACACGCTGGCGTGGGCATGGCCCACGTGCTGTCGGCGTTCCCTTCGTCATCCCCCTGCAGCAGGAACTCCTCGACCGGCTCGCCGGCCCGCATCGCCCGGCACAGGTCGGTGCGGGCTCTCCTCGCCAGCGGAACGGGGTCGGTCCCCGTGCCCGTGGACGTCGATGGCGGCCACCGCGTAGCCGTACGCTGCGGATTCCCGGGCCCGGGCCAGTGCCGCGATTCCCGCCTGTGCAAGCCGCCCTTGTGGCCCACGGGAGGCCGATCAGGATCAGCGGGGCCGGTGCGGCGGATCCAGGCGTCCGCAGAGTGCCGGGGATCTCGCCGACGGTGAATTCGCGTTCGAGGAGGCCGTCGTCGAGGCGCTGGCCTGAACGGGTGGTGCTTTGGACCACTCGACACCGCTGGACCCAGCCCCGCGTTCTCCTCCATGCTCGGGCCCGCAAGGGCAGCCCAGTCGACTTGCCGACGGAGACGGCCCGCTCGCAACCGTGATGGCCGGCCCTCACGGGCGTTCGTCGTCGCGTTCACGGCGCGAGGAGTCACCGGTGGGATGGATGGGTCGGGCCGGTGAGGCAGGCGGCACGGTATTCGGTGGGCGAACATCCGGTGGTGGTGCGGAAGGTCCGGGAGAACGCGGCAGCGTCCTGGAAGCCCCAGCGGGCGGCGATCGTGTGGACGGCGATACCGCGCTGGGCAGGGTCGGCCAGGTCGCGGCGGCAGCGGTCCAGTCTGGTCTGCCGGATGAGTCCGGCCACGGTGGTGTGGCGTTCCTGGAAGATGCGGTGCAGGTGTCGCAGCGAGATGTGGTGGACTGCTGCGAGACGGGCCGGACCGAGGTCCGGGTCGGCCAGATGCTGTTCGATATAGGCGCTGATTTGCATGAACAGGACGTGCTGACGGGACTCCGGCGGCAGGTCGCCGTCCCGGTCGAGGTGGTGCGCCAGCGTTGCCGCTACCAGGTCGATCGCCGTGCCCTCCAGCCGGAACCGGTCACGGACCGTGTAAGCGGCTTCTTCGGCGGCCAGTGTGCCGAGGAAGTCGGCCAGCAGGCGGCCGACACCGTGGCTGCCCGGGATCGGTACGGCCAGCAGCCGTGCGATCTGACGCTCGGGCAGGGGCAGACGGTTCTTGGGGAACTGCAGCAGCAAGGACTCGGACCGTGGCCGGGAGGTGGGCACCACGGCGTCGAAGGGGCGCGAGCTGTCGTAGAGCACGAGATCGCCGGCGCCCACCAGAGCCCGCCGACGGGCCTGGTCGATGCCCTGCCGCCCGGACCTGATGAGACCTACCTGATAGTGCTCGGGATCGGACTGCCTGATCAGGGCGGGGGTGCGGCGCGAGTACAGGGCGGCGTACGACAACGCGCAGAGCTGGGAAGCGCCCAACGGCATGGCCTGCAATCGTGCGCCGAAGGTGGCCCGGTCCGGAAACGTGAATCGGTTGGGAACGAGTGATTCAGTTGTGGCCGCGACCCACGCCTCGGTCCGCTCGGACACGGGCAGTTCATCAGTGCTGAACACCGTCTTCATCGGAGCCCCCACCCATGACAGGCACACACGTATCCTTCCGCCGGTCCCACGGGGGGCGAAAGGGCGCTGTGAGCCAACATAAAGGCGCGAATCGCCAAAGACATCCACGGCAGGGGTCGGCCAGAGTCACTTCCATGTCCTGGAGCTCGGCGGGCGGGAGGCTCGCCGGACTGCGGCACACCGTGTTCGAGACGGAACGCCGTCTGGACTCCGCGCAGCGACCACGCGGTTGCAGCGGTGACGGCTCGTCACAGACAAGGAAGGCAGATCATGCACATCCGCAAGGACATCGCTGCCGCTGTGGCAACGGCGGCGCTGGTCGGCGGCGCGTTGGCCCTCGCCCCGGCGGCGACGGCGGCTCCCGCCGCGCTCGCGCGTCCGGCCGGTTCCGGAAGCACATACCTGTACACCCCGGACGGCAAGTACGCCCATGTCTGGAAGACCTGGCAGGGCACCGGCGGCGGCTATTACAAGGGGAGCTGGGGCACCTACAACCACAGCTCCGGGGTGGCGCTGTACGCACTGATCGACAACAAGTGGAAGCCGGGGTTCTACGGCAGCTTCACGCACCAGAAGAACGTCGTGCTGGAGGTCTGCTCCAGCAAGGGGTGCAGCGGCAGCTGGTGAGCGGTTGACCTGTGTGGTGGCCCGCCCTCCGGGGGGAGCGCGGGCCACCACCGCCGTGCCCGCGCAAGGACGCCGGTGCCCCGTTTCCGTCCCGGCCTCCGGGGCGCCCCCGGCCGCCCGGGCCCTGCCTCGCAGGAGGGCGTTTCGCGCGCGGTACTCGCCGAGGCCGAGGCGTTCACCGCGCTCGCCGTGCTGGCGGTAATAGAGGCCCAGGACCACGTCACCGGTCCGTAGGGCGCTTCCGCCTCGACCACGACCTGCTGGTCACCCCGACCCTGGTCGCCCTTCCTGGCGCCGCACGTCATGTTGGCCTACGACGGCCCCGGCCAGAGCGCGCGCTCCCGGCGGCGCCGCATCTTCGCCCACGGCCCTTCACGGCCGCCTTCAACGTCTCCGGCCATCCCGCCGATCAGCCTGTCGCTGGGGCAGAGCAGGGAGGGCCTGCCGTCGGCGGCCAGCTCGTCACCGCCCATGGTCGGCAGCCGCCGGTCTACGAGGACTGAGGGGACGAGACCTCGTCGGACGTGCAATGCGCGAACGGGGTTGCTCGGGCATCGCCGCGCGAACCGGCCGAGACCTCGGCACGGCGCCGCCGACCGCTCCGACGACCGTCGGGGGCCGGCTGTCAGGGCCACGGCTGGCGGGGTTCGGGCGGGGCGGATCTGCGCTGCCCCAGAACGCGACCGGTGCTGCGGCTGTCACGGGCGCCCGGGCCCCGCTCCTGCCGCCCGGTACCGGCGCCCTCGGCCCCACCGGCCACTCGGACACGACACCTGTCGCCCGAATCCGGACAACCCCGGCCCATCCGCTCGGTCGGGCGCCGCGCGCCGTCTGCGAGAATGAAAGCCGTTCTCGGAGCGCCGCGGTACGCGGTGTTCGTCGCCCAACAGGAGCACGCACGGTGTCGCCACAGCACGGAGCCCCCTCTTCCTCCGGAGGGCGCAAGCGCCCCTCCGCGGGCGAGGTCCGCAAGCAGCCCGCCTCAGCCGGGGGACGTCGACGGCCGTCCGCCGCCGGTGGGCAGGGGCGCCCGTCCCAGGCAGACGAGGGCAAGCGTCCGTCCGCAGGCCCGGGCCTCGACGGCGATACCCCGAGCAAGGGCCGGGAGCGCGACACCGCGGGCCAGGACCGCACCAGCCGGCCGGCCGGGACCGACCGGCCCACCCGCAAGCGCCAGCAGGACTCCAAGAACCAGCCGGACTCCAGGAACCAGAACCGCAGGCCACTCCGGGACGACCGCAAGGCGCCCCGGGACCGCAAGACCTCGCACGATCACCCGGCGCCCCAGAACGGCAAGGCCTCCGAGGACCGCAAGGCCTCCGAGAACCGCAAGGATCTGCAGGCCGACTGCGCCAACTGCTTCGGCCTGTGCTGCGTGGCCCTGCCCTTCGCCCGCTCAGCCGACTTCGCCGTCAACAAGCCCGCCGGCCAGCCGTGCTCGAACCTCCAGCAGGACTTCCGCTGCGGCATCCACGCACAGCTGCGCGACAAGGGCTACCCGGGCTGCACCGTCTTCGACTGTTTCGGGGCCGGGCAAAAGGTGTCCCAGATCACCTTCGACGGCACCGACTGGCGTCAGGCGCCGAAGACGGCGCGCTCCATGTTCCAGGTCTTCCCCTTCATGCGGCAGCTGCACGAGCTGCTCTGGTACGTCACCGAGGCGCTCGGCCTCGTACCGGCCCGCCCCGTCCACGAGGAGCTCCGGAAGGCGCGGGCCCACATCGACGGCCTGACGCGCGGCAGCGCCGAGTCGATCACCCAGCTGGACATGAACGCGCTGCGCGGCGAGGTCAACACACTGCTGCTGCGGGCCAGCGAGCTGACGCGAGCCCAGGTCCCAGGCCGTAAGAAGAACCACCGCGGAGCCGATCTGATCGGCGCGAAACTGTCCGGCGCCGACCTCAGGGGGGCGAGCCTGCGCGGCGCCCTCCTCGTCGCGGCCGACCTCAGCGAGGCCGATCTGCGCGACGCCGACCTGATCGGGGCCGACCTGCGGGACGCCGACCTGAGCGGCGCGGACCTCACCGGCGCGCTGTTCCTCACCCAGGCGCAGCTGAACGCGGCCAAGGGCGACGCGGCCACCGTACTGCCGCCGGCGCTCACACGGCCCGCTCACTGGTAGGCGCGGGGATCATCACAGCGGTCGCGACCACCCTGTGCCGGACCCGCCCCGTCCATGGAGGCGGTCCAGGCGCATCCCCCCACCGGGCCGGGCCCCTTGCGGACCGTGCCGCGCTCCGGGTCGGGCGTGATCGCGCACTGGTCGAAGTCGAACCTCTCCTTGGCGCTGAACAGCAGACGGTCCCGGTGCACACCCGGGTGGGCGGCGCCGGGCCGGTCGAGTACGGGCCGCTGCTCGGGCAACGTGATCCGCTCGCGCACGCCCTCAGGAACCGGTTCGGCCAGCGCTCCGCGTCTGACACGGCCACCGCCAGATGGGCGGGCCGGGAGGGAGCTCCACGAGGACACAGCCCCGGCGACCTCCCGACAGGGCGCCCAGAGCGCAGCGATGCCGCACTTTCGCCTCTTCACAGCGGAAAGGGCGGCCGGCCGAGATGAGCCACAAAGGCTCTGCCTTCCCGGCGCACATGACCCCGCGTCGGCCGGGGTGCCTCCACGACGACGGAGCCTACGGCGTGTCCAGGTCCCCGCTCGTCCACGCGGCGCGCAGCGCCTTCTTGTCCACCTTGCCGACCTTGGTCGTCGGCAGGTGGTCCAGCAGCACCGTCTTCCGGGGCGTGTACAGCTCTCCCAACTCGGCGGTCACCGCCGCGCCGACCGCCTCCGGGTCGACGTCAGCACCCTCGGCCGTGGCCAGGAAGATCTGGACGGCCTCGCCGTACTCCTCGTCCGGCACACCCAGCGCCGCCGCGTTGCGCACACCGGGAAGCGTGAGCAGGAAATCCTCCAGGACCCTGGAGTAGACGTTGTCGCTGGTGCTGCCGGTGACGATGATGTCCTTGGCCCGGTCGACGAGATAGAGGTACCCATCGGCATCGAGATATCCCATGTCCCCGGTGCGCAACCAGCCGTCGTGCAGCGCCGCCGCGGTGCGCTCCGGGTCCTCGTAGTAGCCGAGCATCACCGTCTCACCACGGACGCACACCTCGCCGACCTGCCGGACGGGCAGTGCCGCCGCGCTGTCTTCCCCACGGATCTCGATCTCGACGCCGGGTATCGCGCGACCGCAGCTGCGCCAGAGCTCGGGGCGGCGGGCTCCCTCCGAGGCGAGATCCTCCGCACTGAACACGGTGATGCCGAGCGCCTCCGACTGCCCGTAGCCCTGGCTGAGCACGGGCCCGAACACCTCGACCGCCTGCTGCAGCCGGCTGGGCGACGTGGCCGCGCCACCGACAGCGATCCGCCGCAGCGCGGGCAGGGCGTCCGGCTTGCACTCCGGGTGGTCGAGAACCGCGTACAGCATGGGCGGTACGAACATGGTGGCGGTGATCCGCTCGTCGTGCAGTACCGTCAGCGCCGCGCCCGGTTCGAACTCGGGCAGCACGACGAGGACGGACCCTGTCACCAGGGCCTGGACCGAGACGAGGTGGCCGCTGCCGTGCGTGAGCAGCGTGGAGACGAGCACCCTGTCCGTGCCCTGGTTCAGGGTCGGGAAGATCGCGGGGCGTGAGTTCTGCGGGGCATCGTCCACCAGGTCCAGCAGCGCTTCGTAAAGCCGGTGGCTGTGCGCGGCGAGCTTGGGATGGCCCAGAGTTCCGCCGGTGTAGAGGACGGTGACGGCTTCGTCCGCTCCCGGGGCGGGCACGCCGTCGGGGCGCACGGCCGGGCACTCGGCCGCCAGGGCCAGCAGGTCCGTGCACTCTTGCTCACAGGGCCCGAGGCTGAGCAGTACGGGGGCGTGGACGCTGCGGCCGGCCGCGTCGGCGGCCCGTTGCGCGAACAGCGGGTCGGTGACCACGGCGCGCGCCCGGGACTGCTCGACCAGCGCGGCGAGCTCGCCGGGCCCTGGCTCGGGCGGCAGGAACACGACGCGGCAGCCGATGAGATGGACGGCGAGCTGCACCAGGACGGAGTCCACGCGGTTGGCCAGGAACAGCCCCACTCCGTCGCCGGGCGCGAGCCCCTGCCCGCGCAGAGCATGTCCCAACCTGAACAGCCGCCGCCGAGCCTCTCCCCTGCTCAGCCGCTGCGCCCCCTGGACGAGCGCCTCAGCGTCCTCGTCCTTGCACCAGTGCTCCAGAATGCGGTCCACGTACGTCCGCGGCTCGGATGTTTCCTGCGCGTTAACGATCATGAACACATCCAAACACGCCACTCAGAAGCCATGGCTTCACGGGGGTCACGTTCGGCCACCAGCCAGTGGAGTACCCATGCCCGCGCTTTGAAGAAAACGCGGAGTTCGCAGGTCAGTTGAGCGCCCGAGAGAACGCACCGAACGCGCGTCATGATGGCGGGGAAACGCTCCCCGTGGTGTGGCACCAGCAGGCCTTGCACGGAGACCGACGGGAGCCGACAGCAAAGTCGGCCCGTCACGCCGCGACTTGACCGCTACAGCCGGATCGCGGTCCGCACCCACCACTACTCGATGCCGGTTCGGTTGATCGGCAAGCGGATCAGGGTGACCTCGAAGCCCTGATCCGCAAGCCGGCACCCTTTCCAGGCGCGGCCGGGCTCGAACCGGCCCGCCGCACCGACAAGTTCGCTCTCGTCCCTTCAGCCTCAACCGGTCAAAGTGGCCTGATGGAAGTACAGCCGCCAGCCCGTCGCCGTCAGACGCCACAAAGAGCTCCGCCATGCCCTACGGCCCTGGTTCTCGGCGAAATACGTCACATGAACGACGCCTGGAGCGAGGACGACTCCGGACATGTCACTGACCTTGACCGGAGAGACCGGGGACACCGAACCCCCACTCGTCACCGTGAGGATCGACTCCACGTCCCACCGGCGTCCGGAAGCCCCGATCTCGGTGAACTCCGGATCCAGGAGCTCCAGGACACGGGCCGGGGAAGCACGCACCTCGGGATCGAGAAGCCGCATCTCCCCGTCGATGGCCGCCTGCACGGCCCGCTCATCCTCATCCGTCATGCAGGAACCTTACGGACACTCCTTGCCAAGGCCCAGCGAATTGATCACTCGACGCAGCGACGGCACGGCGGTGCCGTCAAATCTCGGCTCTGGCAAAGATCTTGGGGAGCCGCCACGGCGAGTGCAGCCAGGCCCGGCGCTCGCCACCGGACCCGCGCCCCAGCCGCCGCTCTGGTTCAGCCCAGCGCGTTCATCAGGGCGGTGACATAGGCATCCAGCCGCTCCTCCACAACTCGCGTCGTCAGCTCTGTCCTCCCCGCCTCCCGCCATGACCGCGCCACCACCTGCACTTCTTCTGAGCACGCCAGCCCGTCCCGCACCCGCCAGTACAGCCGCTCGCTCGCGGCCGCGGCCAGCACCCCGCCGGCCTCCTCGTACGCATCAGGGAACCGCAGACCCCACGCCGGGCCGTGCAGCAGCGCGAGATTGGTCGAACAGTGCGCCACATCGAGATCCGGCGGGCCCCAGGAGGTCGCGGCCCAGTCGACGACCCCCGTGATCCGTGCACCTGCCAGCCCTGGGGGCGGCACGTCGAACAGTACATTGCCGGGTTGAAAGTCCCGGTGCAGGAACCGCCCCTGGTAGGGCGGCGCGGGGTTGCGGATCACATCGGTCGCCGCGGCCCATGCCGCCGCGTCGGCGCCCCTCGGAACGACGACGGTGTCAGCGGTCGTCAACGCCACATACTCCTGAGGCCGCTTGGCGGGTCGCAACGCATGGACAGCCACGAGTTGCCGGGCCAGCAGAGGCACGCGCGCCTCCAATCCCTCGTCATCGAGGACCGTCCGGCCCGCCAGATGTGTCATCAGGAGCGACGGATACTCGCAATGCGCGGCGTTCGTATCAACCGCGACCAGTCCAGGAGCCGGCACGTCGGTCCCGGCCAGCAGTGTCAGGGCGCCAGCCTCCCTGTTCAGCCAGTCCTCGGCGCGCTCCACGTAAATCGGGTCGACGAAGGTCCGCAGCACCAGGTCACGGGTGCCTCCGTCCCGTGTGCCGATGGTCAGCCTCCGCATTTCGGCAGTGATGCCGCCGCGCAGCCCCTCGGTCCTGACGATCCGTTCGCCGACCTCCAGATGCCGGCTCACCCAAGCGAGTGTCAACGGTCGGACAGCCGCCACCTCATCGTGGTTGGTCACCGTGCCACTCCATCATCCGGACGACGGCACGCGCTAAAGCTTTACGGCTGTACTTCTGTGCATCGTGCATTGGCCGTGACGCCCGACGGGCGTCCTCCTTGAGGCGATCTCACTCACTCGTGCGGCCAAGTAGCCGGGAATCTCCACGCCTCAACGCGGGGTCCCCCAGACCGCCTGCCAGCTTTTCGCAGGTCAGCGGAATCCATCGATTCCCCACGCACAGGCACGGAGCCGGCCGCTGGCCAGGCGGAGGCAAACGCCCGGCCGGGAACCCGGCACGGATCGCGGGCCGGACCCCTCACTGGACCCGGGGTCCATGGATGCGTGCCCCGGGCCCGGGAGCGGACGCAGCACGCCGGGCACCACGGCGTGGCGGAGCCGCCCACCCGACGCCATACGCCACCGCATGATGAGCGCGTATCAGGAACCGACGGGCGCTCCCGGCCCACACAGACCCGACGGCTTCAGATGCCGATGGGGAGCCCGAGGGGGGAACCGACGAGCGTGCTGACGGGTCGTTCGAGAAGACCGTCGGCGATGTCGTCGGGGCTCGGTGTCTGGGCGGCGATGGCAGGGATGACCGCTCCGAGGGAAAGCAGCGCGCTCACAGCTGCAACGGTCACGATGCGGCGGACAAACAGCACGGTGATTCCCTCTCGGTGAGTAGTGGCGCTGGACGTATTGGACGAGCAAGAGACTTCCCACCCGCCAGGCCCGTGCACGCCCTACGTCACTCGTTCAAGGGACGGCCATCCCCGCCCACAGGCCATTGCCGTAGGCATTCAGACGCCCCCTGACCGGGGCTTCGTCGCCCGGCCACGACAGGACCCCGGACGGGACCCAGAAGAGCACGGCGTGGGACCGGCCGGCCCCGGCGAGGCTGCGCGCAGCCCGACGGCGCAGCCAAAGCGCCCCGGCCGCTGGCCGGGGTCCTTGGCGGTGCCGTCGCGGCACGGCCCGGTCCCGACCGTCCGGGTGCCCCGGAGCGAGGAGGCGACCCTGGGCACCGTGGTGATGTCCTCGGCGGACAGAGGGCGTTGCGGTGCACCGTGTGGGTAGGCCGAGCGCTCGGTGTAGGCACGGGCGACCACAGCCGAGACGTCCGGGCGGACCTGGTCGCTGAAGCGCGTCTCTTTGGGGGGCTCATCGGATGATCGGATGCGAGTGTCCGATTAGTGATCACTGATGCGACGTGGGACCGGATCGGGCCGTCGACGGCACGCGGGGGAAGATCCTCGCCTCCCTGCCGGCGGCAGCCGGTGCCGTCGACGACACCGGCTGGACCGTGTCGGTCGGCTCCACCGTCGTCCGGGCCCACCAGCATGCCGCGGAAGCACTCAAAACCGCCTCACACAGTGGCGCGGCCTGGCCACACGCAAAGCGTGGGCATCAAAGCACCGGGTGAGCGAGCAAATGTTGTCTTGACAACATTTGTCGTGGCACTCATGCTGGAGGGGTGACATCTTCCACCAGCGGCTTGCGCGACCACCTCGGCTACTGGCTTCGCCGGCTCTCCGACGAAGTCCACGGCCGCTTCGAACGGGAACTCGCCGAGCACGACGTGACCGTCTCCCAGTGGGCGGTCCTGATCACCCTGTACCGAGGCGACGCCACCACCACCCGTGAGGTGGCCCGCTATATGGGCATCGATGCCGGCGCGGTTTCCCGCCTGGTCGACCGTCTGGCAGCCAAGGGGCTGACGACCCGAGAACCGGATCCCGCCTCCCGCCGCACCGTGCGACTGACACTCACGGACGCCGGCCGCGACCTGGCCCCCAAGCTGGCAAAGATCGCCGACCGCAACGACGCCCACTTCTTCGCCACCCTGGAACCGGACCAGCGCCGCCGGCTGGAGTCCTGGATACGCCACCTCGTCGGGGAAGCCCACCCAGAGCCCCCCGCACCACCCACCCCCTGAAAGGCACCACGGTGAGCACCACCCCCACCACCGCACGCTCGGTCACCAAGACCGTCACCATCGAGCGCGCCGTCGCCGACGTCTACGCCTTCCTCGCCGACCCGTCCAACTGGCCCGCCTGGGTGATCGCCAACGTCACGGCCATCGAGCCCACCGACGAGCCGGACTGGTGGCTGATGACCACCCCGCACGGCCCGGCACGGCTCCGCATCCGCGGCAACGCCGAACTGGGCACCCTCGACCACGATTACGTCGAGGAGCGGGCGTCCTGGCAGGTCCCCGCCCGCGTCGTGGCCAACGGCACCGGATCCGAATTCATGATCACTTTCTTCCAGCCGCCGGCCTTCACTGACGCCTACTTCGACAAGCAGGTCGCCCTGGTCGACACCGAGCTCGCCACCCTCAAGCGCGTCCTGGAAACCGGCGCGTGAGCCTGCCCCACTCACGACTCGCCGAGGCGGCCGACCAGCTCACCCAGCAGCTCGCCCGCCTCGGCACCCCCCGGCGCGCCGCCTGGGACCGTGACTACCTCCACAGTGACCTCGTCCACCTCGGTGTCCCCATCCCCGACCTGCGCCGCGCCGTCAACACCACAAGCCGTAACCTGCCTCTGCTCACCCGGTCGGACCTCCTGCCCCTGGCCGATCTGCTGTGGACCAGCAACGTCTACGAACACCGGCAGGCAGCCGTCCACCTCCTCACCCGCCACACAGCCCTCCTCGGCCCCGCCGACCTCGTGACGGTGGAAGTGATGCTGCGAGGCGCCCGCACCTGGGCCTTGGTGGACACCCTCGCCGTCCACGGCGCCGGTGCCATCGCCCTCCAGCACAAGGAAGCGGCCGGGACCGTCCTCGACCGCTGGGCCATCGACCAAGACTTCTGGCTCCGCCGCTCAGCCCTTCTTGCCCTGCTCCCCGGCATCCGCGCCGACGCGGCCGACCTGAAGCGGCTGAGCCGATACGCCGACGCCATGCTGGAAGAGACCGAATTCTTCATTCGCAAAGCCATTGGCTGGGTCCTGCGGGAAACCACCCGCCGCGACCATCACTTCGTGGCGGCATGGGTGGAGAGCCGCATCGACCGCATCTCCGGCGTCACCCTGCGCGAAGCGGTCCGCCGCCTTCACGACACCGGCCGGACCCGCCTGATCGACGCCTACCGCCGTACCCACGGCCACTGACCTCGTTCCCGCGCTATCCGCAGTCACGGTTCCGCCGCATCGCATGGTCGGTCGGATAGTGTACTCACCCATGGGGGAACTGATACTTATCAGGCACGGCCAGACCGAGTGGAGCCTGTCGGGCCAGCACGCGGGGCGCACTGACGTTCCGCTGACTGACGTGGGTGAGGCATCGGCCAAGGCTCTCGCTCCGAGGTTGGCCCGACGCCCGCTCGTCGGCGTGTTCAGCAGCCCGCTGAGCCGCGCCATGCGGACGGCCGAGCTGGCGGGACTGACCGGCGTCAGGCCCGATCCCGACCTGGTGGAGTGGGACTACGGCGGCTATGAGGGCCTGACCGCGGCGCAGATCCGCGCGGGCCGGCCAGGCTGGGACCTGTGGCGGGACGGCGTCGTTCCCGGCGACGCCGACCATCCCGGTGAGCGGCTCGAACAGGTGGCCGCGCGCACGGACGCGGTGCTGGACCGGATCCGGCCGCTGCTGAACGACGGTGACGTCGCCGTGGTCGCTCACGGTCATCTGGCGCGCGTGCTCACCGTACGGTGGCTGGGCCTGGACGCGTCGGCCAGCCGACTGCTGGGCCACCCGCATCCCGGAACGCTGAGTTTCCTGGCCGCCGAGGACGGGCAGCCGTTCATCTCCGCCTGGAACGTCCCGTAGTGGCAGCCTGCCGCATCACCGCGGTGAGAGGCGCTGCCAGCAGACAGGAGCCGCGGCGATGCCGGCGAAGGCAAGGAAGTGGCCGGCCTTGAGTTCGTAGCGACGGTGCAGTCTGCGGCATCCGGCGCGCCAGGAGACGGTGCGTTCGATGACCCAGCGATGCCGACCGAGCCGCTGGCTGGAGTCCGCACTCCTGCGGGCGATCTGCGGTGTGATGCCTCGGTTGAACCTGACCAGCGCCGCAGATGGTCGTAGTCGTAACCCTTCCGCAGTGGAGCCTGGTCGGTGACACCGTAGCCCGCGGCGGGATCGGGTGGGCGGTACGCAGACCAGCGTGGCGATGAAGGGTACGACTACGATCACCTGCGCCGATGGCCCCGTTCACGGAACATCACGCATCGTCCGCACACGGTGGCCTGGCTTGCCGTATGCCGTCGCTTGCACCGCCGCTACGAGCGCAGGCCGCACGCTTCCTCGCCTTCGCCGGCATCGCCGCTGCCCTCATCTGCCGGCGCTGACTCAGCGGCCGCCCTGCACCGCGGTAATTCGATGGCGCGTGCGAGACAGTGCGCCCACCCTGGTCCCGTGGAAGAACCCAAACACCAGATTCGAGCCCTGCACACGGACTCCACGGTCACCGTCTATCAGGCGTACGCCCCGGTGATCGGCCTGCCGGCGGCTCGGGAGGGCCGTTTCCCGGCGGTGTGGCAGCGGGACCGGATGACGTGGATCAAGCCGTCGTTCCTGTGGATGATGTACCGCTGCGGGTGGGGCACCAAAGAAGGACAGGAGACCGTCCTCGCCGTCGAGATCTCGCGCGAAGGCTTCGAGTGGGCACTGAAACACGCCTGCCTGTCCCACTACGAGCACGGGCTCCACGCCGACCACGCCACGTGGAAGCGCCAATTGAAGCAGGCTCCGGCCCGGGTGCAATGGGACCCGGAACGCGACCTGCACCTTCAGCCGCTTGCTCACCGGTCGCTCCAGCTCGGCCTCGCCGGCGAAGCCGCACGCCTCTACGCCGATGAGTGGATCGTCTCCATCACCGACATCACATCGCTCGCCCACACCATCCACGCGCATGTACAGGACGGCGAGTTCGACGTCGCACGGCAACTGCTCCCCCGTGAACGTCCCTACCCCGTGACCGAAGGGGTCCTGACACACCTGCACCGATGAGCCAGACTGCCTGCCCATCGAGAGGGTCTCCCAGGAGCGCCTGGCCGCTCCTCCGGCGTGGTGCCACGGCCATAGTCCGGCATCGCGTTGCGGGAGTCGGTGCCGGAGTCGTGTGCCTCAGCAGTTCGCCGATGCAGGGGGTGTGGCGAGCACTTGAGTACGCTTCGGTGCGTGCGGTGATCTCTGGGGGGGTCGAGCCAGGCAGAGAGCGTGTACGGTGTGCCGAAAATTGATCTCGGTTCCACGAACGCTGACCTTCTCAGGGGGATTCCATGCAGCAATGTCGACCGCGCGACCGCCGCAGAGCGATAGCCAGAGCGATCGGTGCGGCGGGTGCGCTTGCCATCGTGCTGGGCGCAACAGCGGTGGCGCCGGCAACAGCCGCCGAGAAGCCACCCGTAACCTCGACGACAGCCCGCTCCGACGAGTACGCGCCCTGGGCGCCTCAGAACGACGATGTCCGTGTCCACCCCAAGGCCGTCCACCAGGCCGTTCCGCACAGCCACGCTGACCCTTCGCCCCTGCAGCTCACTCTTCCGGCACCGACCGGGCGTTCCTCGGTGGGCATGGTCGGCCTGCACCTCATCGACAAGTCTCGTACGGATCCGTACGTTCCTGGGAATCGCGTACGCGAGTTGATGGTGTCGTTGTGGTACCCCACCTCCTCCCCTGCCGGGCACTACCAGGCGCCGTGGATGTCGTCGGTGGCGGGCGCCCACTTCCTCAGCACATCGCTTGGCCTGACGCCGCAACAGGTGACCGTGCCGCGAACCGCCGGCCACGTCCTTGCCCCGGTCGACACCAGGCACGGCAAGCTGCCCGTGCTGCTGTACTCGACCGGGCTGCACTCGGACCGTGCGATGGGCACCGCTCTCGTCCAGGATCTGGCCAGCCGTGGTTACCTCGTCGTCACCGTCGATCACACGCATGACGCCAACGAGGTGCAGTTCCCCGGCAACCGGCTTGAGGTCAACACCATGCCCGCGGGCGCGCACTCCTCCGATACGCTCAAGGTGCGCGCCGCCGACATCCGCTTCGTCATCAACCAGCTCGGCACCATCGCCAAGGGAGGTGACCCGGACGCCGGCCACGCCAAGCTTCCCACCGGACTGTCGCACGCCGTGGACACATCCCGCATCGGCATGTTCGGCTTCTCGCTGGGCGGCGGCGCGGTCGACACCGCCATGCAGCTCGACCACCGGATCGGCGCCGGCGCCGACCTGGACGGCCAGTTCTTCGGCTCGGCGCCGAGCAAGGATCTTGACCGCCCATTCATGCTGTTCAGCTCGGGCACCCACAACCGCAACAATGACGGGTCGTGGCGCACGTTGTGGGCGCACCTGAAGGGATACCGGGTCGACGTCCAACTCCACGGTGCCACCCACCTGACCTTCTACGACAACGCGGTGCTGGCCCCGCAGTACGCGCCCTTGGTCGGCTGGTCACAGGCCACCGTCCAGCAGATGTTCGGCACGATCGACCCCACCCGTGCGATCAAGGTCCAGCGCGACTACCTTGCCGCCTTCTTCGACCGGACACTGCTTCATCAGCGTCGTCCTGTGCTGGACGGGCCCAGCAAAAGCTACCCGGAGATCTCCTTCGTCCGCTGACCCAGGCTGGCAGGGAAGAACGCACGAGGCTCGAAGCGGCGGACGACACGTCCGTCCGACCACAAGAAGAGCCACCCTCATGACCTCTACGGATTGAGGTCCGCTACCCGGACCGGCTCACCGATCCACCGGTCGGGTGGCGCCGTGACGGTGATCGCTCCGTCAGGGCGGTCCGGGGCGGGCTGAGCGGCGTACTGGCAGTGTGCCGTGGCCCGGGTGTCCTGCTGGGCACCACGGCGAGGGCGGCGGTGAATCCGGGTAGGGCGGCGAGGTGCTCTGCTGTACCGGGCGGGACACGATCGGCCTCGACCAGTGCGCACGTTGGGGCGGCGGAGAGATCCCAGCCGGCCTCCAGGTGGGCGCGGTGCATCAAGCGGGAGGCAAGGACATCGCCGCGGCCGGCTGCGGCCATCGCGGTGCCGTCCAACGACGCGCATCGCGTCGCTCACTGCCCTCCCGCCTGGGCCAGCCGGCGGTCCGGCTCGCTGTCGAGGTCCCTTCTCGGCTGGTGTCGGCTCGTTGCCGGTCCCTTGCTGCAAGGCGGCGCGAGCCTGCTCGGCCCGTTCAGCGGATGTGCGCAGGGTTTCGGCGAGCCGGGCCAGGCAGGCACGCAACGTGCTCCCTTCCACTGCACTCGGACCGTGCGATGGGCACCGCTCTCGTCCAGGATCGGGCGACGTGGTCGAGTGCGGGATCAACCGGCTCAAGGGTCAGGGCTGTGGCCAGCACGCGTCGCTAGAGCTCGTAGTCCTGGGCCAGCTCCTCCCAGCAGATGCTGCGAAGCGCGAGATCAGCATCCTCGCCCGACGGTACGTCCGGGACGGGCTGGAACCAGACCACGGTGAGGGCGGAACGGTGCAGCACCGGGTCGATCCCAGGAGCGACGGCTGTCGAGCGGAAGACGCCGACGCAAGCCACGGAAGGCAGCACCTCAACAGGGCCGAAGGCGCCGGCGGTCTGGTCTGGGTACTCGCGGAAGGGCGGAACGAGATGAACCGGCGTGGAGGGAAACGAGCGTTCGGCCTCCCGCTGGAAGCCGCTGACCTTCATGTCGTTAACGGACTTGCACGGGTATCCCTCCAGCGACCCCTCGTAGGTCGAAGACATCCGCAGCTCGGTGAGCTCGATCGAACGACCGGACGAGAGGACTATGTTGCTCAACGACATGCCAACACCCTACGCGGATGATTTCCACTGGCCACACGCGCCGCTGAGCGGCTCTGGGCCCGCTTGAGCAAATCGGGGCATGAAGGACAGCCGGGCCTGATCACCAAGTATGAGGTGGACCTTGGCGTGCCGTGTCGTGGCGCGGTCACGAACGTCCTATTCGTGGCCGACCGTCCACTGTCTGGACGCTCGGGACTGATGTACAAGTGAGGGCTGTGCAGCATCCGGTCAGCCCGTGTCTGGGGAGGGACGAGGGCACAGCGGGCTGCCGAACCACGCTCGTTTCGATCGATCGTTTCAGGGGGGCATCATGCGCATACGTTTACGTGCCTGCATCCTGGCGGGCGCGAGCCTGCTCGCCGTGGGGGCTGGTCCGGCGTACGGGGCTGACACGTCGTCGGCCGAGTCGGCGGCGGGGTCCGTGCAGTACACCGTGCAGGACCTCGGCACCCTGGGTGGTACCCGCAGCGCGGCGACCGCCATCGACGGCAACACGGTCGTCGGGAGCTCACTGACGCGCGGCGACGCCGCTGAACACGCCTTCGCATACGACCTGCGCAGGCACACCATGACAGATCTCGGCACGCTGGGGGACTCCAGCCAGGCGACCGGCGTGCAGGGGAATTACGTCGTCGGGGGGTCAGACCTCTCCCCCGACGGCCCGGCTCATGGATTCGCGTACAACATCCGGACCCGTCGGCTCGTCGACATCGGCACTCTCGGCGGCAGCAGAACCAACATCACCGGCCTCGACGGTGACACCGTGGTGGGGACGTCGTCGCTGCCCGGCGACGTGGTCACACACGCGTTCGCGTACAGCCTGCGCACCCGGGCCTTGACCGATCTCGGCAGCCTCGCCGGCCCGTCGGGCGACAGCACCGCGACGGCCGTCAGCGGTTCGATCGTCGTGGGCGGCTCCTCCCTGCCGAACACACCCGCCGCCACGACGCACGGGTTCGCGTACGACCTGCGCACCCGGACGATGACCGATCTCGGCACCCTCGGCGGAAGCTCCAGCACAGCCAACGACATCAGCGGTGCGACCGTGGTCGGGCAGTCCCGAACGGCCGGGAACGGCCTCACCGGGTACGCCTACGACCTCCGCACCGGCATCCGCACGGACCTCGGGTCCCACTTCCTGACCGCGCAGCTGATCAGCGGCAGCACCGTGGTCGGCGGCGACGGCTTGCTCTCCAGCTCGTTCGACCTCATGACGCACACGAGTGCCGTGATCGGCTCCGGGCGTGGTGTCACCGAGGTCAGGCAGATCGCCGGGAACGCCATGGTCGGTGACAACTTCGCCCCCAACTCTTTCGCCTTCGTCGCCCGTGTCGACAACGGCGACTTCACCTACCTGGCCTCCCTCGGCGGCCTCAACTCCTCCGCGAGGCAGGTCAACCGCCGCGGCGTGGTCGCAGGCAGCGCAGCACTTCCGTCCGCTGATCCGTCCACTGCCAACGGGCCTTTCCACGCCGCCGTCTGGGTGCCGCACACGGTGGCGTAGGGCGCGGGTGGAGGTGTGCCGCTGCGGCTGCGTAGGCCTTCTGCGCGGACCTGGCGGTCCACCGCGAGTGGATCTCCGAGGCATGCACCTCGGCGTCAGCAGACATCCCATGCACCCAACAGGGCCGTCAGCTCACCCTTTTCACATCCCTGAGCCGACGGCCAGGCGGCGTCACGCCGACGGACGACTCTTCCGACGCTGCCCGCCGGTCACCGGCCCGGCGCCGCACGAGTGCGGCGGTCTCCCACGACACCATGACCATGGCCACCAGCGTCAGCAGCAGGTAGAAGACGAAGAGCTTGTGCAGGTCGTCGAGGAAGTACCAGATCGATGCCGTGGCGCTGAACCAGAAGGCGACCAGTGAGCCGGCGCCACGGTCCCGGCTGCGTACCCCACCGACGAAGCAGCAGGCTGCGACCAGCGCCAGCAGGACAGCGATGGCGACGTACGAGTGGCCCCAGCCGACGTCGGCGCGCCGCAGTTCGGAGTTGACCGACACGGCCTCGGCCACCGGCCCCCAGCTCACCGCGCAGGACACGCGTGTGGACCACGGGAGCGTCACCACTCCCAACACTCCCGCCGCGACGGCGACCCGGCCGAAGTGAGCCGTGTCCACCAGGTGGCCGCGTGCGCACAGCACCGAGAGCAGACATCCGAGCAGGGCCAGAGCGCGGTCGGCTGAAGGGCGCAATGCGATACGGAGCTTGTTCCGGGGAGAGGTTCGGCCGCCGGACGGCGTCGCCGGGGGCCGCGGCGCGGTGGCCTGGGCAGTCGGCATGGAGGCCTGCCTCAGGGCGTCGCTGAGGGCCACGCGCATCTGCCCCGCATCGGCGAACCGTTCCGCCGGATCCTTGCGCAGTGCGCGCAGGATCACTGCCTCCACCGCCGGCGGTATGTGCGGCCGGAATCGGGATACCGGCTCGGGTTCTGCGTACAGGTGCTGATGCATGACGGCGAAGGCCGATTCGCCACGGAACGGTGTCTGCCCGGTGAGCAGTTCGTGCAGCAGACAGCCCATCGCGTACAGATCGGCCCGATGGTCGATCTCCGCCCCGTTGATCTGCTCGGGAGAAAGGTAAGCGGGAGTGCCGATCGCCGCACCGCTACCGGTGATGCGGGTGGCGGCCTCGGTGAACGCCTTGGCGATGCCGAAGTCGAGGACCTTCACGGTGTCTGGTCCGGTGAGCATGATGTTCGAGGGCTTGATGTCCCTGTGCACGATGCCGCGTTCGTGGCTGTGCCGCAGTGCGTCCAGTACCGCGCAGGCCGCGTCGACCGCCTCGGCGACGGGCAGTGGGCCGTCGCGCAGGACCTCGGCGAGGGTGGCGCCCTGCACGTACTCCATGACCAGGTAGGGCCGTGGGCCGTCCGGATGCGGCTCCTCGCCGACGTCGTGGATGGTGGCCACCGCTGGATGGTTCAACGCGGCAGCCGCGTGCGCCTCACGCCGGAAGCGGGCTCGCGACTGCGGATCGTGGGCCAACTCCGAGGAGAGCAGCTTGACTGCGACGGCACGGCGCAGCTGCCGGTCCACCCCACGATGGACCGTTCCCATGCCGCCTTGACCGAGCTTCTCGACCAGCTCGTACCGGCCGCTGAGGACTATTTCCCGCCCCACCCACGCCTCCCGTGAATCAGAAACCCGGCGTAGCTTACGGCGCGGCCTCGGCCGGTCCGTGGCCGCCGCTGCAGCCCGGCGGGTCGTAGGGCAGGAGCGTGAGCACTGCCGCACTCGCTTGCCCAGGAGGCCAGAGAGCGGGACCAGGCGGTGCGGGTCGGTGGGCGGGCGGTCGCGCCGTTCAGCAGGAGTCCGACCCGTCGCCGTATCCGCCCGGAGAGTCATCCGCCGATGCTGGTGGTGCCCAGCGAGGTGTCCGGGTGGGCGGTCTTCGCGGTGATGGCGCCGAGCCTCGCGGACGCTGGTGCCTAGTCGGAACAGGGCCCCGTTGATCACCGGAAGACGGTTCCACCAACGCCCGCCCGGGCACCCTTCTTCGGCAAGCGGGACCCCAGCCGAGCCCATTCTTCGTTCGCTGAGTCACCCCGCCCCACCGGAACGACCAGAGGGCGCAGCAGCCACGCGCCCCATCGAACACCCCGTCTTTAGTCGTGGACGGCGCCGGGGGCCAGGGCCGGGGCGGGGAAGGCGTGGCGGACTTCGCTGCCGGACCACCACACGCCGATGGCGAAGACCGCTGCAGCCTCCAGTAGCGCCGCCCGCTGCAGATCGCCACACGGCAGCGGGGTGCAGCCCATCGATGTGATCAGCTCCCGCGTCACAACGTCAGCGGGCGGGGCATCCGTGCAGAAGGGCACCGCCAGCGGAGCACCCTCGAAAGCCGGTTGCGGCAGAGCCCAGATGCTCTCGTGGCAGATGCCGAACACCTTGGCGACATCGGCATGGGGCGCGGCCACGGCGATGCGCAGGGCGGCCGAGTCCGTACCGCCGGCAGTGGAGAGAACCGGCCCGCCGTGGCTGGAGGGCTGCATCGGCACCGTGCAGTCGAGGACGATCCGTCCGGCGAGGTCCGCTGCCAGTTCCCCGGCCAGCTGCGGTGCGACGTCGGCGGGCACGGCAAGCAGTACGGCCTCGCCGTACCGCGCCGCCTCGGCGGGGCCGCCATGCGCGGTGGCCCCGATGCGGGCGGCCGTGGCGGCGGCGGAAGCGGCGTTCCGGCCGCCGACCATGACCTCGTGCCCGGCCCGTACCCAGGCCCCGCCCAGTGCCTCTGCCATGGCGCCCGTGCCGAGAATGCCGATGCGCATCGTCCTGCTCCCGTTCGCGTCGTGGAATGTCATGCCACGGACGCTAGGCGAGCCGATGCACACCGTCCGGTAGGCATCGGACGGGGCAGGATGTGCGTATGGGAGAGGTGGACGAGGACGAGGACGACCTGGGCGGGGATCCGTTTGCGGCGGACTGCCGGGCTCGGATCGCCGTCGAGGTGCTGGCCAACCGCTGGGACAGCGTGGTCATCTACGTCCTCGGCGAGTCGGGCCCGATGCGTCCGCGCGCGCTGCTGGCCCGGATCGGCGGGATCAGCCCCAAGGTGCTCAACGAGGCGCTGCGGCGGCTGGAGTACAACGGCCTGGTGGGGCGGCGTCGTTACGCCGAAGCGCCGCCTCGCGTCGACTACGCCCTGACCGAGGCCGGCACCGCCCTGCTCATCCCGATCCGTGCCCTGGGCGCCTGGGCGGCGGCCTACGGAGACGAGGTGCTGGCGGCACAGGAGTGCTTCCACCGGGGCCGACGCGTCTCGGACGGTCCAGCCGGATGACAGACCGTCGGACACCCCAGTCGCGGGGTTCTGCGAGGAGGTCGTCCACCACGTGAGATCGAATGGTGGGCCCACGGTTGTCCGGGACACCCGGTAGGTGCCCGAAGCCCTCGGAGCCGACCCCGTAGTTGAAGGTCACTACGACGACTCCGGAGCCGGCCAGCGTGGGAGGACGCGCTCGCGGCCCGCCCACGAACTGCGCACACCGGGATTCCAGCGGCTCGTGCCTCGGCTCCGCGACGGCCCACATGAGAGCACGCTTGCCGATGCATGGTTCCCCGACGAGCGCGACGACTCGCCCCGGTCCCTTCTTGAGTCCGGCCTAGGCTCCCGCCGACGCCCGGACTTCGGCCTCTCCGAGGACGCCGCAGACGGAAAGGGCGACCTGCGGCGGCGGGGTCGACGACATCGCAGAAGCGTTTAGTCCGCCTGCCCGAGCGGCAGTTGGTGCCGGGTGGCCTGAGTTCCACCGGTTTCACACCGGATTACCCGCAACGCTGGTCATGATGGCAGGGTTCCCGCGCCAGTGCGGTGATGAGAAGGCTCGTCCGGGTAGTGCGGATGATCTTTCACTGAGTAGTGTGAAACATCGGACCATGGGCGGCCGTTCGCACGCAGCCCTCGTCTCCACGCTTGACCGCTGACGCTTGCCATGCACGAGACGTCTCCGCGGCTGCATGGTGCTCGCAGGACGACTTCTCGCTCCTCGGCCACAAGGTGGGTCGCGGCGTCGGGAAGAGCGACGCGCGTGCCGCCGACGCCGCAGAGGACCAGAAAGTGAGTGTAGACAGATGCAACCGACGTTCGTACTGGTTCACGGAGCCTTCGCGAACTCCTTCTCCTTCGCACCGCTCCAGGCCGAACTGGGCCTCCTCGGACACCGATCGGTCGCCGTCGATCTTCCGGGGCACGGGTTCGCCGCGACGTACCCGCGCGCCTACCAGGCGCCGCAGGACCTCGGAGAGCTCGCCACCACGCCCGGGGCCATCAAGGGCGTCACGCTCGCCGACAACGCCGCGCACCTCATCGGAATACTGGAACGGGCCAAGCGGAACGGGCCCGTCATCCTCGTCTCACACAGCCGCGGCGGCATGACGGCCACCGTCGCGGCCAACCAGCGGCCCGACCTGATCGACCGTATCGTCTACGTCTCCGCCTGGTGCCCCGTCGACCTCGAAGTCAGCGCCTACTACGCCGAGCCCGAGATGGCCACGGTCGATGCCGCGGGGCTGGCCGCGGCGATGGTCGGGAACCCTGCCGAGCTCGGGCTGCTTCGCTCCAACTTCCGCACCGCCGACCCTGACGTGCTCGCGGCCTTCAAGGCAGCCTTTCTCGCCGACGGTACGGACGAGGAGTTCATGGTCTTCCTCAACACCTTCCAGCCCGACGAGAACCTCGACGCCGGTACACCCGACGACCGGGCACAGGCCGGCACCTGGGGGCGGATCCCCAAGACGTACATCCGGCTGACCGAGGACACCAGCGTGCCGCTCGCCATGCAGGACCGGATGATCCGCGAGGGCGACGCGCTGACGCCGGAGAACCCCTACGACGTCCGTACGCTCACCAGCAGCCACCTGAAGTGGCTGGTCGACCCGGCACCGGCGGCCCGGGTTCTGGGTGAAATCGCCGCGCTCTTGCCGGCCGAATCGTGATCAGAGCCCGATGAGGCGAGCCTCGGCGGTGACAGTGCCGAGGCGGACGTACAGCGAGGGTCGAAGCCCGGAGGCCGTCCGCCGCGTGAACCCCGGTGCGGGCGGGCCGCCTTGTGGTCCTTCTTCTCCGGGACGACACGGCGGATGTCGCGCTTTCGGAGGTGGGTGCGGGTCGTGCGGGTGCTGTACGCCCTGTCGGCGACCATGCCGCCACGGTGATCACCGTCGCCACCATGGTGGTCACCGCCGTGGTCACGGTCACGGTCCCCGGAGAAAGCGCCGGTGGAGCGGCCTCGGTCGGGCCGAGGTCGTCCGCCGAGGCCGCGCCCGTTCTTCGCCGAGGCTGCCGCAGACGGAACAGAACACCGCAGGCGTTCCGGGTCGCGAACCGGCGGCATCCCTGGCACAACCTGAGCGAGGCCGCCGAGCGGAGCGTCGCCCAGCACCCCGCTGTGTGCGCGTTCTGACGCCCGGGGCACCTCGACCAGAACCCCGGGGCAAACCCGGCTGACCGATGAGCCTGCCAGATGATGGCGCTCTTCGAATACGGTTCTCACTGTGTTTCCGTGAAGCCGCAGGCCCGTGGTTGGTACGCGGGATCATTCCGCTGGCGTCTGCCTGGCCATGGCGGGTGCCGAAACCGCAGTCGCCCGGCCGGTCGATGGCCCGGCGCCGTGCTGCCCGGCCTCCTGGTCAGCGCTGGCGGGTGCGGAAGCCGCCGGGGGTGTCGCCGGTCTCGCGGGTGAAGAACTCCCCGAAGTTGGCGGGTTCGGAGAATCCGAGCATCCGGCCGATCTCGGCGACGGGCAGGTCGGTGTGCACGAGCAGGCGCTGCGCCTCCAGGGCGGCGCGGGCGTCGATGAGATCTTTGGCGCTGCGACCGGTGGCGGCCTGGCAGGCCCGGGTCAGGGTGCGTGGTGAGTAGCCGTGGTAGCGGCGGACCGTCTTGCGGTCGAGGCCGAGGCGGCGGGCGATGTCGCTCAGCGGATGCCCGGCGGCGACCATGCGGGGGACTTCTGCGTGGTGGTGGAGTACACGAAGGCGATCAAGGAAGCCGACGCCGGACGCCTTGGAGGCCGCGGACCGCTGGCATCTGCTCCAGAATCTCTCTGACGCGGTCGAGGAGACGTGCCATCAGCACCGGCCGTGCCTGAAGAAGCACGCGGAACGGGGATGTGACCGCCCGATCCGGATGCCGCTGGTGGACGCACTTCCGCCCACGCGCATCGTCCAACGCGGAAGGCGATCTCGTTCCACCCCGAGGACCCACAGTGCCCGCTCCGATGTCGGCGGCTCCTCCAGCAGCCCCACCAGGCGGGTCCGGCCCGCCGCCGGGTTCAGCCTGCGGCACAGCCGCTCGCCGGCCCGGCCGCAGAGCTCGACGGCCACCGTCGTCAGCCACTCCTTCAACCGAGGCTGGACCGACGGCGACGCTCCGGCAGCCGATCGACTGATCGACGAACGTCCTGCGGGCGTACGACTTCCTGTCGCAGAAGAAGCGCCGTACCCGCAGACGCACGACCAACTTCTGTGCGCCCAAGGGGCGTTCGGACCGGGTGCGGCGGTAGATCGAGTGCACTCTGCGTCCCCGCCACCGACACGCTGGGCAACACGGTGGTCGTCCGCAGGCCACAACATCCACGACCAACAGCGCAGCGGTGACACTCACGCCCTCCAATCGCACATCGATCCCGGGAAACAGCACGTCTTCGATCGAAGCGTGGCCGGGTGGGTTCCCCGTCAGGCTGGCGGCCAAGACCGATTGTCAGTGGTGCGTGAGACGGTAGGAGCATCGAGTCGGAAAGAGGGGGAGCTGTCATGTCCGGAAGCCAGAACTACATCAACCACGTTGCTCTCGTGCTGGATGCCAGTTCGTCCATGTCGCATCTGAGCGGCAAAGTCGTCGAGGTCGCAGACCAGCAGATTGCCTACCTCGCCCGCCGATCGAGGGAACTGGACCAGGAAACCCGCGTCACGGTGTACGTCTTCGCGGACAAGGTGGAATGCGTCATCTACGACAAGGACGTGCTGCGGATGCCGTCGTTGAAGCAGCTGTATCGGGTCGGTGGAATGACGGCTCTGCTGGCGGCCGCGCTGAAGTCACAGGGGGAGCTGGCGCAGACGGCTCAACTGTACGGCGACCACAGCTTCCTGACATTCATACTCACCGACGGCCAGGAGAACGCCAGTCATCGCTGCCCGGATGCCCCTGCCAGGAACCCCCGTGAACTGGTCAAGGCCGTGGCCGAGTTGATCGAGACTCAGGAGGACAACTGGACGCTGGCCGTCCTTGTGCCGGACCAGATGGGCAAGCGCGAGGCCATGCAGTGCGGCTTCCCGAAGGACAACATCGCCATCTGGGACGCCACGAGCACGCAGGGTCTGGCGGAGGCCGGGCAGGTCATCCAGCAGGCCACCGAAAAATTCATGGTGGGCCGTACCCGAGGCATCCGGGGATCTCGGGCGGTGTTCTCCACGGGTGCTGAGGCGGTCAACCAGGACACCATCAAGGCGGCCGGCCTCACCCCGGTGAAACCGTCACAGTACGAGCTGATCCCTGTGACTCGTGAGGCGGGGATCCGGGACTGGGTCATCGAATGCGGGCACACCTACCGTACCGGTGGCGCGTTCTACCAGCTGAGCAAGTCGGAGAAGATTCAGGCGAAGAAGCAGATCGCGGTGCTGGAGAAGAAGACGGACCGGGTGTATACGGGGCCCGAGGCCAGAGCTCTGCTCGGACTGCCGGACGTGGAAGTCCGCGTCAAGCCGGACCACAACGACGACTTCACGATCTTCGTGCAGAGCACCAGCGTGAACCGGAAGCTCATCCCGAACACGCGGCTCATGCTCATGCTCTGACGCCTCACCGGCCTGTCGGCCACCATGGTCTGCTACGGCGTCGCGATCGAGGGAACCGGCAGGACGCAGGTGATCGTCTGGCGCGGGGGCGGAAAGGCGCGCGGGGGGGGCGGGAGCGCGTGACCCTGGTCGGGGAGGTCATGGTCGGGCCGGCGGACTGGCTACGCGCGGACTGGACGACGACCGGGCGGGAAGGCAGGCCCGTGCTCAGCGTAGTCATTCTGGTCGCGGGGGTCGAGCAACTCCACCGCCAGGCCGTCGATGCTGAGCTTGCCCCGGTCGACGGCCTGCCCGAAGCTCTTGACGCGCTGGCTCTGCCGACCGACCTGCGTGGTCTCCAGCGTCTCCTACGACAAGGGGCGGCACACCCTTGGCCGCGCTGGACTCTGCGAGCGCTTCGCAGGTCGCATCTACAGCTCCACCGAGGTCTCCCGCGGCAAGCCCGCCCCGATCTGTTCCTGCATGCTGCGCGACAGACAGGTGTCGACCCCGAAGCCTGCGTGGTGGTCAAAGACAGTCAACCCGGCGTCCGCGCCGCACGTGCTGCTCGCCGGTCGCCGGTCGCCCGGGAAGCAAGACGGCTTGCACTACCTCTTGAAGACAGGCCCGGCTACTGATGGGATGCGCGACACCCCGAACCCGACTGGCCCGGAGGTTTCCCGTGGTGCTGCGAACGGCCCTTGCGGCGAGCGCAGTTGTCGCCGCGCTGCTTGCCCCCACGACCGCCCGCCCCCAGCAGACCGCGCACGGCATACCCGCACTCACCGACCAAGACGGGCGTGTCCTCACCCTGCGCGGCTGGAACATCGAGGACAAGGTGAACCGGGGCGAGAAGGCCCTGACGGCCATCACCGAGCGTCACTTCCGCGACATGCGGGCCAAGGGGTTCGACTTCGCCCGCCTACTGGTCTTCTGGGACGACCTGGAACCGCAGCCCGGTCGATACAGCCAGACCTATCTGCGGAAGATCGAACGTCTC
Source organism: Streptomyces sp. NPDC001851 (assembly GCF_040297165.1). Classification (NCBI taxonomy): domain Bacteria; kingdom Bacillati; phylum Actinomycetota; class Actinomycetes; order Kitasatosporales; family Streptomycetaceae; genus Streptomyces; species Streptomyces sp. NPDC001851. The sequence continues at coordinate 270,788 of NZ_JBEOYR010000005.1, read as the reverse complement.
CTGGACTGGGCCGCTCGATACGACGTCAAGGTCGTGATCGACGCCCACCAGGACGTCTTCGGACCCGCTTTCGGCCACCGCGGCATTCCCGAGTGGGCGACCAGGACCGACGGACTGCCGTTCACCGCCCATCCGGACGACTGGTTCGCCGAGTACTACGAGCCCGCGGTCCAGCGCGCCTTCACTCATCTCTATCAGGACCAGGACCTGCAACGCGCCCAGGCCCGGGCGTGGCGGGTGCTGGCGAGCCGCTTCGCCCACCACCCGGCCGTCCTGGGCTACGACCTGATCAACGAACCCATGGGCGAGCTGCGGCAGGGGGAGGACCTGCCGGCGGCCGCCCGCCGGATCGAGCACGACCAGCTCACCCCCATGTACAACCGCTTGGCCGCGTCGGTGCGTTCGGCCGACCGGGACGCCTGGGTCTTCGTCGAACCCACCCCGATCGTGGGTGAAGGCGTACCGACCGGCCTCGGGCGCATCGACGATCCGAAGGTGGTGTACGCGCCGCACTTCTACAACGCCGCCATGGAGGCGGGAGCGGACTATGATCCGGGCGCGGGCTGGATCGCGGCCTACGAGCATGCCGTCACCGAGTACCCGAAGCGGTACAACGTCCCGATCGTGATCGGGGAGTGGGGTCCGCCCAACAGCTCCCTGCCGAACATGAAGCGCTTCTACCGTGACGCGATGCGCTCGCTCGGCCGCTACAGCTCTGGCTGGGCGGGCTATGTCTGGTGCTACGGCGGCGGATACTGCGCGGTCGACGACTCCGGCGCCTTCCGCACCAACAAGGAGCTGACCGCGCAACCGTACGCCGAGGCGGTGGCAGGCACGATCCGCTCCGCCTCGTACGACCCCGCCGATGACGTGTATCGGATGACCTACCGAGCGGCGCGGCACGGCCTGAGGCTGACAGAACTGTCCCTGCCCCCGCGCTCGTGGCGGATCACGGCAGACGGCAACGCGGTCGTGCTGCGCCGGGCGGAAGGCAAGGCATGGGTCCTGGCCGCCCCGGGCAGCGAAGTCACCATCACCATCCGTTCCTCGGGTCCGAAGTGCCGGTCGGCGCCCACTGCTGGCCGGAGTCCTGCTCGGTATCTCGGCGTCCGTCTTTCTCGCTGCTGGTCGCTCGCCCCGTTACGGCGACGGCGCTGACCACGGCGGGGTTGGCCATGGGCTCCGACAGGCTCCGTCCGCTTGGTGGCGGCGGCCGGCCGGCGCGTAGGGTGCGGGGATGATCGCGATGCCAGAGGAGTTCGCACAGAGCACCGTCGACCGCGAGGGTCAGGCCGGGGCGGCGTGGCTCGCCGAGCTGCCCGGGCTCGTGGAGGAGTTGCTGGAGCGCTGGGGGTGCGTGCCGGACGGCGAGGTCATGCACGGGGGCGTCGGCGTCGTCGTCCCGGTACGGCGGAGGGCGGAGGAGAGCGCCGTGCTGAAGGTGTCGTTTCCGCATCCCGGCAACGTCCATGAGCCGGATGCGTTCGTTGCGTGGGGCGGGTGCGGTGCCGTCCTGCTGCATGAGCGCGACGACGAGCGGTTCGCGATGCTGCTGGAGCGGGTCCAGCCGTCGACCCTGGCGGAGGTCGAGGACGGCGACGAGGTGGTGACGGTCGCCGGGCGCCTCAATCGCCGCCTGGCCATTCCGGCACCGCCCGGCCTGCCCCGGCTGCGTGAGCAGGCCGATGCCTGGGAGGAGCAGCTGTGCAAGGACGCCGAGGAGCTGCCGCATGCATTGCCGCGTCAGGTGCTGGATGCCGCGGTGGCGACCGTCCGGGAACTGGGCCGGGCCCAGCCGGACACCCTCGTCCATGGCGATCTCCATGCCCGGAACATCCTGCGTGCCGACCGAGAGCCGTGGCTGGCCGTCGATCCCAAGGGGTACGTGGGAGATCCTGCCTACGACGGCGGCACGCTGCTGAAGTCCCGCGCGCTGACGCTCCTCGAAGCGGATGACCTGGGCAAGGCTGCCCACCGTGTCCTGGACGTCTTCGCCGAGGCCGCCGAACTCGACCGCGAACGCGTCCAGCGGTGGGCCCAGTTCCATGCCGTGCAGGCTGCGTTCTGGGGCCGCCGCCACGGCTTTCGTATCGCCCGCAGCGGACCACGGCTGGACTGGCTCACCGAATTCGCCGACCGACTGGCGGAGTCGCTCACCGAACGCCGTAGTGCGTGAAGGTGCTGACCGGGCACCGGCGGACGACGAGTGCGGCCACCGTTGATCTTCGTGGGCTGTGGGTACGTGCGATGAGATGGGGAGACCGGCCCGTCCGAGCAGCGGCGCCGTCGGCGGGGCCGCACTCACCTGCTTCAGAGCCTGCGCCAGCGCGCGTTGCACCAGGAGAAGACGCCGAACGCGGCCAGACCGAGTGCGATCACGCCGAGGAGCCACGGGCCGGCCGGCAGGTCGCGGAAGGCACGCAGCGTGTCGTCCATGCCCTTGGCCTCGCCGGGCTGGTGCCGGCCGGCCGCTACGACGGCGAACACACCGGCCACGGCGAAGACGACGCCGCGCGCCGTGCCTCCGATCACACCGAACAGGTCGGTAATCCGCCTGGCCCTGGACGACATGGCCCCGGTCCTCAGGTTCTCCCGGAACTTCATCCGCACGGCCCGTACCGATATCCACAGCCCGGCGACCACCACGACGGCACCGGCGATGCCCACGAGCCACTGGCCGCCCGGCCATCGCAGAGCCATGGCGGTGACATCGTCCGTCCGCTGGTCGGAAGAGCCGCTGCCGCTCCCCCGGTCTCCGGCCGCGTAGGACAGCACCGAGTAGCACGCGAAGACGTAGAAGACGCACCGGCCGGCCGCAGCCACGCGCTTGGACGGCTTGTCTCCGTTCGGCCCCGCCCCACCGAACACCGCCTCCGACAGCCGCCACAGCGCCATACCGGCGAGCGCGCCACCCAGTCCCAAGAGCATCTCCGCCCCGAAGGGCTGACCGGCCAGCTCCTCAAGCGCACCACCGCGATCGGCCTGCCGCCCACTCCCGTCCTGCCCGGCGGCGATCCGCAGGGCGATCACGCCCACAAGAACGTAGATCAGTCCTCGGGCGGCGAACCCCACCCGGGCCGCCACGGACATCGCCGCACTGTCCGCCGCCCTGCGGGCATGGCCGCGCCCCCGCAGCACCCATGACTGTGCATCCATACCCCGCCGATGCCCCGATCCCTGGAGCCGACACCTCAGCGACCGTCGTCCGGAAGGGCACCGCCAGTACCCCGGCCGCGCTGAAGTCGATCCGCGCCGCCCGGATCGGCGGTGCATCGCTCTGCATCATCCAGGACAGCCCTCCCCGACGTACACATCCTGGGGCAACCCGATCGAGACCCACTTCGGCCGCTGCGGCAGTTCGCCCTGGCCGACACCCGCCACCCCGACGTGCTCGCCGCCCAGCGCAGGGAACGTGTCCGCGCGGCGGAAGAGGCAGCCCAGCGGAGAACGTCAAGTCCTCGTCGTACTACGGGCGATGCGGTACAGCACGTTCGGACGCAGTGGCCCTTCGGGCGCGGTGGGGTCGTCGAAGTCGTCGGCAGGGTCCCGGGTCATGCCGATTCGGCGCATCACCGCCTGCGAACGGAGGTTGGCAGCCGTTGTCACAGCGAGGATCTCGGGAAGCCCGAGGGTGTCGAAGCCGTAGGACAGGACTCTCAGCGCGGCCTCGGTGGCGTAGCCCTGGCCCCAGGCCGAGCGGGCGAGCCTCCAGCCGATCTCCACTCCCGTGAACGGCATGCCGTCATCCACCTGGTCCAAGCCCGCGATACCGATGAACTCGCCCGTGCCCTGCGCCTCAACCGCCCACCACCCGTAGCCTCGCTGGTCGAACTCGGCCTGGAACTGTGCCACCGAGGCATCGGTCTGTTCTCGGGTGAGCAGGTCACCCAAGTGCTCCCGCACCTCGGGATCGGCATTCATCGCCGCCCACGGTTCAAGGTCGGAGTCCCGCCATCGACGGAGGAGGAGGCGATCGGTACGCAGTTCAGCCATACTCCCCAGCCAACGTGAGCTCTGGCCTCACGGCAATCCTATTTCCAGGGACGACCGCCGCCCACGCCGACGGATGCCCCACCAGCACCGCCCCGTACAGGTGGGTCGTCACCGGGTGCCTGACCCGCACATCGTCAGCAGCAACGACGGCAGCGGCGGCAGCGCCTGGGCTCGGCGCCCGGAGGGAACGGCGGGACGGCAGACGGACGAGTGGAGTAGTCCCGGGTGCGCTCCCCTGGCTCGGCCGTGAACCTGGGTCCATGAGCAGGCGCAGAGTGGTGGTGGACGCGCCGGACAAGCGGGGTCTACGTGCGGTCACCATCGACGGCGAGCCGGCGGGCAGTGCCTGGTCCCGACGTGATCTGCGCAGGCAGCTGCGCCACGCGGGGCTGCCGCCCGATATGGACCTGGAGAACCGGGCCTGCGTTTCCTGGCGTGGGGCGGACAGCGCCTCCTGGCCCGACCGCACGGGACGCCGGCGCGCCACGATCGCGCTGCTGGTCGCCGGGCTGCTCGTATCCGCGCTGCTTCTTGCCGACATCGGCATGGTGGACGCCTTGGGGGCACTGACCTTCTCGGGGCGTCTGGGCGGCATGCTGTTCGTGCTCGCGGGAGCGGTGCAGGCCGTCGCGGCGGCCGCGGTGTTCGACTTCTGGGGAAAGCGCACGCTGCGGCACTCGGGCGCTTTGGTGCTGGTGGGTGTATTCATCGCGGTGGCGACGGAGGGCTTGCTGCTGGCCGTATGGTTCGAGGAGCGGGAGTGGACGCCGTACCTGCCGGTGTTCCTTGCCCTCTCCTTGTGGGCGCTGTGGGCGGGGTGGACGGTCTGGCAGGAGCGAGCCTGGAAGGGGATTCCCCACCCCCGGAGTATCACCGCGGCCGTGGCGGCCACCGTCCTGCTGGCCGCGGCCAACTTCGCCTACTCAGCCGTGTACCAGCCCCACGCGGCACTTTCCCATTACAAGGTCGAGGCGTTTTTCGGAAAACCCAGGAAAGATCCGAAGATGCCCGTGACCTACCTCCCGGTAAAACTCCACGTGGCGAATGACGGGGCCGTTCCCGCTTACGTCCTCAACAGCGCCTACTGGGTCGAGGGGCGGTATTCCCTTTTCGACGGAAAGAAGACCACGCTGGATCAGAGGGAATGGCGGGCGGACGCGGAGGCGGGTGTGGACACGGAGCTGTACGTGCAGCCAACCGCGTACCGGACGATCAACAGCGGGCCCGTCGTCCTGGCGGGCGCGTGGATCGCGCCGGGAACGGACTTCACCACGGAGCGGGTGGTCCAGATCCCCGCGGACGCGAAGTACGACATCATCACAGCCAAGATGTCGGCCATCTTCCTGAGAGGAGACCGCGGAAAGATCGATCCGGCTTTGGTGACCCCGATCTTCTCGTGGCACGAGAAGAGGGAAAGGCTTTTCAACTGTTCCCCCGCCCCCTGCCCCGACTATGTGGCGTACCACGCGCGGGTGCACAACGACAACAACATCATCAATGTGACGCGCAGGCCCCGCTACGTCACTTCAAACCGATGGCTCGGCCCACAGGGCAGCGGCATCACCGCTGTGATTTCGTCGTTCAATTCCCGGGGTCGCCTGTCAGCTCATACGGAGTCCTACGAGACGTACGGCGTCGACCAGTACGTCTCCGGGGTCACGCAGATCCCCTTCGCCTCACTGCTGGAAGCCCGATCCTAGGCTGTTGTCCTATGGATCAGGCCGCGGTGCGAGGCCCGCCTGAGCCAGGTGGCAGTCTGGGCTCGTGTTGATCGATGGATTCCAGGACGCCCCGCTCGTTGCCGGGGAGGGATTGCTGGCCTTGCCGGGATTCTGGCCCGCCTACCTGTTGTGGCTGTGCCAGACCGAGGAGAACGATCCCGAGCCGGCGTGGTTCGGTGTCGACGCGGCGGACGCGGACGCGGCGGACGCGGCCCTGGCCGACGAGGAGCAGTGGCCGGTCATCCGGGTTCCGTTCAGCGGAGGCCATGCCGTCGTCATCGTGGGCCGCAACCTCTGCGACGACGCGGGGACGGAGTACTTCATATCCCACCCCGAGTGGGACCGCCACGGCTACCTGGCCACCATCGACGGACACCAGTCCGGCCCCGGGCTGTCCTGGCAGGAGCTCGCGCACATCGCCGGCACACCCGACGAGAGCGCTGCGGGCGTCCACGCACCTCATGCTCGTCTGCTCCTCCTGCTACCGGCGCTCGGTGATGCCGACCTGCCCAGCGAGGCTGTCGATGTGATCGGCTGCGCGCTTGTCCAGGCGGGCGTACCCGCTGGCAACGCCCCCGCGCTCGCGCAAGCCCTCGTTCACGACCATCCCCTGTGGGAGCCGGCCGGATGGTCCCTGGCCTCCGTCTCCCCCCTCTCCGGAGGCCAGGACCACTTTCCCGGCATCCTGTACTGCGACGAACCCGGCAGCCCGCGGTATGGAATCCGCCTCGCCCAGGGCATCACCCGAGACCAGAGCGACCGACTGGCGCGGGCGCTCGGCACCTGGCCCACCACATGACCGCGCACGCGGGCCGGGGGCGGCTCGGGCACGGGCCGATGACCTGCCAGGAGTTGGCCGCGAGGTTCGGCTTGGATCTGCACTCCGCCGTACCTCTTCACCGCCGCGACACCCGCGTTCCACGACGCCGCCAGCAGCTCCGGCCGGGTGCCCGCCTGCCGCTTGGCCCCGGCCAGGAACTTGGCGGCTGCCTTCGACTGCCCCACCGCGCTGCGCAGGCCGGCACCGGCGGTCGGGCGCTGCAGGAACAGTCCGACGATGATCAAGGGGCTGCCCCGTCGTTGCCTATGCTTGGGCCCATGTGATCCAGCTCATCCCCGGAGGTAGAGGCCGAGTTCCTTGGTGCAGCCGATACGGCAGCCTGGACTTGGACGGCGGTACGGGCAGCTGCGTTAGGCGGCCTCACCGACCGCGAGAAGGAGTCGCCACGGTGACGGACAACGGCTTGGCGTGGATGGGCGAGCACTGGTACAGCGGTGCGATCGCCAAGGACGGGATGCTCTCGGACATCAGCCTCACGGCGGTGCGGGGCGTGGACCCCGTGGACTTCGTGGTGCGCCTCGGCGCCGACCGCGGCATGGCCGAACGGCCGCCGCTCTTCAGGGACTTCGACATGCTGAGCGTGAACCCGGGCGACAGCGTGGCGATGTTCGGCCGCAGCGGCGGGTGGACGTACGTCCTGGAGGTCGAGCGATCCACCTGGCACCTCTTCTTCCTCGACCGGCTGGGCCAGGACACCTTGGTGGAGCAGGACGACGAACTCGTCTGCCTGGACCGCTTCCTGCACGAGCACCCGTGGGTGTGCTACGTCGACGCAGCCGGCGAAGTGACTGCCGGCGAGCCCGGTGACAGCCTGCTGGAGACCGCGGTCCCGCCCAGGGACCGGCTCGGGACGTTCGCCGCACTTGACGGGGCGATGCGCCGGGCCGGGGCGGTGCGGGACACCTTCCCCGGCTGCGAGGACCCCGAGGGCGAGGACGAGGAGTTGGCGAAGCGGCTCTTCGCGGCGGTGGGCGAGCATCTCGGGCTGTGGCTGCCGCGTCGGGAGATCGAGCTGGGGCTGCTGTCCGCGGTGCACCTGCCCTCGCCGGTGTGAACCGGTGGCTACGGGGGCGCCGCGCCGCGTGTGAGCGGGGTGGTGCTGCTGGTTGTTCGCGGTCATGGTGCACTTCACGGTCGTGCTGTCGGCGGAGCACGCCGCGCGCATGTCCACGTCGGCACGAGGCCGTCGATGTCGAACAGATGTTGAACAGGTGCACGGTGCCATCCTGCTGGCCCACAAGGGGCTGCACACAGGCGTCCCCGCTGCCGACCGGGTGCGTGCGGGGACCGGCAGCGTGCAGTTCCACCGTGAGCTGAGGCCCGTGGGGACGGTCAGGACAGCCCCCATGGGCGGAGCTTGTCCGGATTGCGCACCGCCCAGATGTGCGTGATCCGGTCGTCGGCGATCTTGAAGGCGAACACCGTCTCGACCCGGCCCCCGGACTCGACGACCAGGCCCGGCAGCCCGTTGACCGTGCGCTCAAGGATCGTCCGGGGCGGCGCCAAGCGGGCGATCGCCAGGTAGAGCTGGGCGATCTGCTCGGCGCCCTCGATCGGCAGCAGGTGGGCGACGGCGCGGCCGCCGCCGTCGGAGATCGCGGTGGCACCAGGGTCGAGCAGGCCGATCAGGGCCTCGATGTCCCGCGCCTCCCAGGCCGCCTTGAATCGCCGGACGACGCTCGCCTGCCGAGCCGCGTTCGGGCTGGCCTCGGCTCGCGCGGCGGCGATGCGGCGGCGGGCCGAGGACGCCAGCTGACGGCACGCCGCCGGGCTCCGGCCGACGATCTCGGCCACCTCGGCGAACGGGTAGCGGAAGACGTCGTGCAGCACGAACGCGACGCGCTCGGCCGGGGTCATCGACTCGAACACGACCAGGAAGGCCATGGACACCGACTCGTCGAGGGTGATCCGGTCGGCCGGGTCCACGCCGACGCCGCCCGCCCCGGCGATCCACTCGGCCGGGTCGGGCAGCGGCTCCGGGATCCATTCGCCGACGTAGGACTCCCGCCGGGCGCGCGCCGAGCCGAGGAGGTTCAGGCAGATGCGGCCGGCCACCTTCGTCAGCCAGGCGCCCGGGGACCTGATGGCCTGCTGCTCGGCCCGGGACATCGCGTACCAGCGGGTGTAGGTCTCCTGGACGACGTCCTCCGCGTCGGCCAGGGACCCGAGCAGCCGGTAGGCGAGATTGAGCAGCTGTCGTCGCTCGCTCATGATCGTGCTCAGGTCCGGGTCCCGCTGCTCGTCCGCCTGCCGCTGTGCCTGGTCCGGCTGTGCCTGGTCCGACGGGGTGGTCATACGCTCTCCGGCTCCCTCGTTCACGTGTCCTCTCCACTACGACACATCAGAGCGGCGGAATGTGACGTCGGCGGCTCACCTCACATTCGGCGGGGCTGCGTTGTCGGACCGGTGAAGACGAGTACACCAGCCACCAGGACGGGAAGCCCATCATGAACGACTTCCAGGAGATCGCCGACCGCGTCGAGATCGAGGCGCTGCGCGGCGAGTTCACCGACGCGGCGATGATGCGCGACCGCGCCCGTCTCGCCGCGCTGTTCACCCCCGACGGCGTTCTGCGCATGCCCAACGTCCCGGTCGAGTTCATCGGCCGGGAGGAGATCCGGGCCGGAGGCGAACGCCTGCAGAGCCAGTGGGACTTCTTCGTGCAGAACAGCCACCCGGGCACGATCCGGATCGACGGCGACACCGCCACCGGTCGCACCTACATACAGGAGATCGCGCGTCTGCTCGACGGCCGCTCGGGCCTGAACTTCGCCATCTACCACGACACCTACCGGCGGACCCCGGAGGGATGGCGGTTCGCCGAGCGGGTCTACGAGGTCAGGTACGCCGACACCACCCCGCTGGAGGGTTCGGCGCCCGGCCCCCACGCTCAGGCGCACGACTCCGGTAAGGACGGGGACGCCGGTCGGGCACCCGGGGCGGGTGCCGGTGAGGCGGACGCGTCGGCCACGGGGACGGCCGACGACTTCGCCGCACCGGCGTCCGCGGAACGGCTGGACCGGGCGATCGCGGCGCTGCGGGCGAACGGCTTCGCCGCTGAACTGCTCGACGACGCCGCGGCGGCCCGTGCCCGCGTCAAGGACCTGATCCCGCAGGGCGCCGGCGTGTTCACCGGGGCCAGCGAGACGCTTCGGCTCTCCGGCATCGCGGAGGACATCGAGGCGGGCGACCGCTACCAGGCCATCCGGCCGCGGGTGCTGAAGATGGACCGCGCCACCGAGTTCGACCGGATCCGCCGGCTGGTGGCCGCCCCCGACGTCTTCGTCGCCAGCGTCGCGGCCGTCACCGAGACCGGCTCGCTCGTCATCGCCTCGGGCAGCGGCAGCCAGCTGCCCGCCTCCGCCGGCGGTGCCGCGCGGGCGATCTGGGTCGTCGGTGCGCAGAAGGTGGTGCCCGACCTGAGCACCGCACTGCGCCGGGTCGAGGAGCACGCCCTCCCGCTGGAGACCGCGCGGGCCCAGGCGGTCTACGGGCAGCCGAGCGCGGTCAACCGTCTGCTCGTCCTCAACGCGGAGCCCCAGCCCGGGCGCGGCACCGTCCTGCTGCTGCGCGAGGCCATCGGATTCTGACATCCCGCACAGTGCGGACGTGAGAACGCCGCCGGGGCGGACAACGCGCCGTAGAGCCTGGCGTCGGCTCGGGTATGACCTGCTGGCGACGCCTGGCCGCCTGGAACCAGGCCCGTCTGTCCGATCACTCACCGCCGGCGGTCCCGCCTGCCGGTTCAGCCCCCGTGCGGGCGGGCCAGGCCGTGGTCGTAGGCGAAGATCACTGCCTGGATGCGGTCTCGGGCGCCGATCTTGGACAGCACACGGCCGACATGGGTCTTCACCGTGGACTCCGACAGGACGAACCGGCTGGCGATCTCGCCGTTGGTCCAGCCCTTGCCGATGGCGACGAGGATCTCGCGTTCACGCTCGGTGAGGGAGGCCAGTCGTGGGTCCTCGGCGGAGCCGTCGCCGCCGGGCGGCACGAGGCGGGCGAACTCGTGCAGGAGACGGCGGGTGAGCGCGGGGGCGATCACGGCGTCTCCGACGGCCACCGCACGGATGCCGGCCAGGAGTTCGTCGGGGCGGGCGTCCTTGAGGAGGAAGCCGCTGGCTCCGGCGCGCAGGGCCGCGTACACGTACTCGTCGACGTCGAAGGTGGTCAGGACGAGGACGCGGGAGCGGTCGCCGGCGGCGACGATCCGGCGGGTGGCCTCGATGCCGTCCATACCGGGCATGCGTACGTCCATGAGGACGACGTCGGGGCGCAGTTCGGCGGCCTTGCGTACGGCTTCGGCTCCGTGCGCGGCCTCGCCGACCACGTCCGTCTCCGGCACGGAGTCCAGGAGCATGCGAAAGCCGTACCGCTGGAGCGGCTGGTCGTCCACGATGAGCACGGTGGTCACCGGGCACCGTCCCGGGGGGTGAGATCGAGGTCGGCGCGTACCGTCCAGCCGGCGCCCGCGGGGCTCGCGCTGACGTGCCCTCCGTAGAGTGCCGCTCGTTCTCGCATGCCCACCAGGCCGTGTCCTTCCTCGTTCGCCGTGCGGGTACGGCCGGCCGGGGCGGGTGGGCCGGAGTCGTGGACGGTGATGGTCAGCCGGCTGTCCTCCACGACGACCGCCAGGTCCGCACGCGCGCCGGCACCGGCGTGTTTGAGGGTGTTCGTCAGGGCCTCCTGCACGATGCGGTAGACCGTGAGCTGCACCCCGCTGTCGAGGGCGTCGATGTTGCCGGCCGTTCGGTAGACGACCTGGAGGCCTGCGGCGCGTACTCCCTCGCACAGCGCGTCGATGTCCGTGAGGCCGGGCTGCGGGCTCAGCTCGGGCTCGGCCGGCTCACCGTCCGCCTCGCGCAGTACGCCGAGCACCCGGCGCAGTTCGCCCAGGGCCTGACGGCTGGTGTCCGCGATGAGGTGCAGGGCCTCCCTGCCCCGTTCCGGAGCGGCGCCCGCGGCGTACGCTCCCGCGTCGGCGAGGGTGATGATGACCGAGAGGTTGTGGCCGACGATGTCGTGCATCTCCCGGGCCACGCGTGCCCGCTCGGCGGCGACGGCGAGCCTGCCGCGCTGGTCGCGTTCGATCTCCAGCCGTGCCGCACGGTCGCGCAGCGCGGCCAGCTGCGCCCGCCGGATGCGGATCACCATGCCGAGCGCGAGAGCCGCGGTCGCCGTACTGAGCAGGAAGAACAGTGCGTCCCAGACCGACACCGCCGCCGACACCCGGGCCGCGACCAGACCCAGTGCGCCCGCCGTGACCGCACAGGCCCACGGCAGCTGCCGCAGCCGCCCGTGCAGGGTCAGGCTGTACAGGGCGACGAAGAGGGCGACGTCCGCACGCAGCGCGGCGCCCAGAGACCACTGCAGGACGAACATGGCCGTGACCGCGCCGAAGGCGGCGGCGGGTGCCCGGCGTCGCCACAGCAGCGGCAGCACCAGCCCGGCCTGGAGGGCCAGCATGCCCGCCACGGGCAGCCGGGTGAAGGCCAGGCGGAAGCGGTGCGGGCCGTCACCGTCGCCGCCGATCACGCCGACCGCGTGCAGCAGGTCCGGCAGGCAGAACAGCAGGAAGACCAGGACCACCACCGCGGTGTCCAGCACCCACGGACGGGCCCGGTCGGCGTGCCGGAGCCGCTGGCCGGCCCGGCTCAGCCGGGCGACCAGCGGCCCCATCCCGCTGAGATCTTCGGTGGTCACAAAGGTCACCCACCCATGATGCGGGAGGCCGCCGCTCAGACGTCGCTGCGCAGCAGCCGGTACGCCGCTCCGGCCAGCGCCAGGGCCGTCCAGCCGAGGAAGACCAGCAGTCCGGCACCCGGCGACAGAGTGGTCGAGTCATGGGTCAGGGCGAAGATCGACTCGCCCGCGTGGCTGGGGAGGTAGGGGTCGATGTCACCCTGCCACGAGCTGGGCAGCAGGGAGACGAGCCCGGGTATGAGCATGAGGGCGGCGACCAGGACCGAGATACCGCCGGCCACGGACCGCAGCAGCGCGCCCAGCGCGGTGCCGATCACGCCGACCAGACCGAGGTAGAGTCCGGCGCCCAGGAGGCTGCGGACGACGCCGGTGTGGCCGAGGCCCATGGCGGCGGGCGTGCCGGACACGATCTGGCTGCCGACGAGGAAGGCGACGAACGCGCCGGCGGTCGCGATCACCAGCGCGACCAGCCCGTACACCGCCGCCTTGGACCACAGCACAGGCAGTCGGCGCGGCACCGCGGCCAGCGTCGAGCGGATCATGCCGGTGGAGTACTCGCCCGCTGTGACCAGCACGCCCAGCACGCCGAGGGCCAGCTGCGCGAAGTTCGTGCCGAAGAGGGACAGGCTCGCGGCCGTCGCGGTGGCGAAGTCGCGGTCCATGTGCCGGCCGGAGCCGAGATTCGACCTGTAGTGGCTCGCTGCGATGACGCCGAAGGCCACGAGGAACAGCAGGCCCAGGCCGAGGGTGATCCAGGTGGAGCGCAGGGACCAGAGCTTGGCCCACTCCGAGGACAGCACTCGCCGTCCGGTCACCCGGTAGGCGGGCCGGGCGGGGGCAGCCGGTGTGGTCTCGGGGGTCTCGGGTTGTGCCGTGAGGGTGCTCATGCCGCGCTCCCTGAGGTCTCGGTGCCGGTCGTGGAGCCGTGGTACTCCACGGCGTCCCTGGTCAGTTCCATGAATGCCTCCTCCAGCGAGACCGCCTTGGTGGTCAGCTCGAACAGGGGGATCCCGTGTTCGGCCGCCTTCAGCCCGATCTCGCGCGCGGACGCCCCGGTCACCTGCAGTTCCTCGGAGCCGATACGGCCGGTGACCTCAACGCCGGGTCCGGCCAGCACGTCCCGCAGCCGCGCGGGGTCGTCCGTCGCCACGGTCACGGTGTCGCCGCCCGCCTCGCGGACCAGGTCCCGCACGGTCGTGTCGGCCAGCAGACGCCCCCGCCCCACGATGATCAGATGGTCCGCGACCAGTGACACCTCGCTCATCAGATGCGAGGAGACGAACACGGTGCGTCCCTCGGCCGCGAGGCAGGTGAGCAGGTTGCGGATCCAGAGGACGCCCTCGGGGTCCAGTCCGTTGACGGGCTCGTCGAGCATCACCGTCTGCGGATCGCCGAGCAGGGCGGCCGCGATGCCGAGCCGCTGGCCCATGCCGAGGGAGAAGGCACCGGCCCGCTGTGTCGCGACGCTGCCGAGGCCCGCGAGCTCGACGACTTCGTCAACCCGGCGGCGCGGGATGCCGTGGGTGAGTGCAAGGGCCCGGAGGTGGTTGTAGGCCGAGCGGCCCGGGTGGATCGACTTCGCCTCCAGCAGCGCCCCCACTTCCTGCAGCGGCGCCTGGTGGCGGGCGTAGCGCCGCCCGTTCACCGTGACCGATCCGCTGGTCGGTGCGTCCAGGCCGACGATCATGCGCATCGTCGTGGACTTGCCCGCACCGTTGGGCCCCAGGAAGCCGGTCACCGCGCCCGGCTTCACGGTGAAGTCCAGGCCGTCGACGGCTGTCTTCTCCCCGTACCTCTTGGTGAGCTGCTGTGCCTCGATCATTCGCGTTCTCTCCCTCGGACTTAGGCGCCCGAACCGCCCGACGCCTCCTGTCCGACGCTAGGCCCGCGAACCGCCGGATCCGGTGGTACCGGGGGCTGAACCGCGGCGGGCGGGTGGTACCGGGGTACTACGGCGCCGGTGGCGAGGAGAACTTGTTACGACGTACCTGCACACATGTCTGCGCGGCAGGGCCCGGTCCGCGGATGGTCCGCGCGCGGATCGGCCAGGGGCTGGGGAGTCCGGGGAGATGGCTCCCCAGCCCGCGGATCGTGAGGTCAGCGCACGGGCAGTGCGGGGGTGTGCTCGGCGCGTACGGCGTCCAGGGCCCGCGGGTCGAGGCCGAGGAGCCGCAGGATGGTGGGGGCGATCTGGGTGGTCTCGACCGGGGCGGCGACGCGGACGCCGTGCGGGGTGAGGGCGCCGGAGACGACGATCGGGACGTCGAGGTCATCGGCGTGGGCGCCGCCGTGCTCGGCGATCTTGCCCTTGCCGCCGGTGTAGACGACGCCGTAGCGGGTGATGCCGAACAGGTCGGGCACGCGGGGGTCACCCGGCTTCACATGGAAGTACCGGGCAGCGCCCGCGCCCGCGTACAAGCTCCTCAGACCGCTCGCCGTGAAGGGCTTGGTGTTGCCGTCGATGCCAGTGCCGTTGCCCGACCTGGCGAGCAGGTACGCCTTGGCGAAGTCCGTGGCGGCCCTCGATCGGTCGGTGAGCCAGATCAGCATGGCGTCGTCGTCCACGGCGTGCGCGACCAGGTCGCCGGAGCCCGGGTGGGCCTTCTTCCACGCGGCGTTGAGGCCGTCCAGGAGGGGGCCGTCGTCGATGCGGGTGAGCGCCTCGGGGTCGGTCGGCGACTGGCCGTGCTTGGCGGACAGGACGACCGTGGTGCTGCCGTCCAGGTGCCGCTTGCGGAGCTCGGTGACGAACGCGCCGACCTCCTTGTCGACGAAGGCGAGGTTCTTCTCCAGCAGCGGGCCGGGCACGCCCTTGGCCTTGTAGCCGCCGGCCAGTCCGTCCGAGGCGGGCAGCTTCTGGGCGGTCGACACGGACTGGAAGTTCATGCCGAACACCGCCGGGGTGCCGACCCTGTGGGTGCCGCTGTGGTCGTAGCCGTCGATCTCATGGAGCACGGCCTGCACCTTGTAGCCGTCGTACTGCTCGGTCGCGGCGTTGTCCTTGGTCCAGTCCTCGCCCGCGGGGTAACCGATGGCGGTGCTGTTGATCTCAGGGGCGAACAGGTCCTGGATGCCGTTGCCCGAGGGGCCGTTGAGGATGTCGTACGCGACGTGCTTGTCGGACCAGGCGGTCCGCAGCCCGGCCCCGCGAGCCACGTTGAAGACCGTGTTCACCCGCAGGTACGCGTGCGGGAAGACCGGCGCGCAGGACTTCGGGTCGACCGGCAGCTTCGCCGGGTCGATGAGGCTCGCGGCGTCGGGGGTCATCTTCAGGATGCTGCCGGGCAGTCGGGGCAGACCCTGGCCCGCGTCGATGGAGTCCTTGTTCTTGTCGAGGTCCTCGGTGAGGTCGACTTCGGCGCCCCGCTTGGTACCTGCGCAGGTGGTGGTGCCGGCCGGGAGCAGGGCGGCGTCGTAGCCATCGTCGTAGTAGACGCCCGTGGTGCCCGGGTTGCCGCCGGTGAGCTGGCCGACCATGCCGGGGAACGAGTCGGAGGGGACGGTGGTTCTCGCGTGCGTGTACTCCGCACCGCCACCCACGAGCCGGGCGAGCGCTGCATGCGGATGGCGGGCGATGTACCAGGCCAGGTCGGACTGGTGCAGGCCGTCGACCGACAGCAGCAGGACGTGCCGGGCAGCCGGGCGTCCGGGCAGGTGCGCCGAGGCGGGCTCGATGGTCGTGGCGGTGAACGCGCCGGCAGCGGCGAGCGCGGCGGCTGCCGCGGTGACCGGACGGGTCGAACGGACCGAACGTCGGAACAAGGGTTCTCCTCAGACAGTACGAGCGGGGGGCGGCACGCGGTCTCTGCGGGGACATCCGAAGGGCAGAACGTGTACGGAAGCGGACGTCCGCGCCGTGTCCTGGCCAAGAAACTCAACGGGACACGCAAAGCCGCGATGCGGATACCCCCAGCCTTCCTGAGGCCCAGATCTTCGGGGGAGCGGCCGCCGTCGGGCCGTGGAGGAGGCCGGCGCACTTGCGCCGGCGGGAGCGGGTCTCCTTCGGGTGGCCGCCGCCACGGTCACGGTCTCCGTGTACGGACGCCCACCTGCCGCGGGACCGGTTCAGCCGGAGCCGCGGTCTGACAGACGGTCACCTGCTGGTGATCGTGCGGTCAGTGCACTGAAGCGGTGGGGTTCAAGCCCTTTTCCTTCTCGTCGATCCGCTGGACCACCATGCGCGTCACCGCAAGCAAACGGTCGGCCGGCACCTTCGCTCCCGGCTGCCACGCGTACTCGATCCTGCCGACGACCGTGCCCCGCTGGAAGGTCGTTCCTCTGCCGGACGCGTACGGATCGCCCCCCGACGCGACGAGGTCGAGGGTGTAGACGGGCGCTCCGTCCGGGCCTGGGTACCGGCCCACCTCGTCCGACTTGTCCCTCTTTTTGAAGGCCTGGGCCGCAGACTGTTCGTCCGGGAAGGAGACCAGGTGGATCCCGAGGTCTTGATCGGTGGTGTTGGTGAAGGCAGCCAGGCCGACTGCGGCAGCTTTCGCGCACCAGGCGTCCGGCCACCGTTCGTCCTGGCACTGGGAGGGCTCCGCCGCCAAGTCCCAGGCCCTGACCGTGCGTTCTTCCGACAAGTCCCGGGGCATGTTGAGAGCTGTGGGCAAGGTGGACTGGAGCTGCGTCGCGTCCACGACTGATACCCGGTCGCTGGAAGGGCTGGCTGCGCCATGGGCGGTCGAGCCTTGGGAGGTCCCGCCGCACCCGACCGCTGTGACACAGCAAAGCGCCGAGAGGAGCGCCGTGCGCGCCAGGTGGCGACCGCGACCCGTCAGCGTGCTGCTCACCGTGCTGGGCTCCCCGTCGGACATAGATGTTGATCTTGCCAGACAGGCGCCCATCGCTCAAGGGCGGCCAGGCGCGGCCTGGTTGGCTGAGGGCGCGGGGGTCAGGCGCGTCCGCGGAGCATGAGGTTCCAGTAGAGGAACGGCAGTCCGTAGCGCTTGAGGTACCACATGTCCCGGCGTTCACGGGTGGTGTCGATGAGGGGGAAGGTGGGGCGGTGCTGCAGGCTGTAGTCGAACTCGGCCAGCAGCATGCGGTGCCGTGAGGTGGTGATGGGGCAGGAGGAGTATCCGTCGTACGACGCGGGCAGCGACTCGGCGCCTGCCAGGCTGGCGGCGACGTTGCGGGCGACGACGGGTGCCTGCTTGCGGACCGCGGCCCCGGTCTTGGAGTTGGGCGATGATCCCGCGTCGCCGAGGGCGAAGATCTCGGGGTAGCGCGCATGGCGCATGCTGTGCTTGTCGATCTCCACGTACCCGGCCGGGTTCTCCGGGTCGGCCAGTTCGCTCGTCTTGAGCCAGCCGGGCGCCGACTGGGGCGGGACCAGGTGCATCGTGTCGAACCGGATGGAGTCCTTGGTCTTGGACTCGTGGTTGACCACCAGGGCGTCGCGGCCGTCCGGATCCACTTCGACCAGCTCGCTGTTGGTGTGCACCTCGATGCCGTAGCGGGCCGCGATCCGTTCGAGCTCGGCGGCGAACACGGGAACCCCGAACATGCCCGGTGTGGGCAGCACGAGGACCACCCGTATGTCCTTCAGTACGCCCTGCTCGCGCCAGTGGTCCGCCGCGAGATAGGCGATCTTCTGGGGCGCCCCGCCGCACTTGATCGGGCCCGATGGCATGGTGAACACGGCCGTGCCCGAGCGCATGGAGCGGATCAGGTCCCAGGTCTTGGGGGCCAGTTCGTAGGAGTAGTTGCTGGAGGTGTGCGGCGCGGCGACCGCCTGCGCCATGCCGGGCACCGCGTCCCAGTCGAGCTGGATGCCCGGGCAGACGACGAGCCTGTCGTAGCCGATGGTCCGCCCGTCGGCGAGGCCGACCGTCCGCTCCCCGGGAGCCACCGTCTCCACGCGGCTGCGGATCCAGGCGACGCCCTTCGGCATCACGGACTGCTGGGTGCGGGCACTGTCCGCCGCGCTGGCACGCCCGCCGCCGACCAGGGTCCACAGCGGTTGGTAGTAGTGCGTGGTGGAGGGCTCGACGAGCCCGATGCCGCGGATGCCCTGGCGCTTCAGCCGGGCCGCGACGCTCACACCGGCGCTTCCTCCGCCGACGATGAGGACCTTGTGGTGCGCGTCAGTGGTCATACCCGTTCTCCATCCGGTTCGAGGGGGCCGTGCCGACGGGCAGGCGGGCCGTGCGCGGCGGCGCGATCCATGACGGTGCGGCCCGAGGATCACGTGCGGGTGGGTGCTTCCCCTTCCTTGCCCGACCACGCTAATGTACGTACATTAGAGCTGCAAATGTACGTACACAAGGATGGATCATGGGTGAGGAACCCACTCCCGCGGGCGGCCGGGGCGCGCGTTCCCAGGCAGGCCGGGGCGGGACCCCGCTGTGGCGTCATGTGCGTGACGACCTCAGGCTCCGGCTGGAGCAGGGCGAGTTCGTCGACTCCTTCCCCGGCGAGATGGAGCTGGTCAAGCGGTACGAGGTGAGTCGGCACACCATTCGTGCGGCGCTGCGTGAGCTGCGGGAGCAAGGGCTGGTCACCGCGGCCAAGGGCCGCCGCCCGCGACCTGCGGACGAGGCGGTCATAGAACAGCCCGTCGGTGCCCTCTACAGCCTGTTCGCCTCCGTCGAGGCGGCCGGACTCGAACAGCGCAGCATCGTGCGCACGCTGGACGTCCGCGCCGACGCCCATGTGGCGGTGCGCCTGGGCATGGAGGAGTCGACGCCCCTGCTGTACCTGGAGCGCATCCGCCTGGCCGACGGCGAGCCACTGGCCCACGACAAGGTGTGGCTGCTGGCGTCGGACACCCGCGCCCTGCTGGACGCCGACTTCAGCCACACCGCGCTCTACGACGAACTCGCCGAACGCTGTGGCATCCGGCTGGTCGGCGGCGAGGAACACATCAAGGCCGTCACCCCCACCGCCGCCGAGAAGAGGCTGCTCGGCCTGCCCGACGGGGTGGCGGCGTTCTCCATCGAACGACTCGGCCGTACGCACGGCCGCGCGGTCGAATGGCGCACGACCCTCATCCGCGGCGACCGGTTCAGCGTCGTCGCCCGTTTCGACGCCCGCGCCGGATACCGCCTCGATCCCGCCGGCGCCCCCTTCACCCGTCCGCGCCGCAGCGTACGCGGACTCACGTCGGCACGCTGAACGCCCCCGTGGCCACCCCGTGCACGAGATGGCTGTCCACGCTCACGCCCCGCAGACCCGCGCGTCTGCGGGGCGCTGAAAGGAGTGCATGAAATGTTCTTCATCGACACGATCGAGATAGCCGGACTCGGAAACCGCAGCTACCTCGCGGGCGGCGAGCACACGGCCGTGGTCATCGACCCGCCGCGTGACATCGACCGGATGCTGGCGGCGGCGGCACGCCGGGGTGTCCGGATCTCGCACGTCGTCGAGACCCACATCCACAACGACTACGTCACCGGCGGCCTGGAGCTCGCCCGCCTCACCGGCGCGGCCTACCTCGTGCCGGCCGGGGCTGCGGTGTCCTACCAGCGCATCCCCGTGCACGACGGCGACCGCACGCTCATCGACACGGACCTGGCCCTGCGGGCGCTGGCGACGCCGGGGCACACGCCGCACCACACCGCCTACGCGCTGGAGCAGCACGGCACGGTGCTCGCGGTGTTCACCGGAGGATCGCTGCTGATCGGCACGGTGGGCCGCCCCGACCTGGTCGAGCCGCGCCTGACCGAGGAACTGGCCCGGGCCCAGTACGCCTCCGCGCACCGCCTCGCCGCAGAACTGCCCGACGCCGCCACCGTGTTGCCCACACACGGATTCGGCAGCTTCTGCTCCGCCGGCCAGAGCGCGGGCACCGAGACCACCATCGGCAAGGAGAGGGCGTCCAATGAAGCCCTCACCCAGGACGTCGACACCTTCGTCAGCCGCCTCCTGGCCGGCCTGGAGGACTTCCCCGCCTACTACGCCCACATGGGCCCCGCCAACACCGCCGGGCCCGCCCCCGTCGACCTGACCGCCCCCGCAGTCGCCGACGCCGCGGAGATCGCGGCACGGCTGGCCGCCGGGGAGTGGGTGGTCGACCTGCGCAACCGGATCGCGTTCGCCGAAGGGCACGTCGCAGGCACCTACAACTTCGAGGCCGACGGGCAGCTCGCCACCTATCTGGCCTGGTTGATTCCCTGGGGCAAGCCGGTGACCCTGCTCGCCGCGTCTGCTGAGCAACTGGCTCACGCGCAGCGCGAGTTGGTGCGCGTCGGCATCGACCGCCCGGCCGCCGCGGCCACCGGCGAGCCGACCGCCTGGACCCTCCCGGGCACGCACCTGGCCGCCTTTCCCCGCGCCACGTTCGCCGACCTGGCCGAGTGCCGGCGCGGCCAGGACCTGGTCGTGCTGGACGTCCGGCGCGCCTCCGAACGGGCCGCCGGGTTCATCCAGGGCTCCGTCCACATCCCGCTGCACACCCTGCACCGGCGCCTCCACGACGTGCCGCCGGGTGTCGTGTGGGTGCACTGCGCGGGCGGCATGCGGGCCGCCATCGCCGCCTCGCTGCTGGACGCGGCGGGCAGGGACGTCGTCGCCGTGGATGACTCCTTCACCGCCGCCGAACCGGCCGGACTCCCGCTCTGCGCCGCCTGATCCCCACCAGGTCGGATCCACCCACCACTGCCCACCAGGCGAGGACAGCCCATGAACACACCCCCCTTCGGCACAGGCCGGATCACCGTGGACGAAGCAGCCCGGCGCACCGGTCACACGGGCGACGGCACCGCCGCCCGCGACAGCATGTGCGTCCTGCTGGACGTCCGGGAACCCGACGAATGGCGCGCGGGCCACATACCCGGGGCCCTCCTCCTCCCCCTCTCCCGGCTCTCCGCAGGCGCGCCGCTGCCTGACGAGGCCGAACGGCGCCCCCTGGTCGTCATCTGCCGGTCCGGCAAGCGCTCCCAGCAGGCGGTCGGCCTGCTCACGGACAGCGGCGCGGCGGCGGTGGACGTGATCGGCGGCATGCGCGCATGGGCCCTGGCGGACCTGCCCGTGGTGAACGCGCAGGGCCTGCCGGGTACGGTCGCGTGACCGCGCTGATCCTCGCCCTCGCGGCCGGCGCGGTGATCGGGCTGACGCTCGGCGCGCTCGGCGGCGGCGGCAGCGTCCTGGCCGTCCCCGCCCTGATCTACCTGCTCGGCTTCACCCCGATGGCGGCCACCACCGCCGGACTGGTGATCGTGGCCCTCACCTCGTCAGTCGCGCTGACCGGCCACGCGCGCGACAGACATGTCCGCTGGGGTGCGGGACTCCTCTTCGCCGCGGCCGGGATCGGTCCGGCGATGCTGGGCTCCGCCCTCGCCTCGAACATTCCCGCGCCCGCCCTCCAGGCGGCCTTCGCGCTGGTCGCGGCGGGCGCGGCGATACGCATGCTGCGACCCGGGCAGGAAAAGGAGGCCACCCCTGCGACCAGGCCCGGGCGCGCGGCAGCGGCCGGCGCGGGGCTCGGCGCAGTCACCGGTGTCCTCGGCGTCGGCGGCGGCTTCCTCGCGGTCCCGGCACTCGTGGGAATACTCGGCCTGCGCATGCGCGACGCGGTGGGCACAAGCCTGCTCGTCATCACCGTCAACTCGCTTGCCGCACTCGCGCTGCGCGGCGGCACGATCAACGCACTCGACTGGGCGGTCGTCGCCCCCTTCGCCGGCGCCGCGGTCCTGGGTGCCTGGGACGGCAGGCGCCTCTCTTCGAAGGTGAGAGGGCACACCCTGCAACGGATCTTCGCCCTGGCGCTGCTGGCCGTGGCCGCCGTCATGCTCGTCGACGCCGTGGTCTGAAGCACGCACCCCATCTCCTCGATACCCGTACCGGCGACGCGGGGTGCTTCTCCCGTATGCCGGTTGGCCCCCTGCAGGGCCCGCCGTGAGGGGCGGGGCCGCGCAAGGGGCGCGTCAGCGGGTTGCGTCGGTGAGGCGCCGTGCTCAGGACGCGGTGGTCTCCAGGACCGGCGTCTGGTCCGCGGCGACCGCGCTCTGGGCGATGTGGCGCCGGGCCGGGATCAGCAGGGTCGCCGCACCGGCGAGTGCCACGGTTGCGGAGCCGAGCACGAGAGCGGGGTGCAGACCGTCGACGAACCTCTGCGCGGTCTCGTAGCCGCCCTGGGCGGAGAAGACCGACGACATGATGGCGACGCCGAGGGCTCCGCCCACCTGGCGCAGCGCGTTGTTGGCTCCGGAGGCGATGCCCTGTTCGTGCGGGCGGACGCTGGACATGACCAGGTTCGCGGCGGGCGCGAAGTACAGGGCCATGCCGATGCCGCTGATGATCAGCGCGGGCAGCTGGGCGGTGTACGAGGCGTGCGGGGTGGCCACGACTGCCATGTAGCCGAGGCCCACGGCCTGGAGAAACAGTCCTGCGGCCACGACCGGGCGGCCACCGAGACGGTCGGAGAGGATGCCGGCGACGGGGGCGACGAGCATCGGCATACCGGTCCAGGGCAGCATCCGCAGACCGGCCTGGGTCGGCGAGTAGCCGAGTACGCCCTGCATGTACTGGCTGATCAGGAAGATCGAGCCGAACATGCCCAGGAACATCAGCAGGCTTGCGGCATTGATCCCGGAGAAGGCGCGGGAGCGGAAGAGCCGCATGGGGAGCATCGGGTTCTTGCCCCGGATGCCGTGCACGACGAAGGCGGCGACCAGCACCGTGCCCGCTGTCAGGCCAGTGAGTACGAGGGAGTCGGTCCAGCCGTCGGAGGGGGCGCGCACGAGCCCGTACACGATCCCGAAGAGACCGCCGCTGACGAGGAGGGTGCCGGAGATGTCGAGCGCTGCGCCGTTGCCGTAGGACTCGGCGAGGCGGAGGCGGGCGAGCGGCATGACGGCGAGGCCCAGGGGGACGTTCAGCCAGAAGATCCAGTGCCAGGACGCGTGTTCGGTGAGGCTGCCGCCGATGAGGGGACCCGAGGCGACCCCGAGTCCGTTGATGGCGCCCCAGACGCCGAAGGCCATCCCGCGCTTCTGGGCCGGCACCGCGGCGGTGAGCAGGGTCAGCGTGAGCGGCATCATGACGGCCGCGCCGACACCCTGGACGGCGCGGGCCGCGATCAGGGAGTCGATGCCGGGTGCGAGGGCCGCCGCGGCGGACGCGGCCGTGAAGACGGCCATACCGGTGAGGAAGAGCCGCCTGCGGCCGAACCGGTCGCCGAGGGCCGCGCCGAACATGAGCAGGACGGCGAAGGTGAGCGTGTACGCGCTCACGATCCATTCCAGGCTGTCCAGCCCTCCTCCGAGGTCCTCGCGGATGGAGGGCAGGGCGGTGGTGACGACCAGGTTGTCGAGGGCCGACATGAATCCGGCGACGCCGGTGATCACGAGGGCCCAGGCCACTCCCCCTCGGCGTACTGCCTGCTGTTGTGACATCGCTTCCCCCAGCGGGTGATTCGTGCTCTGCACGTGGTTGTCGCTTAGTTATTGCTTACTAACTTTTTGGACCATGAAATGTGCACTAGAGACCGCGGCGCGGAGAGAGCCGCCTAGCCGAGTCGCATCCCGTCCCAGACCCGGTGTCCGGCCGGGAACCCCATGGCCATGAGGGTGTTGATGAGCATTCCGTACGCCAGGAACCTGGTGGTCTCCTCCACATCGGCCCCCAGCGGGAGATGCACCGTGTCCCAGAGCTTCATCCAGGCGGCCCGTACGGCCTCACCGAACCGGCTGTCCCCCTCCGCCTCGACGGCCGCCACGGCGATGTACGTCTGCATCTGCATCTGGAGCTTTTCAGGGTGCTCCGTGATCAGCCGCGTATAGGCGTTCGCCATGGCGTGCACGGCCTCCTCGCCCTCCAACCCCTTCGCCGCCTCCTCGAACACCTGGCAGGTGTCCTCGACACAGCGGAGCGAGGCGGCGGTGAAGATCGCCTTCTTGCCCGGGAAGAGCCGGAACAGGTAGGGCTGCGAGACCCCCACACGCCTGGCGATCGCCTCCGTGGAGGTGCCGTGATACCCCCTCTGCGCGAACTCGGCGATCGCCGCGCGAATCACGCTCTCACGCCTGTCTTCTGCGCTCATCCTGACCATGCGAGTCAAGTTAGTGCTGACTCACTAACTAAGTCAAGGAGCATCAAAGCAGGTCCCGTTCCTGACCTGCGGGAACCGGCTTGCACGGCAAAGTACAGGGCTGCCACAAGGGTCCGAGATCGTAGAGCACATGAGCAGGCGGTGGGCGCTCGCCGGCCGGCAAGACGAAGACCCGGGCGATCACACGCATCGCCGCTCATCTCGCCGCGTCGCCACCCGGGCCCCAAACTGCACTTCCTCTCACGGCAATTGCGTTTGACGGGCCACGGCAGGCATCTGTTTGCTGGGCCGGTGACCGACCTTCGCATCCAAGTGGTGGACGACGACGTCTCGATCCACGACTGGCAGTACGTGCACAACCTGATCATCCCCGGCGACGTGCTGTCGCTCGACGACGTCCGTGCCCGGACCGGCCGCAACCGCATGGAGGTCGCCTACCTCGGCGACGTCCTGATCGGCTGCACCACCGTGCGCCCGCCCACCGAGGACAACGGCGCCACTGCCACGGTCATCGCCCGCGTCCTGCCCGACTACCGCCGCCGCGGCCTCGGCACCCAGCTCTACGAGCGCGCCCTGGGCCAGGCCCGCGCACTGGACGCCCAGGTGATCGAGACCGTGGTACTGGCCTCCAACCCGGAGGGGCTGCGCTTCGCCGACCAGCACGGCTTCGTCGAGCTTGAGCGCTATCTGCTGCGCGAGGGCGACACCGTGCCCTGGATCGACCTGCGCCTAGCCTCTGGCCACGAAGGCCAAGATGTCGGGTAGTGCCTCGCGCAGGCTCTCGAAGTGGCGGTGCACGCCGTCCACCGCGACCGGCGTGTTGACTCCCCACACCGTCATCCCGGCCCGCCGCCCGGACTCAATGCCCGACGGCGCGTCCTCAATGACCAGGCATTCCTCCGGCTTGGCACCAAGTCGCTCAGCGGCCAGCAGATAGGGGACCGGCGACGGCTTGCCCTCGTCGACGGCGGCGGCATCCACGAGCACACGGGGAACCGGCAGGCCGGTCCGGGCGAACCGTCCACGCACCCGATGCTCATAGTTGGACGTCACCAGCCCCCAGCACCCCGAAGGCAGGGTGGAGAGCAGCTGGGACGCACCGTCGAAAGCGGCGTAGACACCCGACCGAACGTCGTCGTCCTCCAGTTCATGCAACACAGCCAGGCACTCTTGTGGGTCCCGGCCCGGGGCGACCTCCGCGAAGGTCTCCATCGGCCGCGTCCGCAGCGCCAGCTCGTAAACCGCGTCAGGGTCCAGTCCAAATCGACCCGCCCACGTCTTCCAGACCAGACGCTGGTTGTCCACCGCGTCGATCAACGTGCCGTCGACATCAAACAGGACGTACTTCGCGGAACTGGGCTGAGCAAGTTCGCTGATCACCCCTTGATCATGCCATCGGCCCACCCCCACAAGGCCAGCGGAGCCTGTATGGTCAGCCGCCGTCCCCGGGGGAACGAGCAGCCGGTAGATCTCGTACCGCACGCCTCCACGTTCCGCCCGAAGTAGCGTCAGGGTGCATGGTGTCTCTGTTCACGTTCTTCGGCCCGCCCGTGATCACTCTCCTCCTCTTCGCCGTTGGGACGTTCCCCTACTTCTTGTGGGCGGCCAGGAGGAAGCCCTCGCAGCCGGCCCGCTGGGCTGTGATCGGGACCGCGACAGCGATCGCCGCGTATGGGGCCGCCACCGTCTACGGGCTCGCCTTCACGCACCCGCTTGACGTGTGCGGGGACAAGACCGGCGCCGGCGTGTACATGGACGCGGGACGGGACTACGGCCTGACATCGGTGAGCGTGAACAGCTTTCCTCCGTCCATCACCTGCCACTGGACCAGCGGCCACAGCACCGAAATGGTGTGGTTCTGGGCCCCGCCCCTGCTGTACGCAGGGCTGGTCTGCTCCGTCATCTGCTCCGCCCTGCTTCTCGGCAACCGCCACAAGCGCCGTATGGGGCGTCATGACAAGGAGACTGACGCGTAGACGGGCTCTCGCTCGACTGCTCATGAGCGTGGTCATGGACCACAGCCATGGCCTCGGGCATGGCAGGAGCTTCTCGCTGGCGGCGCCACCGGCTGCACTTGGCGCTTGCGGTGCTGCGGGCCTACGACCCGATCGCGCAGGCGTGCCCGAGACCGCCGTCACGTCCCGGACGGCTCCGTGAACTCCCGGATCAGCTTGCCGACCCGGGCCGGCTCGTCGAGGTGGACCATGTGTCCGGCCGACTCCAGTCTGACCACGCGGACGTGACCCGGCAACGCCGCGAGCTCCCGTCCGATGCCGCGTACCAGTGCCTCGTTCAACTCCCTGATGTGCTGCGGGAGGTGGTCGAAGTCCGGCGCGCGCCCGCCGACGACCAGCAAGGCCGGGATGCGCAGTCCGCGGACCTCGGCGAACAGGTCATAGCCTTCCAACGGGGCCATCAGCGCGGATAGTTCATCGGGCAGAGGGCGTCCTTCGGAGCGCCGTGCGCGCGCCACCTCGTGCTCCGGGTCCCACCCGAAGCGCTCGGCCATCGCCCGTGCCCGCGCCTCTAGCTGCCCGGGCTCCGTCGCAGCCGGGGCACCGGCAAAGAGAGCGATCTGCTCGGCTCGGCGCTCCCGCACCTCCTGGGGCGTCAGCCCGGGGTACAGCGTGGGCACCCCGCCGCCGAAGCCGTCCAGGTCCACCACGCCGGCACAGTCCCTCGACACCGCGTACCGCACGGCGATCATGCCGCCCAGCGAGTGCCCGACCAGCCAGGGCCTGCGCAGCCCTAGTCCGCGAGTCACGGCATCCACGTCGGCCAGGTGGTCCTCCCACGCGTACGTGGACGCCGGTGCCGAACGCCCGTGCCCGCGCAGGTCCATGGCGACCAGCCGCACGCCGGGCAGGTGAGGCCGGACGGGCTCCCAGTCGAGTGCCGTGCGGTTGGCGCCGTGCAGGAGCAGTACATCAGGGCCTTCCCCGCCGTGGTCGAGGACGGCGGTGCCGTCGATCCGCTTCTCCACCGTCATAGGGCGGCCTCCTTCGCGATCCGCTCGATCTCGGCGGGCGTGCCCGCCATGATGGTGCGCACGTGCTCGGTGACCAGTTCCACCGGCCAGTCCCACCACGCCGCCCCGAGCAGCCGCTCGATGTCGGCGTCCTCATAGCGGCGCCGGATCGTGCGGGCGGGGTTGCCACCGACCACGGTGTACGGCTCGACGTCGGCGGTGACCACCGCGCCTGCCGCGACGATCGCGCCGTCCCCGATCCGTACACCGGGCATGATCAGCGCCTGGTAGCCGATCCAGACGTCGTTCCCGATCACGGTGTCGCCCCGGCTGGGTACGCCGGTGACCAGGTCGAGGGTCCGTTCCGTCCAGGTGCCGCCGAACATGGTGAAGGGGAAGGTGGAGACGCCCATGGTGGGGTGGGCGGCGCCCGCCATCAGGAAGCGGGTGCCGGCGGCGATCGCGCAGTACTTGCCGATCACCAGCCGCTCGGGCCCGTAGCCGTAGAGCACGTTGCGGCGTTCGAACTCCGTCGCGCCGTCGGGGTCGTCGTAGTAGGTGTACTCGCCGACCTCGATCCGCGCGTCAGTGACCAGCGGGCGGAGCAGGACCACCCGGTTGTGCTCGGGCAGCGGGTGCAGGGCCTCGGGGCTCGGGATCGATGCGGTCATGTGGCGTCCTTTCCTTGACTGCCATTACTTCCCTACCTAAAGCAACCGGAGTCGCGTTAGTATCCTTGCAGTACGCCCACCCGTACGCAAGCCTTAAAGCGACTGGAGTTGACTTTGCCTGAGAAGTCACAGGCCACGAGGGCAGGGACCAGGCCCGGCGGGCGAAGTGCCCGGGTCCGCGCGGCCGTGGTCGCCGCGACCCTCGCCGAACTCGCCGAGAAGGGGTACGACCAGCTCACGGTCGAGGCGATCTGCCACCGCGCCGACGTCAACAAGTCGACGGTGTACCGGCGCTGGGGCGGCGTCGACGGCCTGATCGCCGACGCACTCGCGCTCTCCGCCGACCAGCCCTGGCCGATCCCCGACACCGGGAACGTGGACGAGGACATCCAACTGATCGCCCAAGAGGTGTACGCCACCTTCACCGACCCCGACCTGCGCACCGCGCCGACCGCCCTGATCGGCGCGGCCCTCCGCTCCGACCTCGGCGCGGCGGCGCTCAGCGCCTTCTTCACCGCCCGCCACCAGCAGGCCGCCGAAGTCGTGACCCGCGCCGTGGAACAGGGTCAACTCCCTGACGGGATCGACCCGGTAGAGCTGATCCGGGCCGCCACCGCCCCGCTCTACCACCGCCTCTTCATCACCGGCGAACCCCTCGACGAGCGGGCCCCCCACCGCGCAGCCGCCGCCGCCCTGCTCGCCGCCCGCGCCGGCCTGTTCAACAGGGCAGAGGCAGAACCCTGATCGGCGAGGTGGATCTTGCAGGTCAGGCTGCCCTGTGAGCGTCCGAGACCCTCGTCGGGGCGCGGTGCTGCCGGGGCGTGCGCCTTTCCTCCACGGTGCCATCCGGGCGGAATTGGGAATTCCGTACCCCCACCGCAAAACCACTGGGACAGAGGTGCAAAGATCCGGACAATGATGCGGGCGCCCTCACACCTATGCAGCGCGCGCCGCCTGGTTCCTCGTACCTCATGGAGTCGTACATGACCCAGCCTTCCCGGCGTGCACGTGCCCTGTCGCGTCTCGTCACCTCGGCGATCGCCGTCGCCCTGGTCGGCGTCACCGCCGGCACCGCCCTGGCCGACGCCCCTGCGACGACCGGTCCGGCGAAGAACCTCGCCCGGAGTGCCGCCGTGGGCGGGCAGCACAAGCCCACACCCGCCGCGCCGTCCTTCTTCCTCTCCGGGATCCTGCCGTCGGGCCAGATGTACGTCTACATGGCCGACGGGGAGGGCGGCTTCGAGGACCGGTCGGGTGCGTACGTCTGGCCGCACTTCAGGTACGGGGTGTCGGTCGACCCCGATCTGACCGGTTACCAGGACGGTGCGTACCACGTCATGGACGACGGCACGCTGAATCTCTGGCGCCACGATCGCCTCAAGAAGGTGGCCACCGGCTGGGGGCAGTACGACGCCGTCTTCTCCCCCGGCACCCTGGGCGGCGCCAAGCACCCCGACCTGCTGGCCCGCGACAAGCAGGGCGTCCTGTGGCGCCTGCAGACGAAGGCGGACGGCTCACTGGCACCGCGTGTCAAGGTGGGCCCCGGCTGGAACCAGTTCACCCAGATCGCCGGCCAGGGCGACCTGACCGGCGACAGCAAGCCTGACATCGTCGCCCGCGACAAGCAGGGCGTCCTGTGGCTGTACAAGGGCACGGGTGATCTGCGCAAGCCGTTCGCGTCCCGGGTGAGGGTGGGTTCCGGCTGGAACCAGTTCAACAAGCTGGTGGCCACGGGCGATGTCGACGGCGACGGCCACAGCGACCTCCTCGCCCGCGACCCCAAGGGCAACCTGTGGCTGTACAAGGGGACGGGCAGGACGGCCGCGCCCTTCACGTCCCGAGTCAAGGTCGGCACCGGCTTCAACCAGTACCGCGAACTCTTCTGACGCCCTCTCAGCTGTGCCGGTGGCGTGGGCCCAGCACACCGGCCTTGTGGTTCAGCGCGCCTGCGCTGCGGCGGTCCTCGGCACCCCGGGCGCCTTCGGCGGACAGGCGGGTGCCCACCCCTGGGCAGCCCGGCCGGCCCGTCTCCGCATGAATGGGCCAATGACACCGGGCCTTAGGATCCCTTGATGATCACTTACCAGGGGAGATCGGCAATGAAGAAGAAATGGGGGATTCCGGCCGCCGCCGTAGCGGTCGGCGTGCTCGCAACGGGCTGCGGTGGCACGAAGGACGCCCTGCCGCAGGCACAACAGCTCGCCGCCGACACCGGAGCACGGTACAAGGCGGTCCGCGTGCCCGCACTGGACGGCATGACCTGCGACAAGGGCAACGGAGGCTTCGACTTCGGCAGCGACTTGGACATGCTGGTCGCCGGCGACGACGGCCTGCCGCGCATCAAGCAGGAATCCGGGGAAGACCAGGTCTCCTGCTTCGGCGCGACGCGCATCACCCTCAGCAAGGGCGGGATGCGGGCGACCGTACCGAACCTCACCGCCCGGACGACGTTGTACGAGAAGGTCGCGGACCCCGCCGCTTCGCTGGACAAGGTCTTCTCCCACACCATGCACCTGGAGAAGGGCTACGGCCGGAACCCTGTGGGCCGGCCCAAGTCCTTCACCACCAAGGACCTGGTGCTGAAGTGCCAGCAGAACGTCAGCGACACCTTCCCCATGACGACCTGTTTCTGGGCCGATTACGGAGCGATCGGCGTCGTCGACTTCTTCCCGCCGGACGGCAAGCACGTACCGATCGACGAAGCGGCCGCACAGACGCACAAGTTCGCCGTGGGCGCTCTCTCGGCCACCGGCACCTCCTGACACCTCAGCGGACGACCGCCAGGAGATGCACCGTGCCGAACGGCTCGACGGCCGCCGCGGCAACGTGGCCGACAGCGTGCGGACCTGGCGGTGCCGGTTCGCCGAGTAGTGTCCGGCCGGGCCGCCCCGCTGCGTTCACGCCTCTGCAGCGGGCACGTCACCGTGTCGGCCCGCCAACCGCCCGCCGCGAGAGGCGCGGCCACTGTCACGCCGGTCGTGGCCGAAGCCGGCCGGTGAGGCCCGTGACATCGCCTGGGGCATCGCCGCGTTCGGGGCCGGCTCCGCCGTGCGACGGCGGCCGGCCCAGGACAGGCTCAGGCCCTGGCAGTACCAGTCCGGCCGCCGGTCCCGGCAGCGCCGCCCGTGTCGCCGCCGGCCGCCGCCCGTCGGCCGGATCCGCGGGCGGCCTTGCCGGAGGCCCCGGCGCCGGACGGGCGGTCGGAGCTGCGGCCGCCCGCTCCGACGGCACCGCCGCCCGTGCGCCCGCCGGATCCCGCGCGGCGGGCAGAACCGCGTCCGCCGGTTGCGGAGGTGCCGCCTGACGCTGTCGCCCCGGGAGCGGTGCGGCGGTCGGAGGCCCGGCCCGCCGTCCTGGCGGCGGCGCCTGTCGCCGCTTCGTCCCCGCCGCCGTTTCGGCGCCGGCGGCCGGATCGCCGCGCCGGCTTCGTGCCGGCCTTCCGGTCCGAACCGGATCCCGACGGTGTCGCCGGCTGGGGGACCTCGACGGTGACGGGCACGCCGGACGGCTCGCGGGCGCCGGTGATGGTGGCCAGTTCCGCGTCGCTCGACTTGATGCGGGCCGTTCGGGGGCGGATGCCCGCGTCCGACATGAGCCGGGTGACGTCCCGTTTCTGGTCGGGCAGGACCAGAGTGACCACGCTGCCGGAGCCGCCGGCGCGGGCCGTGCGTCCGCCCCGGTGGAGGTAGTCCTTGTGGTCGGTGGGCGGATCGACGTTCACGACCAGGTCGAGGTCCTCGATGTGTATGCCCCGGGCCGCGACGTTCGTCGCCACCAGCGCGGTGACCTGGCCGTTCTTGAACTGTTCCAGGGTGCGGTTGCGCTGCGGCTGGGAACGGCCCCCGTGCAGTGCCGCCGCGCGGACCCCTACGGCCAGGAGCCGCTTGGCGAGACGGTCGGCGGACCTCTTGGTGTCGAGGAACAGGATGACCCGGCCGTCACGGGCGGCGATGCGCGTGGTGACCGACTTCTTGTCGGTCTCGTCCTGGAGGTGCAGCACGTGGTGCTCCATGGTGGTCACCGCGCCCGCGGACGGGTCCACGGAGTGCACCACGGGGTCGGTCAGGAACTGCTGCACCAGACGGTCGATGTTGCGGTCCAGGGTGGCCGAGAACAGCATGCGCTGTCCGTCCTGCCGTACTTGGCGGATCAGCTTGGTGATCTGCGGCAGGAAGCCCATGTCGGTCATCTGGTCCGCTTCGTCCAGCACGGTGATGCGTACCTGGTCGAGCACACAGTCCCCGCGTTCCACGAGGTCGTTGAGCCTGCCGGGAGTCGCCACGAGCACCTCGGCGCCGCGCCGGAGCGCTGCGGCCTGCTTGGTGACGGACAGCCCGCCGACCACGGTGGCCAGCCGGAGGTTGACCGCCGTCGCGTAGGGGGTCAGCGCGTCGGTCACCTGCTGGGCGAGTTCACGGGTGGGCACCAGCACGAGGGCGAGGGGTGCCTTGGGCTCCGCGCGCAGTCCGGCCGTGCGGGCCAGCAGCGCGAGCCCGAACGCGAGGGTCTTGCCGGAGCCGGTGCGGCCCCGCCCCAGCAGATCACGGCCGGCGAGCGAGTTGGGCAGCGTGGCGGCCTGGATGGGGAAGGGCGTGGTCACGCCCTGCGCGGTGAGGGTCTTCAGCAGTCCCGCGGGCATGTCCAGACCGGCGAAGTCCTCGACAGCGGGAAGTGCGGGTGTCGTACCTTCCGGCAGCCGGAATTCCGTCGACGACGACGCGGACGGTCGGGGGGACGAGGCGCGCCGGTTCGACTTCTGGGGCCTACGGGACATGCGGTTGTCTGCCTTCCTGGAAACAGCACAAACCGGGGTCCGCACCATGACGGTGCGGACCCCGGAGAGCGGATACGCGTCCGGCGATCAGGCGGGGACGATGTTCTCCGCCTGCGGGCCCTTCTGGCCCTGCGTGACGTCGAAGGAGACCCGCTGGCCCTCCTGGAGCTCACGGAAGCCCTGGGTCGCGATGTTGGAGTAGTGGGCGAAGACGTCGGGACCGCCGCCGTCCTGCGCGATGAAGCCGAAACCCTTTTCGGCGTTGAACCACTTCACGGTTCCCTGTGCCATGACCTTCTCCGTTCTGTAGGCAGAGGCCCCATCCGGAGATGCCGGAAACAAAATAATGCGCCCGAAGGAGAAACATTCCCGTCAGGCGCACATACGTTCATGGGTACCACAACTGCAACTCCAAAACCTTAGCACAGCCGACAGCTCAGGCTGTGACCAGACGGGAACGCCGCGGTCGTACCGCTCGCCGACCACGGAGGCCCAGTGCTAGAAAAGGGGCATGAGCGGACGTTTCCGCAGGCCATGGGCCGGAGCGGCGCCGCCACCCGGCACACGGCGGTCACGGGGTGCCTTCCGTCGGCCAGGGCCCGGTCCGTCCGGCCGGCGCCGCATGTCACCCTCCATGAGCGTCCGCACCCTTGCCGCGCAGGTCTTTCTGCTCCAGGCGCTGGTCGTGCTCGTCCTGGTCGCGGTGGCGGCCGCGGCCCTGGTCGTGCAGGGCCGGTACGACGGCGAGCGCAATGCGCGGAACCGTTCGCTGGCCGCGGCGGAAGCCTTCGCGCACGCGCCCGGCACAGCGTCGGCTCTCCTGTCACCGGATCCCACGGCACGGCTTCAGGCGGCGGCGGAGCAGGCGAGAAAGGGCTCCGGCGTCGACTTCATCAGCGTCCTGGACAAGCACGGGGTCCGGCTCACCGACCCCGACCCCGCCCTGATCGGCACGAAAGCACAGGGTGTCGGCCGGGCCGCCGCGGGAGAGACGTTCACGGAGACGTTCCACGGCCGGCCGGCCGACGCCGTGCGCGCGGTCGTGCCCGTGATGGATCCGAGCAGGCGTGTGGTGGGGATGGTCAGCGCCGGCATCGAGTACGCCACGCTGGGCCATGTGCTGAACGAGCAGCTGCCGATGCTGCTGGGTGCGGCAGCGGCAGCCCTCGCGCTGGCGACCGTCGGCACGGCTCTGGTCAGCCGCCGGCTGCGCAGGCAGACCCGTGGGCTCGGTCCGGCCGAGATGACGCGGATGTACGAGCATCACGACGCCGTGCTGCACGCGGTGCGCGAGGGAGTCCTGATCGTCGGCGGCGACGGGCGCCTGCTGCTCTCCAACGACGAGGCACGGCGACTGCTGGGCCTTCCCGAGGACGTCGAGCAGCGGCCGGTGTCGGATCTCGACCTGGCGCCCGCGCTGAAGCGGTTGCTGCTGTCGGGGCAGGCCGCCTCCGATGAGGTGGTCCCGGCGGGTGACCGGCTGCTGGCCGTGAACATCCGGCTCACCGCGCCGTTCGGCGAGGTGCCCGGTCTGGTCGCCACCTTCCGCGACACCACGGAGCTGACAGCCCTGTCCGGCCAGGCCGAGGTCGCCCGTGGACGCCTTTCCTTCCTGTACGAGGCGGGTGTGCGGATCGGCACCACGCTCGACGTGCGCCGTACGGCGGAGGAGCTCTCCGAGGTGGCGGTCCCCCGACTGGCCGACTTCGTCACCGTGGAACTCCTGGAGTCCGTCCTGCGCGGGGACGAGCCGACAGGAGCCGTGCACCGGATGCGCCGCACCGCGCTCAGCGAAGCGCGGACCGGGCATCCCCTGCAGCCGGTGGGAGACGTGATCCGGTTCGTCATGGCCGACACCCCGATGGTGGCGGCACTCAATCGCGGCAAGGCCGTACTGGTGCCGGACCTGCGCACCGCTGAGGACTGGCGGGCGCAGGACCCGCAGGGCGCTCGGCAGGCGCTGGACTACGGCATCCAGTCCCTGATCACCGTGCCGGTACGAGCACGCGGGGTGGTCCTCGGCATGGCCAACTTCTGGCGGGCCGCGGACACACCCCGGTTCGAGGAGGAGGACGTCGCCGTGGCCGAAGAGCTCGTGGCCCGTGCCGCCGTCGCCATCGACAACGCGCGCCGGTACGGCCGTGAGCACGCGATGGCCGTGACACTGCAGAGCAGTCTGCTGCCCCGGGGCCTGCCCGAACAGGACGCGCTGGACATCGCCTCGCGCTATCTGCCGGCGGAGTCCGGCGTCGGCGGCGACTGGTTCGACGTCATTCCCCTGCCCGGTTTCCGCGTCGCACTGGTCGTCGGTGACATCGTGGGACACGGGCTGCAGGCCGCGGTGACCATGGGACGGCTGCGGACGGCCGTGCTGAACTTCTCCTCACTGGACCTGGCCCCGGACGAGCTGCTGGGCCATCTCGACGAGATGGTGACCCGGCTGGACGCCCAGACGGCGCACACCGACGACGACCGTGCTCCGCTCACCGGCGCCACCTGTCTCTACGCCGTCTACGACCCCGTCGGGGGGCGTTGCGCCTTCGCCCGCGCCGGGCATCTCGCACCCGCGGTGGTGTCTCCCGAGGGCGGGGTGACCTTTCCCGAGCTGCCGCTGTCTCCGCCGCTGGGAGTGGGCGGGCATCCCTTCGAGGCAGGCGAACTGGACCTCGTCGAGGGCAGCCGCCTGGTGCTGTTCACCGACGGCCTGATCGAGAACCGTGGCCGGGACATCGACGAGGGCCTGGAGATGCTCCGCGCCGCCATCGCCCACGCGGGTGGGACACCGGAGGAGATCTGCGGCGCCCTGGTGGAGACCATGTTGCCCGAGCATCCCGGCGACGACGTGGCGCTGCTGGTGGCCGGGACCCGGCTGCTCGCCCCGTCCTGCGTCGCGACCTGGGACGTACCGTTCGACGTGACGGCCGTGTCCCCGATACGTGACCAGGTGGGCCGGCAACTCACCGACTGGGGGCTGGAGGACCAGGCGTTCGCCACGGAACTCATCGTCAGCGAGCTCCTCACGAACGCGGTCCGCTACGGCGCCCCGCCCGTACGCGTCAGAATGCTGCTGGGCCGCGCCCTCGTGTGCGAGGTGTCGGACGGCAGCAACACATCGCCCCGGCTCCGGCGGGCGGCCACCACCGACGAAGGAGGGCGGGGCCTGTTCCTCGTCTCCCAGTTCGCGGACGGCTGGGGCACGCGCTACGCCGCGCAGGGAAAGGTGATCTGGGCCGAACGGAAACTGGGCCGCGCCTCGGTACCGGACATGTCCGCGCTCTTCGACGACATGGCCTTCTGAGGCCGCTCGGCGCTGCAGCGCGGAGAACACCCGGGGGCTGCACCTGGACCGGACCGGGTGCCGGGCCTGCACGGCCCGGCACCCGGCGCCGCTACGGAGCCGTCTCGTACGCGCCGGACAGCGCCTCGACCCGCTGCCAGACCCGCTCCGTGCGTGCCTGGTCGACGACCGGCCGCCGGACCGAACCCAGCGCCCAGCCCTGCTGCTGTTCGGTCGCCGAGTCCTTGCCGTGCAGTTCGACGGCGTGCGCGGAGAA
Organism: Streptomyces sp. NPDC001851; assembly: GCF_040297165.1. NCBI lineage: Bacteria > Bacillati > Actinomycetota > Actinomycetes > Kitasatosporales > Streptomycetaceae > Streptomyces > Streptomyces sp. NPDC001851. The sequence goes on along the minus strand of NZ_JBEOYR010000005.1, from coordinate 234,568 downwards.
GTCCCGCACGAGGACGGCGAAGAGTTCGTCGAGCACGTCCTCGTCGAGTCCGGTCAGGGCGACCTGCTCCAGGACGAGCTGCCCGTGCACGACGAGGGCGAAGAGCTGGCCGACCGCGAGGACCAGGTCGAGGTCGCGGCTCTGCTCCGCGTCGGGGGCGGCCGTGGCGACGAACGCGCAGAGCGCGTCGGCCTGTTCGCGGAAACGGCTCACGTTGGGCAGGTGCGCGTACGCGTCGAAGGCGGGACGCCAGTCGTGGAAGCGCACCGCGCCGAGGCCGCGAGCCGGGCCCTGCCGGAACAGGAAGTCGTCGTCGGCCGCGTCGAGGCGGGTCGGCACGGCGGGGTACTCGGCCGGGTCGAGGAGGTGGCTGCGCATGAACTTCAGGATCAGCGCCAGGTTGACGTGGACCGTGCCTTCGAGCTTCGGCAGGCCGCGGATCTCCACGGCCGCCTGGCCGAAGTAGTTGTCCTTCTCGAAGCCCTTGGCCGCGATGACGTCCCACATCAGGTCGATGACCTTCTCACCCTCCGTGGTCACCTTCATCTTCGTCATCGGGTTGAAGAGCAGGTAACGCCGGTCGTCCGGACCGGCGGAGCGGAAGTAGTCGACAGCACGGTCGCTGAACAACTTCATGCCGACGAGCCTGACGTACGCGTCGGTCAGCTCGCGCCGCACGTGCGGGAAGCTGGTGACGGGACGGCCGTAGAGGATGCGGTTGTGGGCGTGGGTGACGGCCTCGTACATCGCGTGTTCGCAGATGCCGATCGAGGCGGTACACAGGTTGAACTTGCCGACGTTGACGGTGTTGAGGGCGGCGTCGAAGGCGGCGCGGCCGGTGTGCAGGACGTCCTCGGCCGCTACGGGATAGTCCTCCAGCCGGAACTCGCTGACGAACTTGGAGGAGTCGACGACGTTCTTGACCAGGTGATAGGCCGGGTGCCGGCTGTCGGCGGCGAAGAAGACGTAGCCGTCCGGGCCCTCGACGTCGGTGCGGCGGCCGAAGACGGAGACGAGTCCGGCGGCGTTGCCGTTGCCGATGTAGTACTTGGATCCGGTGGCGCGGAAGCCGCCGTCGCCGTCGGGCGTGAGCAGCATGTCGGTGGAGTAGATGTCGGCGCCGTGGGCCTTCTCGGACAGGCCGAACGCGAACACCTCTCCCTGGGCGAGGAGTTCGGCGGCGCGAGCGCGGGCGGCGGCGTTGTCGCTCTGCCAGACCGGGCCGAGGCCGAGGATCGTGACCTGCCAGGCGTACCAGTAGTCGAGGCCGTAGAAGCCCAGGATCTCGTTGAGCGCGGCGATCCGGGCGGTGTCCCACCGCTTGTCCGGTTCCCCCTCCCCCGCGGCGGACGACGGCGTCAGGAAGGTGGCGAAGAGGTTCTCCTTCGCCGCGAAGGCGAGGAAGTCGCCGAGCCACGCGCGGGTCCGGTAGTCCTCGATCAGCCGCTCCTTCCCGCGCTCCTCGAACCAGTCGACGGTGGCACGCAGCAAGCGGCGCGTCTCCGGGTCGAAGTGCGCGGGGTCGTAGGTGCGCGGGTTGAACAGCAGCTGGTCAGCCATGGGAAGGACGCCTTTCGGCTGGTGGACGGGTGGGACAGGGAGAGATCTGACGGCGGGCGGGTCGGAGCGGGAGGAGCGGCGGCAGCTACGGCAGCGATCGGCGGCCCGGGCGGAACCGGGCCAGCGTGGCGAGCACGTCGTCCAGCCAGTCGATCATCATCCGCTCGTACGCGATGCCGCCGCGCAGTACGACGTGCTGGAGCTCTCGCTCCGCGTCGAGCGGCGCCTTCGGACCGGCCGTGCCTGCCTCGGGCCCCGTGAAGTCCCGCGCCTCTCCGGTGAGATAGTGCGCCAGGCGGTCCTGGTGCGCCTGCCGGTGCCGCTCCACCTCGCGGATCAGGGCGGTCGGGTCGTCGAAGGCGGCGCCCCGGATCTTCACGGCCAGGTCGTGGCGGACGCTCTCCGGCTCGATGGGATCGTGCAACCAGGAGGAGAGTGCGGCCCGGCCGAGGTCGGCGACGGAGTACTCCTTCTTGTCCGGGCGGCCCTGCTGCGGTACGTCCCGGACGTCGACCCAGCCGTCGTTCTCCATGCGCTTGAGCACGCGGTAGATCTGTTGGTGGGTCGCGGTCCAGAAGTAGCCGATGGACCGCTCGAATCGCCGGGCCAGCTCGTAGCCGGATCCTGGCTTCTCCAGAAGCGACACGAGGATCGCGTGTTCGAGCGCCATGCCCCAGATCCTCCTATGCAACTTGTTGCATAGCAAGCGTCGCCCGCCCCGATGCGACGCGGCTCACCCCCGACACGAGGTGAGCGAACGGCCGGCGCCCTGTCGGACAGGGGCGGTGGCCGTCACGCGGCAACACCCCACCACACCGCCCACGGTACGAACCCGACCGCGGCCAGCCCGAGCGGAGCCAGGCGCAGCCAGACCGCCCGGCTCGGCGCCGGCTGCCGGCGCCGGAGTGCGGCGGCCGAGACGCAGGCGGACACCACCACGGCGACGGCGAGCCCCTGCACCACCAGCCACAAGGCCGGACGGCCCCACACCACGGGCTCCGCCGCACCGTCGCCCACCACGAAGACGGCGAACGGGCAGGTCACCGTCGCCGCGACCGCCAGCAGGCCGAGCCCGGCCAGCCATCGCACCGGGCGCAGGACCGGTCCCCGGCGCAGCAGCGCACTCATCGGATAGGCGGCGAAGCCGAGGAGCAGCAGCGCCGGGGCGAGCCAGGGGTACCAGGCGTGGTCCGGTACGGGGGTGGTGGCGAGTGTCTGCCCGGGTGCGGGGGCGGCGCTCGACGCCGGTGGGCGGCCGGCGGCAACGGCCCGCACCCATGAGGTCATGGTCTGTGCACAGCGCGGGGCCAGCTCGCCCAGCTTCTTGCCGTGGAAAAGCGGGCCCCCGATCCGGTCGAAGCCGTCCGACGTGCGGTGTCCGTTGTGCGCCCCGTCGGCGACGAAGCCGATGACGGCGTGGCGGTTGCCCGCGCGGGCCAGGGCCGCACGGAAGATCCGTGCGCTCTCCTGGGGCGGCACCTGCCTGTCGTGATCGCCCCACAGCGCCAGCACCGGCGTTCGGCGGAGCCGCTCCAACACCGGCAAGGGGTCGTAGCCGGCCGCGGGGAACAACCCGGTTGAAGCCATGAGTTGGGCGGTCGGGCCGGCCACGGTGCGGCGGAACGGTGCGCCCACCCCTTGGTGGTGCAGATGCGTGGCGAGGTTCCAGGCCTGGGTACGCAGCGGGTCGTAGCCGGAACCGCCGATGGTGACGACGAAGGCGACGTCGGTCGAGCGCGACGCGGCCAGCGGCGCCACCCAACCCCCCTCGCTGAACCCCCACAGCCCGACGTGGCGCGGGTCCACCCCGCTCCTGGACCGCAGCAACCGCACTCCGGCGAGCGCGTCGTCGGCCAGCAGGCCGAAGTCTCGATGGAACCTGGAGTAGCCGACGGTTCGCTTGTCGTAGACGAGCGTGGTGATCCCGGCTCGGGCGAACGCCTCGGCCTCCTGCCGGTACTCCTCCCGGGGACCGGAGCCCGAGCCGCCGACGAGTACGATGCCGGGTCCCGGGCCGGGCGCTGCGCCCTTGCTGAGGACGGCGCCGTGCAGGACGAGCCCACCGCCGCCCCGGAAGGTGACCTCCTGGCGGACCAGCCCGTCCCCGTCGGCGTACGCCACGGGCGCGGCCAACAGGAGCAGGGCGCCCGCCAGCACCCCCGATAAAACGGCCAGTACGGCGCGTATCGGTGACGCGGGCGTAGCCGAGAACAGCACGGCGTGCGTCCCCCTTCGTTGTCGGTCGGACCGCGCGGTCAGTCGGTCTCGGGAATTCCGAGCAGCCGGACGAGTACCGTCCGCGCCTCGGGTGCGTCCCCTCGCTCCGGGGCCGAGTACCGGTGCAGGAGCGCGACGTACTCCTCGAAGAACGCGCGGAGTTGGCCGGGGTCGACCCGGAGTGTGGCGCGCGAGAAGAGGGCCGCGTCGGCCCAGGGCCCGAGCGTGGCGCGGGCCTCCTCGAACCGCCGGGCGGAGTCGACCAGTTCGGCGAGGCTGAGCCGATGCATCTCGGTGAGCGCCTCGCGCATCTCCGGCGTCTGCCGGCTGTACGGCGGGAACCGCCGGTCCCCCGGCACCGCCCGCCACCACCGCTCCCGCCCCTTCGCCAGCTCCGGGACCTCCTCGACGAAGCCGTGCTTGGCCAGCTGTCGCAGGTGGTAACTGACCAGGCCCGTACTCTCACCCAACTCGCGTGCCAGCGCGGCGGAGTTGGCCGGTCCCCGGCGCAGGCATCGCTCGATCTTCTGCCGCATCGGGTGCGCGAAGGCGCGCAGGGCCTCGACATCGGTGATCTCTTGGGCAGGCGGTTGTTCGGCCATGGCGCCGGGCTACGAGTTGCAAAGGGAGTTTGCAAAGATGCCTTGCAACAGTGGGGCACCCCGGACCCGGTACGGCGTGACCGCCGCCTCCGGGGAGGCGGCGGCCCAGACGCTAGTTCCAGATGCCGGAGATGTCGGAGGCGCCGGCCGCGGCCCCGGCGTGGGTCGTCAGCCCGGCCAGGTCCTCAAGGGTGCGCAGCGTGTCGTAGTGGTTGTAGTGCGTCGAGCTGGAGCTGCCCGGCGCGACATGTGCACCGTAGAACACGGTGGCGATGTGGTTGCTGTGCGAGCTGTCGTCCTCGTCGAAGGTGACGGCCAGGATGCTGTTGTGTGTCTGGGCCCAGGTGGCGTAGGCACCGAGGTTGTTCTGCAGCCACGTGTCGCCCGTCGTGACGGAGCAGTCGTGCATGTCGTCGCACAGGTTCGGGATGACGAACGAGACCTTCGGCAGGGTCGTGTAGTCCGTCGGGAACTGCGCGAACGTGTGCGCCGTGTTCAGCGCGACATTGCTGAAGGCGAACCAGGGGTTGTGCTTCCGGGCGTATTTGGTGGCGGAGTTGGTGCACACCGTGGAGCCCGCGGAGGGCAGACCCTCGTTGTAGCTGCCCCAGGTCTTGCCGGCGGCGACCAGCTCGGATCCGAGGTTCGCGGCGCTGCTGAACTGCGGGGTGTAGCAGTTGTCGTTGGTGATGCCCTGGTTGTTGCCGGAGAACAGGTCCAGGTAGTTCGGCTGGCTGGGGTGGGTGATGGCGAACGAGTTGGTGAGGTTCCCGCCGCCGGCCTTCAGCGTGTTGTTCAGGTACGGGGCGCTCGTGCTGCCGATGACCTGTTCGTAGGAGTGGTTCTCGAACACCACCACGACCACGTGGTCGGGGGCGGGAAGAGCGGCGGCCTGCGCAGCCGGCGCGGCGACCCACACCCCGACGAGGGCGGCGGGGAGTGCGGGGACGAGGGAGAACGCCCGGCGCGAGCGCTTGATGCGGGACAGCAAGGACACGGTGGGCCTCCTGTGTGAGCGGTGAGCGGGGAGGTTCTCCACTGATCAGGTCCTTTCTGATCAGGCGGTAGGAGACTAGAGCCGCACGGTCGGAGCCTTCAGGTGACTGGCAGTGAAAGCACGCCGAACAGACGTCGTCCGCCGGGGGCTCATCCATCCCCTGTGTTCACCCTCCAGAGGGTTGTGGATGCCGCGTGAGGGCGAACCGGGCGCGCACTATGATCTCCGCTCCGGCGAGGAGGACGTCACATGGCATTTCAGGAACACGTGGAACGGGCAGCCCGCGAGGCCGTCGCAGCGTTCCCGGCAGACAGCGGGATCTACGCGGTGACATTCCGCGTGGACAGCGTCGATCAGGATCCACGGTTTCCGTACCTGGCGATCGGCTACACGACCGAGGCCGATGCCAGCACGTCGCAACAGGAAGCATCGGACGCCTGGGAAGCACGCTGGAGCTACGCGTTCTTCCCGAAGACGGGGCTCGACGGGGTGACGACCGTGGGATGCGACCCGGACGCCACCGAGTTGCACCGGCAGGAGGCGAAGTCCCGAGGTCTGTGGTACGAGGACGACGAAGAGCCTGACGGCCGCCACGAGAAGCTGGTCGAGTGGTTCTACGACGTGTGCGTCGCAGCCGCCCGGCACCTCCACGACAGCGGCCGGATCATCCAGACACTGGGGCGACCGGTCCCGGTGATCCTCTACGACATGTTCGCCCCGGACGCGATGTTCAGGCTGACCTCGCAGGCCAATCCGGCGGAGCTGGTCGCCGAGTTCCTGAGCGAGGACGTACCCGAGTGACCGTCAGAGAGTGAGCAGGCGGAAGAGCACCATTGTCAGCGGCGCCGTGACAGCTCGCAGGGAGGTGCGCCCCGTCCGCGGTGACGGGGCGCAGGCACGTTCACAGAACGGCGACGGTCCTCTCGTGGGCGTAGCTGAACCCGTCGTTGTCGAAGTAGAAGACGGTGACCCTGACCTTGTCTCCCTTGGCAAAGGGCGAGGCCTGGCCGGGGTGCATGGTCACCTGGGTGAGGTGGTCGTGGGCGTCACAGACCAGCTTGTTCTTCTTGACGGTGCCGGCGGCGATGCGTTCGCCATGGGTGCCCGTGCCGAGCGTCCTGGCGTTGGCCACGAGCTCGTGGTCCATGCCCGGGTCGCAGGAGTAGGTGACCTTCACCTGTATGTTCGGCTTCTGCAACGACACCTTGTCGATGGTCAGCACGTTGGCCTTCGCCACTGCCGACGGGGCAGCCGCGAGAACGCCGGCCGTGACCATCAGGGCCGTGGCCGCGGTCCCGGCAAGGCGTCGCCAGGTACGGGGTGACTTCATCGGCTTTCTTCCTTCCCCCCTGAGCGGTCACCCTTGGTCCGAGGCGTGGAGAGGTCTCCAACTGGGCGGGTGACTGCACCAGTTGATCGATACTGACCTGGATCCTATGTGGTCCCGGACGGAAGCCGATGCTGCACCCCGCTCGCGGCGTGCCGTGTCGTCGACCAGGTGGTTCGGCCGCCAGACATGGACGAGCCGAGCAGCGGCACGCCGACGAGCCGCCGTGCTAGCCGGCGGACGGCAGAATGAGCCGCTGCCCCGGGCAGATCACGTCCGGGTCGGGGCCGATGACGTTGCGGTTGGCGTCGTACAGCCGCTGCCAGCCGCCGGCGACGTCGGCCTGCCGCGCGACGCCGGACAGGGTGTCGCCGTAGTGCACGGTGTACACCGTGCCGGTGCGTCCGTCGGCGCCGCCACGCGAGCGGGGCACGGCCCGCCCCGGATGGGCGTGGCGCACGACCGGCTCGCGCTGCCCCCCGCCCCGCGTGAGGTGCGCGCGCACGGAGCAGACCGGCCACGCTCCCGGCCCCTGCCGGGCGAGCACCGCTTCCGCCACCGTGATCTGCTCCGCCCGGCTCGCCAGATCGGCCCGCGAGGCGTACGCGGTGCCCCCGTACGCCACCCACGTCGGCTGGGTGAACTGCAGCCCGCCGTAGTTGCCGTTGCCGGTGTTGCTGCTCCAGTCGCCGCCGCTCTCGCAGCCGGCGACCCGGTCCCAGACGGTGCCGGACGCCGCCGCGCCGGTACCCGGGGCGAGAAGCGGCAGGACGATGCCGAAGCCGCCGATGGTCAGTGCCGTGCGCAGCGACGACAGGAGTCGTGGGGGCGTGGTACGGCGGTGCCGCGGTCGTGCGGTCATGGGCCTTCCTCTCCACTGCGGATCCCCGCCCACCGGTGGCCCCGGCGGGCTGTAGGCAGTACGGCAGCGGCGGCCGGCCGCTGACAAGGCGCGAGGAGTTCACGCATGGTCATGCGCCGCTCAGTGCCACCCTCCACCTTCCTGACGCTCCGTCAGTTTTCTTGGGTGCGGGCATGCAAGTAGGCACGGGCGCGGGGAAGCTGAGCCGCTCCCGCTCCAGACGGCCGGCCCCTTCGAGGACACGCCGCAGGAGCAGCGCACATCCACGGCCGGTGCGGGAGCGCACCGGCCGCGTGCGGCGGCCGCAACAGCGCCGACACAGCGCCCGGCACCGCGCGAAGGGGCGGCCAGGCGCACCCGACCACCCGCCGCGCGATGATCCGCGTCTTGGGCGGAACAAGGGGATGGACTACAGGGCTCCGACCGTCGACCGGGCAGCACCGCTCGGAGCGAGGGTGTGACGTCCCACGAGGTTCGGGGCGAGGCTGATCGCGTTACCGTCCTGGCGGCAACGAGTCCAGGTCGGTCCGCTCCCAGCCCGCCGAGACCAGCGTGTCCGCTGCGCCGGCATCGCCCAGCGCCAGCGCGGCCGCGGCCCTGGCTTCCGGATGGGGATCAGCGGCGGCGAGTGCCCGCAGCAGCTCGCCGGTCCTTTCGTCCCGCTCCGGCAGCGCCGCGGCGAGGAGTGCGCCTGCCGTGCGGGTGGCGGGATCTTCCTCCTCCATCATGTCGGGGAGTACGGGCGAGAGTCCCGCGAGCATCTCGCGCGCGACCGTGTGCCAGTGCCCCTCGCCCCCCTCCGCGGCCTTGATGATGCGCAGCGCCAGGCCGAGCACCCGGCGCCGGACGTGACAGTGGGGTGCGCCCACTCCGACCGCCGCGCCGATCTGCGTCAGGTACAGGAGGGCCACTACCGCAGCCGAGCACAGCCCGTTGCTCGGGGCGAGGAGCAGGTCCAGCTCGGCCATCGCGTGCCGCGCGTCGTCGGCGTCCCACGACAGCAGCTTCGCGAGGCGCCGGGGGACCACCTCCGGGTCGCTGTCCGTCACGCACTCCGCGTTCTCGAAGGAGACCACCCGCAGCATGAGCTCGCGGGCCGGCCAGAGCGCGTCGGCGTCGAGCTGGACGACAGCGTGTCCGCTCGGACCACCGACCGTCAGACGCAGCTCCTGGTCCAGTTGCACTCCGGTGATGCCGGGGCCGAGGTCGATGTCGGCACGTTCGCCCGACGCGATGTCCCACAGCGCCACCACGTCGTCGCGCCAGCATGCGGCGAGGACCGTTCCGTTGGCGGTGTCGGACAGGGCCAGCCCGGTGAGCGCCGGGCGCTGACGCGCCACCTCAAGCGGCCCTTCGCCGGATTCCGGCGTCCACAGGTACAGCGTTCCGTCGCGATGCCCGCTCGCGATCAGCGGCCCCTCGTCCGGAAGTTCGATGCAGGCCAGGGCGGTTACGGGTCCAGCCTGCGGGTTGGCGAGGACCGGGTCGGCGTCGCTGTCCAGCCGGCGCACGCGCAGGGTGCCGTCCTGGTCGCCGGCGACGGCGAGCGTTCCGGACACGGTCCAGGGGCCGTCGCCGCTCGCCGAGGACTCGGCGCTACCGGACTCTTTGGGCTCCGTGGATGCCGAAAGCACCGTCCAGCGGCCGCTCTGGTCCGTGTCACCGGCGCGCAACGCGATCGGCTTCGGGGCTTCCTCCACCGAACTGGGCGTCCGTATCCGCCCGGACCAGTCGAGTCCCATGCGGGCGCCCAGCGTCTTCAGCGCCTCCGGGGTACGTCCGTGAACGATCAACTCGAAGTCGCCGTACCCGGTGTCGTGGTACACGAGTGCGTCGGGCGCGCCGTACACGGTGATGTGCTGGCCGAGTTCACGCCACGGCTGGAAGCCCAGCGTGGGCAGTTCCTCCTTGACCCACGCCACGATCCGTTCGGTGTCGTCGTCGCCGTACACCGTCCAGCCGTAGTGCGAGGGCAGCCGCTGGACGGCGAGTTGCAGGAAGAACTCGGAAACGGACCCCGCCTGGAGTACCCATCCCTCCTCGGAGTCGGAGACCAGCACCCGTGGGTCCGGCAGACCTGCCTCGGCCGCCGGATACCCCCACTCGTTGCAGTACTCGTACTCGGCCTGGAACACGCAGACCCGGCGGTCGGCACCGGCGGGCACGAGGGTCGTGTCGTCGGGCAGCCCGCCCGCGACACCGTATCCTCCGGGGTCGGGTCGCACTGTGGGCGGGTACTCGGGGTTCGTCCAGTACAGGCGCGGGCTGTGCGTGAAGGAGTTGTACGGCAGCTCCCACCACTCGTCCAGCGCGGCCGGGATCGGCAGGCTCAGGTCCACGCTCTCGAACGGATCGTCGCCTTCCTCGTCCGCCGCCTCGCCCTTCAGCCGGCGCAGGTACTGCCGGTGCTCGCTCTCGGACCAGCGTTGCCACGGCACGGCGTCCTCGGGGACCTCGTAGCCCCACTCCTCCTGGAAGCGGCGCAGCAGCTCCCACCGCGGTGCCGTGTCCGCGAGGTGTGCGGCGAACTCGTCCGGAGACATCCGGTCGCGCTCGTCCCACCGCGGCATCACGCTCTTGAGGCGTTCCGCGAACCGTCCATAGTCGATCATGCCACTCATCAGGGCCCAGCCTATGGCATGCCCTTGCCACAGAGATCGGTGGCGTCAACACGCCCGGAGAGTCGGCGGTTCGACCCCGGCGCCGTCGGCGAAGACGGACTCCTGATGTGATACCGACGACACACAAGAGTCGTATGAGGGAGGCGGAGTGATGGATGTCGAGCTGTTGCCCCATGTCGGAATCGCCTCGTTCCGGCTCGGCATGGAGTTCGACGACGCCATGACCGCAGCCAGGTCCTGGGGGCGCGTCGAGCACGCCCCTCAAGGGGGGCGCCCTCCGGGCAAGTACGTCGTCGTCAGCGACACATACGATGTCGAGCTCGTGCTCGTCTTCGAGTCGGAGGAGAAGGAAGTCCTGACCGGCATCGAAGTGTGGCGCTTCCACGACGAGGCCGCCGACATCCGGTTCCTCCTCGACGGCATCGACGTCTTCCGCACGCCTTCGGACGACCTGCCGGGGATGTTGCGGGAGCGGAGGCACGAAGTCGTCGAGAGCGACTACGGATTCGACGAGGTCACCGACCTCGCCATGCGCTTCTCGAACAGCAGCAGCTTCGACTGTCCCGTGGACGAGGAAGGCGACCCTCTGTACTACGACTGCGTTCTGCTCTTCGAGCCAGACGGCGAGCACTGACAGCACGCAACGCGCAGGGCGGCGCGGGGCGGGGTCGAGGAGAAGCCGGCGGCCGAGTCCCGGATGGCGAAGAGGTCGTCGGTCTGCCAGGTGATTTCGCGGACTCGGCTCGCTGAGGGCGGAGTGGTCGGGGAGCTGGGAGGTGGGGGCCAGGTCCCGGCGGGCCCTGCGTCGGCTGGGCCACGCCGCGTCCCGGAGGCCCCCCTTCCGGGCATCAGGAGCGGTGAGCCGGACCCACCCCCCGGCAGGCCGCGATCGCCAACTCCGGCGTCTCCTGCCGGAAGTGGCTGTCGTATCGTTACGGCCCATGTGGCCAGGAGAGCAGCCGTCGAGCGGCGGACAGAACCCGCAGCAGCCCCCGGTGGGAAGTCAGTCGAACCCGTACCAGCAGCCTGGGCCGCCGAACCCGTACCAACAGCCCGCCCCTCCCTACCAGCCGAACCCCTACCAGCAGCCGAACCCCTGGCAGACACCCACGCAGCCGGCCGCCGGCGCACCCGTGCCTCCACCGGCGGGTGGCGGCGGGAACCGGACCAGGCTCGTCGCCGCCATCGCCGCGGCAGCCGTCGTGCTTGCCGCCGGCGTCACCGGCTTCCTCGTGCTCGGCGGCCACGGGCACCACGACCCTGGCCCGAAGCCGGTCAACGCCGTGTCACCGTCGCGGAGTTCCACCAACCCCCGGGGAACCGACGCCTCCACCGCCACGATCAAGGGCTGGAAGGTCGTGACGAACCCGACCCAGGACATCGCATTCGATATCCCGCCCCAATGGGAGATCCAGTCCTCCGGCTGGGTCAGCTACGTCTCCAAGAACGGGGACCCGGACGACAAACCCCTCATCGCGATACGCAATGTGGCGATGCTGCAGAAGAAGTGGTGCTCCTCGGACGACAACCGGGACGGCACACTGGAGAACACCCCCCTGGCCCAGGTGGGCACAAGGGGCAACAACGGATACCGGGACACTCAGGACATCGCCGGCTCCGACCCGGAGACATGGGTGTACGGGGGATACGCCCAGCCGGACAAGAAGAAGGTGAAGACCGGCACCGTCGAACCGTTCACCACGCATTCCGGGCTCAAGGGCACTCTGGGCACCGCCTGGTCCGTGGGCGTGAAGAGTTCCAGCAAGTGCACCACGGACGGGAAGGCATGGGTCTTCGGTTTCAAGAACGCTGCGGGGGACCTGGTCTCCTGGTCGTTCTTCGGCGCCAGGAACGTGCCCGCCGAGGTACCGGACACGACCATTCGGAAAATCGCCGCCACGGTACGGCTGTACAAGGCACCGTCCGGCTCCTGATCCCCCACAACTGACCGCACGGGCCGACGAGGACGCCGGGACAGGGCCGCAGCGCCATCCGCAGCACTCATTTATTCACATGAGATGTGACATGGAGTCGCTCGCGATACAAGATCCAGAAGTCCGGCGCGCCGAGGGATGATTTCGGGCATTTCTCACTAATCTCCTTTTGCTGTAAGGAGTCGATCCTTCACTCACCAGATCCACCTCGCTTCACCGGAGATGACATGTACAAGCTTCGCAAGGCCGCCGTCCTGGTCGCTGCGCTCAGCAGCGTCGGAGTACTGACCGCCGGTACCGCCCACGCCGCAGGCTGGGGTCGGGGCGACGGCCACGGGGGCAGCCAATTCAGCGTCCAGCAGAGCACCCAGTGCAAGTCTCACGACCTGAACATCGATGTCCTCGGCGCGGTGGGCGTGCTCAACGGCGTGCTGGGCAACGGGCTCAACGGCGAGGGTGACGCGGGCAGCCAGAGCAGCCACCTCGGTTCGACGATGGGCTGCAGCAACAGCGCCTTCTAGGCGAGCCCTTGCGGTGACCAGAAAGTTCACAGGCGGTCAGCGAACGGCTGGCCGCCTGCTGGGCGGCCGGCCGCCGTGGCTGCAACTCGTCGACAGCGAGAGCCGCTTCCTGGCAAGGTTCCGCACCCATAGCATTTCTATGGCGTGTGACATTGCATATGAGCCAGGTTCGGCCCGGCCCCCTGCCGGAACGCTCCCGCTGCTCCCTACCATCCGCGCCATGGATCTAGAGGTACGGCACTTGCGAGTGATCTGCGCGATCGCGGAGGCCGGAAGTCTGACCCGTGCCGCCGCGTCGCTGTGCATGACGCAACCGGGGCTCAGCGCCCAACTGCGGCGCATCGAAGCCATGCTGGGCGGACCGATCTTCGACCGGGGGCAGGCCGGCGCCGTGCCCACCGCGCTGGGTGAGCTGGTGCTGCCGCGGGCGCGGGCGATCCTGCCGGGCATCGACGGCCTGCTCTCCGACACCGCCCGTGCCGCTCGCTGCGGGACGGCCCCCGGCTGCGTCCGCCTGGGGTCGGTGGGGGCTCCGTTGCTCGCCGATCTGGTCGTGGCGACAAGGGAGTTGATTCCCGGGGTGGATGTGAGGACACGGTGTCACTACTCGCCGTCGCCGCTGGTGGACGACCTCTCGGCGGGTCGTCTGGAGGCGGCGGTCCTCGGGGACAGCCCCGGGTATGAACTCGCGCCGCGCGAAGGGGTCGTGCTGCGGGCGGTGGTCACCGAACCCGTCTTCGCACTGCTGCCGTCCGCCCATCCGCTGGCCGGCCGCGAAGAGGTGAGCCTGGAGGAACTCATCGCGGAGGACTGGGCCATGCCACACCAGGACAGTGACCGCACCCGGGAGTACTGGGCGTCCGTCTTCTCCCGGACGGGCCGTCAGCCGCACACCCCCTATGAGGCGGAAGGCCGACAACTGATCGACATCGTACGGGCAGGCCTGGCCGTCAGTCTCTGTCAGGCCACCTTCATCGAGGTGCCGGGCGTCACCGTGCGTCCGCTCGCCGGCGATCCCTTGTGGTACCGCCACGTGCTCGGCCTGCGCCGCGACGGTCCGCTGGGAGCGCACGGTGACGAGATCGTGCGCAGGCTGGCCGCGGGCCATCTCGCCACCGGTGCGGCCGCACCGGCCTACGCACGGTGGCGCCGGCGCCGTCCGGAACCGCTGTGCCTGCCAGGGTGAGCCACCGCGCGGCGAGGAGCGGACTCACTGCCGGGTGCGCTCCATCTCGCCCTGCAGAAGGGTGCTGCTGCCGACGGCGATCCGGACTCCTCTGCTGGAGGGGGTGCTACGGTCGGTCAGGACCACACCGCATCGAGGATCAGCCTTTGACTCCGCATTCCCTGGCGTTCTACGTCGACGTCGTTACCACCGGCACCTTGCTCGGGGCAGGCCCCGCGGATTCTCCCGACCACGTCACCAAGGTCCTTGGGCCGGACTTCGCTGAGAACACCTTCGGCGACCGCAGCATGTGCCGTGACTACGGCCTCGCCGAGTTCTACTGGGAACGCGCCTCCGCCGACCATTCCTGGTCGGGACACCACTTCAAGCTGCAGGTGCACCGGCTAGCGTTCCGGGACCGCACCCTCGTCAACGACACGCTTCGCGCCCGTTACGGGCGGTTCACTCCGCGGCTTCGGTTCGAAAAGCTGCAACGTCTGCTGGTGAGGCGGGGCGTCGCTCTGCTGGAGGTCCCGGAAATCCCGGCGAACGCCCCGTATTTCCGCACTTTCTGGCAGCCCGATTCCAAGGTGGCCGTCTCCGTCATAGGCACCTACGGCGAGTACAGCACGCCGGACCATCTGCGGGTCGGCGACGTGTACAGCGTCCAGGCCCCGATGTCCGCCGATGAAGTGGAGTGGCGGAGGGCACGGGTCGCGTAGCGCAGGGACGGGCGGGGGGCTGGCCCATTGCGCACAGCTGCGGGCTCGGCCGTCATTGTTTGACCTGGCCACGGATCACACGCTGCACCGGGGTGGGCACCTTCGGTGCTCGAAAGGGACCGCAACCTGCCCGCCATGACGTCGGACGGGCGACCCGTCGGCACCGCCGGCGCGTACTCCGGAAGCGAGGGGAGTTCCTCTCCGTACTGCCGCGGGCGCGCGGAACGGCCGACGCCCCGGGGACCGGATCGGATTCCGGTTCGGTCGAGTTGCTGCGGCGTGCCGAGGCCGGCGAGATCCTGGAAATGGTTTGCGACCGGTAGCCCCGGGGCTCTCCGGCGTCGCGCTCCACCGGGACGCCGACGGGGTCCCGGACGGGTGCGCCGGCTACTCGGTCGAGTCCGGCGCCTTGACGGTCGACGAGACCGTCGCCACCGACGACGCCGTCTTCGCGGCCCTGGCCCGATGCGTGCTCGGGCACGCCCTGGTCACTCGGGTCGTGTTCCAGCGCTTCCCGCCCGGGCAGCCGCTGCGCCGGCAGCTTGCGGACTTCCGCGTCGGCCAGGTGAGCGACGACACCGACTGGCTCTGGGTACGGGTCGCTGGACATCCCGCGTGGGCCGACCGCGCGCGGCTGGTTCACGTTCACGGACGGCGAGCTCGTCCTCGGCGTCGACGACCCGTTCCTCGGCGAGCACGGCCGATACCTGCTGACCGTCCGGGACGGCAAGGCCGACTGCGTACCCACGGGCCGGGAGCCCGACCTGCCCCTGGACGTGAGCGACCTGGGCTCGGTCCACCTCGCCGAGCGCCCCCCGCGCTGTCTCGTTCCTCACCCTCGCACCTCGAAGCCGCCACGGCCGTCGAACCGCACCTCCCACACCTGATCGAATCCGTCCGCCCGGGACGGCTTGCGCAGACGCTTCATTGTGGCCAGGACGCCGACGTCCGGGACGCGCTCGCGGCCCTCGCGGCCGGCGTTGCGTCGCAGCGAGCCGGCCGGGTCCGGGGGGAACCAGTAGGCCGTGACCGTCGCTCCATGGGTGTGGGCCACCTCCACCAGGGGCGCCCACTCCTGCGGCGAGGGATTGGTGTTGTCCACCGCCACCGCCCGCTCGGCCGCCAGGTGCTCCGCCAGGAGCCGCAGCTGCCGCAGCTGCTTGTTCCTGGCGCCCCGCGGGAACAGGTCCTTGCTGACCAGCACGTACCGGTCGGACAGCCACTGTGCGTAGAACGTGGACTTGCCCGATGCCTGCAGTCCGACCAGCACGGCGACATCTGCTCCCGGTGCCATGCACGCCACGATGACACGCGACCCGCGGCGGAGGAAACCTGGCCGTGTCGCTGAGGGGCAGGCTCAGCTCCGACGTCGCAGCGTTCTGGTACAGAAGCGGCGAAAAGGGGCACACAGCAGACTGGTCTGTCTTCCGGTTCTCGCATCCGTGGAGCACTTCTGGTGAACGTCGTGAGGGAGCGGTCATGGACAGCGCAGGCGGCGTGACCGTGGGCGTGCTGGGCTCCTACGGGGGCCGGAACGTGGGTGACGAGGCGATCCTCACCGCCCTGCTGGACCGCGTACGGGCCGGACGTCCTCAGACGCGCTTCGTGGTCTTCTCCCGCAATCCCGTGCACACCCACCGGGTCCATCCGGATGTCGAGGTCGTCGGCTGGGAGGGCGTGTGCAGGGAACGCATCTCCGCGCATCTGCGCCGGCTGAGTGTGCTGGTGCTCGGGGGCGGCGGGATCCTTTACGACACCGAGGCGCGTCGATATCTGCGGATGGCCCGCACTGCCCAGGAGCTCGGCGTACCGGTGTTCACCTATGCCGTCGGGGCCGGTCCGCTCACCGACGAGGCGGACTGCGCGTGGGTCCGTCAGGTGCTCTCCGACGCGGCCGAGGTCACCGTGCGTGACGAGGAGTCGAGACTCGTCCTCGAAGAGGCCGGACTGGCCCGGCCCATCTCGGTCACTGCCGATCCGGCGCTGCTGCTCGTCCCGGGCGATACCGGCGGGGAGCTGCTGCGGGCGGAGGCCGTCCCGGACCGGGTGCGCCTGGTGGGGATGAGCGTACGAGAACCCGGGCGCGCGGCCGAGCATCTCGATGAGGACGGGTACCACCAGCTCCTTGCCAGTGTGGGCGATTTCCTCGTCCACCGGCTCGATGCCCACATCGTCTTCGTCTCCATGGAACGCGGCGACATCCGGCACGCCCACGCGGTGGTGTCGCGCATGGCCTCGGCGGACCGCTGCACGGTGCTGCGCGGCGACTACGCCCCGCAGCAGGTCCTCGACATCGTCACCCAGCTGGACCTGGCCGTCGGCATGAGGCTGCACTTCCTGGTGTTCGCCGCTCTCTCCGGGATTCCCCTGCTGCCTCTGCCCTACGCGGGCAAGGTCTTCGACTTCGCCCAGCAGATCGGCGCGCCCGCCCTGCGCGGGGTGATCAGGGAGACGACCGGGCTGCTGCTGGCGGAAGTGGATCGCCTGTGGGACGAGCGGCCCGCCCGGGCAGCCGACACGGCCGCGCGTACGGCAGCGCTGCGACTGCGGGCGGCGCGGACCGCCGACCGGCTCCTCGCCTATCTGGACGAGACCGCTGCACACCATGTCATCCGAGACGGCACGCCGGTGCCCGCCTCCACAGCGGGCTGAACCCGACGGCCACCGGTTTCCGAGGGAGTGACCGTGTCCTACCTGATGCCGCCCCGCGTACCCAGGAAGGTGGAGCTTCCGCCACGTCAGGCCCTGCACGCGGGGTCCACCCAGGTGCTGGTGATCGGCGGCGGGCCGGCCGGTATCGGCGCGGCGCTGGGCGCCGCGAACGCGGGCGCCGAGGTGGTCCTCGTCGAGCGCTACGGGTTCCTCGGCGGCAACGCCACCGCGGCACTGGTGATGCCGCTGATGAGTTTCCACAACGAGGTCAAGCAGGCCGTGGCCGGCGACACGACGCGTCTGCTGCCGCCCGACCACGGCGAGGGCGAGCCGGTCGTCGGCGGTGTGCTGTGGGTACTGCTCAACCAGCTGGTGCGGACGGGCGCGGCGATCCGGCCCTCCCTGGAGACCGGTTACACCGTGCCCTTCGACCCGGAGCTGTTCAAGCTTGCGGCCTACGAGCTGCTGGAGAACCACGAGGTCCGGACGCTCCTCCACGCCTTCGCCTCCGACGTCCTCAGCCTGCCCCAGTGCGCCCGTGCGGTGTTCGAGACCAAGTCGGGGCCCCTCGTCATGGACGCCGACGTGATCGTCGACTGCACCGGCGACGGGGACATCGCCGCGGCGGCCGGGGCGGCGTACGAGATCGGACGGCCCGAGGACGGCTGGACACAGCCCATGACGCTGATGTTCCGCATGGTCCGCTTCGACCACGACGAGTTCACCGCCTACACGCGCGCCCACCCTGACCAGTGGAGAGGCGTGCACGGGCTGTGGGACCTGGTCCGCACCGCCACCGACGCGGGAGAACTGGACCTGCATCGCGAGGACATCCTCTTCTTCGCCACCCCGAACACCGGTGAGGTGGCGGTCAACTCCACCCGGGTCACCGAAGTGCTCGGCACGAGCGTCTGGGACCTGACGCGCGCGGAGTTCACCGCGCACCGGCAGATGGCGCAGATCGCCCGTTTCCTGCGCGACCGGGTGCCGGGCTTCGCCGACTCCTACGTCGTCCAGAGCGGTGTCCAGGTCGGCGTCCGTGAGACGCGCCGGATCGTGGGCGAATACCAGCTGACGGGCGAAGACGTGCTCACGGCCCGCAAGTTCGACGACGCCATCGCGCGCGGCGCCTACCCGGTGGACATCCACAACCCGAGCGGCCGCGGTACCACGCTCAAGCGGCTGCCGCGCGGTGAGTCCTACGACATCCCCCTGCGCTGTCTCTTCCCCCGCGGCCTGGACCGGGTGCTGGTCGCGGGCCGCTGCATCTCCGGTGACCATGTGGCGCACTCCTCCTACCGCGTGATGCCGATCTCCATGGCCACCGGACAAGCGGCCGGCGTCTGCGCGGCCCTGGCGGCAACGCAGGGCCGACAGCCCCGGGACATCCCGGTGAGCGCCGTCCGGCGAGAACTCCGCTCACAGGGCGCGAGCCTGCACTGACCCCCGGGCCGCTCAGTCGTCCGTCGCCTTCGGCTCACCGCCCGGAGCGCCGATGCGCAGGCGTGGCCGGGGGCCGAGGTCCATGAACCGCCTGCGCCCCGCGCGAGCGCCGACAGGGGCCCCGGTTCAGCCTGCCCGGCCGCCGGGGGTGAACGTGACCGGAAGCCGCACCGGGCCGCGAAGGCCGCCGGGCCGCCAGCTCAGCTCGGCGGGCGGCACGGCCAGAGCCAGGTCCGCAAGGCGGCGCAGTGCCGTCCCGACGGCGATCTGGCCCTCCAGGCGGGCCAGTGGCGCACCCAGGCAGTAGTGGATGCCGTGCCCGAAGGCCAGGTGGCCGTTGTCATGCCGGGTGATGTCCAGCCTGTCGGGGTCGGGGAACCGCGCCGGATCGCGGTCGGCGATCGCGGACGCGACCAGCACGGTCGCGCCGCGCGGGACGGTCACACCCGCGATCTCGACGTCTTCGCGCGCGAACCGGGCGATGCCCGGGCTGACCGGGCCGTCGTAGCGGAGGAACTCCTCGATCGCCTCGGGCAGCAGTTCCGGACGGTCCCGCAGCAGGGTCAGCTGGTCGGGGTGGGCGAGGAGCGCGGCGAGGCCGCCGCCGATGAGGTTGACCGTCGTGACGTACCCGGCCACCAGCAGCAGGAAGGTCATGGCGATCAGCTCGTCGTCGTTCAGCCGTTGTTCCTCGTCGTGGGCGCTGATCAGCGCGCTGAGGAGGTCGTCCCCCGGCCGGGCCCGCTTGGCTTCGAGGTGCTTCGTCACGTACGCGCGCATCCGCTGCCACGCCTCGTTGACGACACCCGCATCGGGCATCGTCTCCCCGCGCACGAGCATGGCGTCGGTCCATCGCTGGAAGTCGTGCCGGTCGTCCACCGGCACGCCGAGCAGTTCGCCGATGACGGTGACCGGCAGCGGCAGCGCGAAGTCCGCCACGAGTTCGGCCCGGCCGGCCGGGACCACCGCGTCGAGCAGCCGGTCGGTGATCTCCTGGATGCGGGGCCGCAGGCCGGCGACCCGGTGTGCGGTGAACGCCTTCGACACGATGCGGCGCAGCCGGGTGTGGTCGGGCGGGTCGGAACGCAGCATGTTGCTCATCATCGACTCACGCTCGAAGGCGGGCAGCTGCTCGATGAGGCGGGGGTCCGAGGCGTCACGGACATCGCTGCTCAGCCTCGGGTCGGACAGCGCGGCGAGCCCGTCCTCGTAGCGTGTGACCAGCCAGGCTTCCAGGCCGCCCGCGATGATCGCACGCCGGACCGGGCCGTCCTCGCGCAGCCGCCGGTAGAGCGGGAAGGGGTCCGCCACGAAGGCGGGGTCGCCATAGGGGAGCAAAACCGGCTGCTGGCTCATCACGCCTCCCGGGGTGTACCTGGATTGTCCTGTATCGCGGCGGTCCTCGCCCTCTTCACCGACCGCACGCCCGCCCGAGCGGGGGCGGCTGCTCCCGTGCCGGCCCGCCTAGCCAATAATGTCGCACAGCGGAAACGCAGTGCCGCAAAGCGGAAAAGTGACTGGGGGTTGGGTATGTGGCGCAAGGTGCGGGTGAACGTGCCGGCGGTCGGCGCGTTCGTGCTGCGCGGCGTGGCCCAGGTCGTGTTCCTGGACAGCGCTTGGGCGGGCGCTGTCTTCGGCCTCGCGCTGTGCACGGCGGACTGGCGGTACGGCGCCTACGGTGTGGGCGGCGCCGCCCTGGGCACCGGCGCCGCACAGCTGCTGGGCGTGGCCCGCGACCGGGTGCGGACGGGGCTGGAAGGCTTCAACTCCTGTCTGACCGCGCTCTGCTTCGCCGTGTTCTTCGAGGCGGGCAGCCTGTCCACGGTGCTGCTCGCCGCCGCGGCCTGCCTCGTGGTCACCGTCATAGCAGCGGCCGTGGACCGCCTGCTGCACGTGTGGGCGCTGCCGACGCTGACCCTGCCCTACTGCCTGCTGGCGGGCGCGGTCACCGTTGCCGCGCCCGCGTTCCGGCGGATCCGGCCGCATGGCGGGAGCGTCGCGGCGCTGCCCCACGCTGCCTCCGGACCCACTGTGCTGCGCCTGAACGACGTGGGGGCGGCGTTCTTCCGCAACCTGGCGCAGGTCTTCTTCCTGGATCAGTGGTACGCGGGGGCCCTGCTGCTTGCCGGCCTCTTCCTGGCGAGCCGGGTGGCGGGGTGGGTGGCCTGTGCCGGCAGTGCGGCAGGCATTCTGACGGCCTGGGCACTCGGAGCGCCGGCCGCACGGATCGCCGACGGCACGATGGGCTACAACGCGGTGCTCGTCGCGCTGGCGCTGTGCGGGGTGTTGCTGCCCGCCACCCCGGCGACCCTGTCGTACGCGCTGCTGGGCGCCGCGACCGCCTCCGCCCTCACCCCGGCCCTCGCCCATCTGCTGGCCCCGTCCGGCGGCCGCCCGCTCACCTGGCCGTTCGTGCTGACGACCCTCGGCTTCCTGCTGGCAGCCCGCTCCTTTCCCCGGATGACCGGCCTCCGGGCACCGGCGACCGGGCAACCCCGGGCCGGGACGACGGGACGCGCCTGAAGCGGCCGAGGCGCGGGGTCCGCCCCCGGTTGAAGTCGCCGACGGGCTGGCTGACAGTGGGAGACATGGGCCGTCACCGGCGCCCTTCCAGGAGGGCCCCGTGGATCGCGGCCGGTGCTGCTGTGCTCGTACTCGGCGGCCTCGGCGTATGGCTGGCGATGCCGAACGGCGGGACGCCCAGGCCCCACCCGTCGGCCTCCGGGAACCTGTCGCTGCCGACGCCGAACCCGCCGCGGTCCCCCTCCCCTGCCCCGGAAACGTCCGGCACCGCAGGGTCGACACACACCGGCACGGCCGCACCCAGACCGACACCGACGCCCACTGCACCGACACCGACGCCCACTGCACCGACGGCGACGAGCCGGCCCCCGGGGGCACCGACCAACGAGCCGACGCACCGCCTGACGTCGCCTCCCCCGTCAGCCGCGCCGACGCCGGCCGCCCGGACACCGCAGGCGACCCCGGAACCCGCCCGGTCCACGGCACTCCCGCCTCCGGCACCGACCTCGCGGACCACGACACCCCCGACGCCGACGCCCACGAGGCCCTCGGCCTCCGCGCCGTCCCCCGTCCCCACGCCGACGGCCAGTGGCAGTGGCGCGCCGGCCACGACGTGGTACACCTCCCCCGCAGCGGTCGCCGCCGCTCACCGCATGGCCGCCGCCGGGGCGGTCGGGGACCCCGCGTGCTCGCTGGCCGCCGCGGGCCGGCCCGACCCCGGTCTGGTCCCGCGGGGCATCCGCATCGGCATCGGTGACTACGACGGCTACTGGTGCCTGATCTGGTAGGTCCCGCCCCTCAGGCCAGTGCCGGTTGCGGCTCCGGTAGCTGAGCTGTCGCGGCCGTCATTTCCCACCGTTTGGTGGTCCGCAGGTACCCGTAGACCACTGAGGCCATCGCCAGCAGGAGAAGTGGCCCGAACGCCCACGGATACCTGGCCATCTCCACCGGAAGAAAGCGGTACGACAGCAAGAGCGCGGCAAAGACCACCGCGCCGTGGAGGACCATCTGGATTCCGGACCGGTCCCAGCCGCGGTCGAGCGAACGCAGCGCCGCCTCGATCGTGACGGCGAATACCAGGCCTGCGACGAGGTCCACGCCGTAGTGGTAGCCGAATCCCAGCGTGGCGGTGAGCGTGGCGATCAGCCAGAACGTGCCCGCGAACCGCAGAATCCGCGGACCCTTGCGGGAGTGGATGAAGATCGTGGTGGCCCACGCCGTATGCAGGCTCGGCATGCAGTTGCGGGGAGTGATCCCGTCGTACGCGATCGGGTGCGGGTTGTTGACCGCCGGCGGCGTGTGGGGCCACAGGTCCGCCACCGCCCAGTGCAGGCCGCCGGTGCCGAAGGCGCCCGGGCCGTAGGCGAAGACGGGACCCACCACCGGGAAGACCATGTAGATGCTCGGCCCGACGAGCCCGATCACCAGGAAGGTGCGCACCAGATGATGGCCCGGGAAGCGGCGCTCGACCGCCACATTGCGCAGCTGGTACAGCGCGACGACGACCGCCGCCACCGCGAGCTGCGCGTAGATGTAGTCGAGAAGATGGGCGCCGATCGGGCCGGTGGCCCCGACGATCCGGCCCACCACCCATGACGGGTTGCCCAGTGCGTGATCGGCCGTGGCCACGTACTGGTCGAGCACCGACGGGCGGGTCCTGGACGTGATGAGCAGCCAGGTGTCGCCCGTCTTCCGGCCGGTCACCAGCAGCAGGCCCAGCCCGACGCCCTTCAGCAGCAGGGTGCGTTCGGCGCCGGTGCGGCGGGTGAGGGCGATGACCGCGCAGCCCAGCATGACCCACAGCGCGCCGTTGCCGAAGGGGTGGCCCTCGGTCGCCTTGACGCCGAGCACCCACCGCACCAGCACGAAGACGACGTCGACGCCGATCGCGACACCGGCCGCGATGAACCGTTGCCGCCAGGTGAGCACCACCATCATCAACGCCATGCCGGCGTACAGCAGCGGCCCCGATTTCGGCGCGAAGACCACCTCTCGTGCCTGTTCGGTGAGCGGCCCCGGCTGACCGTAACCACGCGCGGCGATCTCCAGCGCGATGAGGAACCCGAGGGCTGCCACACCCACCGCGGCCCACAGGATCGCCCGTGGCCGACGCCACGCGGCGAAGTCCATTCTGTTGTTTTTTCGCGAGGATTCCCGCGACGCTTTGGATATCAATTTTTCAGCCGATGTGTCAGATTTCAGGGCGATCGTTCGTGGGTTCGATCATGTTATCGGAATGGAGCGGGCCGGTTTCGCCGGTCAAGGGTGGCGCGTAGGCCGGTCGATCCCGTGCTGAACACTCCTAGCATGTCGAGGC
This sequence comes from Streptomyces sp. NPDC001851, assembly GCF_040297165.1. Lineage (NCBI taxonomy): Bacteria > Bacillati > Actinomycetota > Actinomycetes > Kitasatosporales > Streptomycetaceae > Streptomyces > Streptomyces sp. NPDC001851. The sequence goes on along the minus strand of NZ_JBEOYR010000005.1, from coordinate 211,105 downwards.
GCGACTCGTGGCGGATCGTGGGGGCGTGGTGACGCCGCCCAGGTGGTGCGCGGGTCCGGGAGGGCGCCGCGAGTGAGCCGTCGGTCGGGCGGTGGGAGCAGCGGTACGGTGTGCCGCAGACCATCACGGGCCCAACGCCCTAGGACCGACCAGGGGAGTTCCATGCCACACCGCCGTCCGCGCCACCGCCGCAGACTCATAGCCCGTGCGGTCGGTACCGCAGGCGCTCTGGCTGTCGCGGTAAGTGCCGGAATGACGCCGGCGACCGCCGCCGAGAAGGCACCCCACACGCCCACGGCCACCGCGTCCGCACCCGATCAGGCCGCGCCGTGGGCACCCGAGAACGACAGCGTCCCGCCACAGAAGGCCGTCCACCCGGCCCTCGGGCCCAGCCTCGGGCGCAGCCCCGCTCTCCAGCTGACGCTTCCCGCGCCGAGCGGTCGCTACGGAGTCGGCACGTTCAGCCAGCACCTCGTCGACAAGTCCCGCACCGACCCGTACGTGTCCGGCAACAGGGCACGCGAGGTGATGGTGACGTACTGGTATCCGGCCGCCTCCACGTCCGGGCACCCTCAGACACCGTGGATGCCGTCGCTCTCGGGTAACCACTTCCTCGCCTCGCGCGGCCTGTCCCCGCGGCAGGTCACGCTGCCGCAGACCGGCGGACACGCCCTCGCCCCGGTCGACACCCAGCTCGGCAAGCTGCCCGTGCTGCTGTACTCGACCGGTCTGCACTCGGACCGCGCGATGGGCACGGCCCTCGCCCAGGACCTCGCCAGCCGCGGCTACCTCGTCGTCACCGTCGATCACACCCACGACGCCAATGAGGTCGAGTTCCCGGGCGGACGGCTTGAGGTCAACCGCATGCCGGCCGGCACCCATTCGTCCGACACGCTCAACGTGCGCGCCGCCGACATCCGTTTCGTCATCAACCAGCTCGGCACCATCGCCAAGGGCGGCAACCCGGACGTCGATCACGCCAAGCTCCCCTCCGGTCTGTCGCACGCCGTGGACACGTCCCGCATCGGGATGTTCGGCTGGTCGCTGGGCGGCGCGGCGGTCGACACCGCCATGCAGCTCGACCACCGCATCGACGCCGGCGCCAACCTGGACGGCCAGCTCTTCGGCTCGGCGCCCGGCAAGGACCTGAACCGCCCCTTCATGTTCTTCAGTTCCGGCACCCACAACCGGAACAACGACTCGTCGTGGCGCGAACTGTGGCCCCATCTCAAGGGGTACCGGGTCGACATCCAGCTGCACGGCTCACGGCACCGGTCGTTCAGCGACAACGAGGCGATGGTGCCGCAGGAGGCCGGCCTGCTCGGGCTCTCCCCCGACCAGCTGAAGCAGCAGTTCGGCACGATCGATCCCGACCGGGCGATCAAGATCCAGCGTGTCTACCTCGCCGCCTTCTTCGACCAGGAGCTGCGCGGCAAGCACAGCACTCTGCTGGACGGACCCGCCAAGAGCTACCCGGAGATCTCCTTCGTCCGCTGACCGGACGCTCCACGAACGGGCCCCCGGCTGGGGGCCCTCCCTTCCGGCTAAAGTGGGCGACTGTCGAACATTCGAGCGCTCGTCGCCGGTTGAGAAAGGACCCCCTGCCCTGCCCACCGCTTCCCGGGCGCCGCGCCGACACCGCACCCCCCGCCCCACCGATATGCCGCGGCTCCGCGGGGGCGGGCCCGCCGGGCACCCCGCTCGCCGTGCCGCTGCCGCAGGTGGCCGCCCTCGCCGTGACCGGCCCGGGCACCGGGACTTCCGCTGCCGTGCGGGCCGTGCGTCGGTGTCGCCGATCGGGGCCCACGTCGCCGCTGTGACGTCCGTCCACGGCATGACGCAACCGCCGGGTGGGCTCGGGCACAGGGCGCCGCGCGCCGGCAGCAGACCTCCGTGCTGCAACCGTGGCAACAGGCGCACCGTCTACATGCTCGACGCCCCCGGCGACGTCGGCGTCACCCACGCCGGCGGGCGGCGTCGCCGACCGCGGCCGACGAGCACCGCGGCCTGTCCCTGCACCTCGACGACCGGAGCCGCCACCGCTTCCTCCCCAGCCGCTCCGCCGCCGACGGCCCGACCGGCCACGGACTTCCGGGCGGTGTACCGCCGGACTCCCCCGACCACGCCTGCGATCTCCGAGCCGCCCGCCGCGTGACCCGCCGCACCGCCTGACCACCGATCCGAGGACCCACCCCATGGCCACCACTCCCACCGCCCAGCCCCTCGGCCACCCCGGCCGCCGGGCATCGCACCGCCACGACGGCCGGCCGGAGACCCCGTTGCGCTGGGAGCGCCCGGCGCTCGCCGCGGTCCTGGCCGTCGCCACGTTGCTGTACGCCTGGGGCATGGGGCACGCCGCGATCCATCCCTACTACAGCGCGGCGATACGGTCGATGGCCACCAGTGGGCGCGCCTTCCTCTTCGGCGGTCTCGACCCCGGCGGTTCGATCACCCTCGACAAGCTGCCCGGCGCCTTCTGGCCCGAGGCCGCCTCCGTCTGGCTCTTCGGGCCGCACACCTGGGCGGCCGCGTTGCCGCAGGTCGTCGAGGGCGTGCTGACGGTCTGGCTGCTCCACCGGATCGTACGGGCCTGGGCCGGGCCGTTCGCCGCGCTGATCGCCGCGCTGACGCTCACCGTCACGCCGGTCACCGTCGTACTCAACCGGGCCACCATTCCGGACACCGCACTGACCCTGCTGCTGGTGGCAGCCGCGGGAGCCCTGCAGAAAGCGGTGCGGACCGAGCGGCTGCTCCCGCTGGTCACCTGTGGTGTCTGGGTCGGCCTCGCCTTCCAGGCGAAGATGCTGCAGGCGTGGCTGGTGCTGCCGGTCTTCGCCGTCGTGCACCAAATCGCCGCGCCCGGCACCCCGTTGAAACGAGCCCTGCGCTGTCTGCTGGGCGGCGTGGTCGCTCTGGCCGTCTCCTGCTCGTGGGTGCTGCTCGCCTGGCTGACGCCCGCCGCGAACCGCCCCTACGTCGACGGCACGTCCAACAACAATCCGTTCAGCCTGGTCTTCGGCTACAACGGCATGAGCCGCTTCAGCGACGACCCGACCGCGTTCGGTGCCGTCGCGGGCACGGCCGCCAGCCGGACCGACGGAAACACCGGCTGGGGAATGCTGGTCAACCACACGGTCGGCCCGCAGATCGCCTGGTTCCTGCCGCTCGCCGTGCTCGCCGCCGTACTGGGCCTCGTCTGGCGCGCCCGCGAACCTCGAACCGACCTCCTGCGCACCGGATTTCTCCTCTGGGGCGGGTGGCTGGCCGTACACGCCGTGGTGTTCAGCGTCTCCAACGGCAACCACCCCTACTACACCGCCGTCATCGCCCCGGCACTCGCCGCGCTGGCCGGCGGGGGGCTCGCCCTCTTCCGGTCCGAGCACGAGGCGGGCGGTCCTCGGCGCGTGGCGCTACCGGCGGCCATCGTGCTGACGGTGGCCTGGGCGCTGATGCTCGACTGGGCGACCGGATTCGTCTCCTGGCTGCTGGCGCTCGCCGTGATCCTCGCGGTGGGCGGCGCGCTGGGCCTGTGGTTCCGCGGGCCGCGCGCGTCCGGCGGGCTGGTGCAGGGCTCTCTGGCCGCCGGCGTCGCGGCCACCCTGCTGGTCCCGCTCGGCTGGGCCGCCTCCTGCCTCGATCCGCTCTACGCGGGCGCCTCCACCTCTCCGACGGCTGGTCCGGTCGGCAAGGTCTACCGCGAGGCCCTCGACCACCCGTCCGCCCTCCGCCGGGTGGGCCTCGACCAGCCCAGCCGCCGCGACACCGCCCTGCTCGACTACCTCATCGCGCACCGCCACGGCGAGAAGTACCTGCTGGCGACCCAGGCCGCCTATCCCGCGGAGCGCCTGCTGCGCGCCGAGTCCCAGCCCACGCTCGTGATGGGCGGCTTCACCGGCAAGACCCCCTTTCCCACCGCCGAGCAGCTCGGCGACCTCGTCACCAGTCACCAACTGCGCTACGCGCTGCTCACTCCGCGGCGGCCCGCGACTCCCGCCACAACCTGGGTGAAGTCCCACTGCACCCGCCTCCGCCCCAAGGCCTACGGGTGGCGCACCAGGGGCAGCTTCGCCCTCTACGACTGCGGCCGACAGGGCTGAGACGGCGACCGCGGGCTCGGACCACGTGTCCGGCTTCGGCGCCGATACGCGTGGGCAGCGGTTCCACGGCGGCGTCGGCGGTCGACGGCCTCATCGGCATCACCGCCGGAGCCTGTGACGGCACGGGTGCGGACGGTGGCCGGGACGGCGCGAGCCTGAGGCCGGTGGGTGGTGGTCGGAGTTCCCTGGGTACTCGGCTCCAGCAGCAAACCGACGCAACGGAGGCAACGCTGATGAGTACGGTCAGGGAAACGGTGGAAGTCGACGTGCCGGTGCACACCGCCTACAACCAGTGGACGCAATTCGAGAAGTTCCCGGACTTCATGGAAGGCGTGGAGGAGGTCAGGCAACTGGACGACCGTCACAACCACTGGACCACCAAGATCGCTGGAGTACGGCGGGAGTTCGACACCGAGATCGTCGACCAGCTCCCCGACGAACGCATCACATGGCGCACCACCACAGGCGACGCGACCCAGAAGGGCTCCGTCCGCTTCGAGCGCGTGGACGACACGCACACCCGGGTGGAACTCGTCATGGATGTCGAACCCAGCGGGGCCGCGGAGAAGGTCGCGGACATGCTCGGAACCCTCGACCGGCGCGTCAAGGGCGACATGAAGCGCTTCAAGCAGTACATCGAACAGCGCGGAGAAGAGTCCGGAGCCTGGCGCGGACGCATCCGGCCCGGGGGCTAGCGGTTCCGGGGAGTCCCCGCCGTTCGGGCGGCTGACATCCGGTCAAACACTGGCCGACGCGCCGAGGGACTCTTTCCTTCTCCGCTCACGTCGGGTGATGCTCTGCTCACCGGGGGAGATCAGCAGCCGCCAACCCACGGAGGAACAGACGATGCCTCTCGGAACAATCGTCGTGTACAACAGGGCGGACGGCGTGGGCGTCATCACCGACGAGGACGGCGAGAGGCGCCCGTTCTCCGGCATGGAGACGCAAACGACCCGCGAAGGTCAGCGCGTGGTCTTCGACGTCGTCGGCCACAAGGCCACGAACGTGATCGCCGTTCGGTGACCGACCTGTTCACCAGCGCCCCGCCCCGGCAGCATCGGGAGCGGGGCGTGCTGCTGTTCGCACGCGCGGTGGGCCGCCGGTCCGCCGCGTTCAACCGAGCATCTCCGCCAGGACCGCAGCCACGACGGTGAGCACGGCGACCGGCAGTATGACCCTGCGCAGCTGAAGCAGCAGACCGGCGAGGTCGTGGCCAGGACGGGCCGACGGGCGCCGCTGATCGCCGTGCCCGAACAGAGCCCGGCACCAGCGGCACTCCCCTCCCCTGTCGTCCGGACGCGAGGCGTCGGCCGGCTGGGCGAAGGCCGTACCGTCTCCGTCCTCCATCGCAGCGCTCATGCCGGATCAACGACGCGTCCCGGCGCCGGGCCACCGTCAGGAGTCGGCTCGTGATCCCTCCGCCGCAGGATCGTGACCGAAGGATCCCGAACCGAGGACGGGGCCCCACGGGCCTTTCCGAGAGGCTGCGGCCGGGGCTTCTCACAGCCTGGCGCCGAAGTCCTGCGTCCACCAGGGGCCGCCCGTGCCCTTGTGCACGCCCACGCCGATGTCCTTGAAGGAGCAGTTGAGGATGTTCGCTCGGTGACCCGGGCTGTTCATCCAGGACTCCATGACCGCTGCGGCGGTCTGCTGTCCCTGGGCGATGTTCTCGCCGTAGGTGGACCACCGGTAGCCGGCGGCGGTGATGCGCTGTCCGGGGTCGGCGCCGTCCGGGTTGGTGTGGTCGAAGAAGTGGCGGGCGGCCATGTCGTCGGACTGGCCCTGGGCGGCCTTCTGCAGTTGCGGATCCTCAGCGACCGGGCCACAGCCGGCGGCTGCCCGCTCCTTGTTCACCAGGGCGACCACCTGGTCGACCGTGTCGGTGGGCTGGGCGGGACCCGGCGTCGTCCTCGCCGGGGCCGGAGCCGGTCGGGTGGACTGCCGGGCCGTGGGAGTGCTCTTCCTGGCGGGGCTCTTGGTCTTGGCAGGGCTCGGCTTCGTCTTCTTCGCCGCGGAGGGAGACGGGGAGGGCGAGGCCGAAGGAGACGTGTCGTCGGCCGTGCGCGTGGAGAGGTCCGGGACGGGTACGGCTGCCCTTTGCTCGGCGTTCGTGCGGTCGGGGCCAGGACCGGAGCCCGTACCGAAGTACCACAGGCCGCCCCCCACGACGCAGGCCGCGACGACGGCGCCGCCGACGGCGCGGCGCCGCATGCGCCGACGGCGCCGCGACCGGCTGCGCGAGCCGGCGGCCGTGTCCCGTCCACCGCGTCGCCCGGTGCCGGGGCGTGCCCGGGTGCCGTCGCCGAAGCCGTCGAGCGGTGCGGCGGAACCAGCCGGAACGAGCGTCCCGGAAGCGGAGAACTCCCTGGCCAGGAGCGTGGACGACACCGCGACCAGCGCCAGGCCGGCCAGCAGTCCTTCCGCGGGCATCAGTCCGCTCCACAGCCCACTGCAGCGGGAGCAGCCGCGCGCGTGCCGGGCTATTCGTTTGCGCCACAGCGCCGACGGCCGGCCGTCCCAGGGGGCCAGCACGGTCCGGAGCTCCTCGCACAGCGGCCGTGCGTCGAGCGCTCGTACCACCACGCGGGCCGCCTCAAGCTGCGCCTTCATCCGCTGCACCCGGACCGCTGTGTGCTGTGGCGACAGGTCCAGCGCCGCGGCGACCTCGGGCCGGGTGAGTTCGCCCGCGCACTCCAGCCACCACAGTGACAGCAGTCCCCGGTCGTCGGGCTCCAGCCAGCGCGTCGCCCGGGCCGTCTCCTGGCGTTGCCCTGCGAGCTGGAGCTGCACCACGGTCAGGTCGACGAAGTCAGCACCGGGATCGGCCAGGTCCTCGGCCTCCTCCACGGTACCCGGGGCGGAGCGCCGATGCTCCCAGTGCGCCCGGACCTGGTTCATCGCGATCGCCACCAGCCAGGACCGGAAGCGCTCGGGTGTCCGCAGTCCGTCCAGCCCGTCCAGGGCACGCAGCATGGTCTCCTGCACTACGTCGTCGACATCCACCGAGCCGTTCAGAGCCCGGCCGACGATGTTGTAGACCAGCGGGAGGTACGCGTTGACCAGAGCGTCCTGAGCCTGCGTATCGCCCTCTCGGGCGGCTGTGACCAGTACCGCCGTCTCCACCGCGTCCTGCGTGCTCATAAAAGTGCTTCCCATCCTTGAGGCCGAACGATTGTGTCCGATACCTGGGAGACCGCTCGATGCGCCCCCGATAACACTTCTTCCGGACCGAGTTCCGGCCCGTGCCGGCGCATCGCCCTCGCAGCCGCCGGACTCCTCCCGCGGACGGCCTCGCCGGACTCACGCAACGGCCTCCCCCAGCACGTCACCCGGCGCTGAGTGTCCGCTCGTCAGCGGTGCCGCGATGGTGCAGTGTGGAAGACGTGGATGTCCGGCGAGACGTTGCTGCCGGTATGCGACAGCCAGGGCAGTCGAGTCATGCGCTGCTGCTGATCCCCCTCGTGCTCATCCTCGTCATCACGGTGGCGGACCAGCTGGTCCCGGCCGACATCCATCTCGGGCCGCTGCTGGTCATCGCCCCCGCGATCACGGCGTCGTTCGCCGGTCCCTGGCTGACCGGGCTGATCGGTTTCCTGACCGTGGGGGCGCAGGCCTACATCGGCTGGCACTTCGGCGTGCTGTTCTCGCGCAATGTGCTGGTGCAGCTCCTCGCGCTGGCCGTGCTGTCGGCTCTGACCGTGTTCTACTGCGTGGTGCGTGAGCGGCGCACGCGCCAGCTGGCGCAGGTGCGCATGGTCGCCGAGGCCGCGCAGCATGTTCTGCTGTGGCCGTTGCCGGAGCAGATCGGCTCGATGAGGATCGCCTGTCTGTACTTGGCCGCCGAGGCGGAGGCGCAGATCGGCGGTGACCTGTACGCCGCGACGCCCACCGACAGGGGCGTACGGGTGATGATCGGCGATGTGCGCGGCAAGGGCCTGTCCGCCATCGGTGAGGCCGCGCTCCTCATCGGAGCCTTCCGCGAAGCCGCCCACCACCACACCTCGCTGCCGACGCTGGCCGCCGCCCTGGAGCGCAGTGTGGCCCGCAACCTGCCCGAGCTGGAGCCGGACGAGGAACTGGGCGAGCGGTTCGCCACGGTGATGCTGGTGGAGATCTCCGACGAGGGCCACGTCACCCGGATACTCAGCTGTGGACACCCCCCGCCCCTGCTGCTCAGTCCCGGGAGCGCTGTGACCGTTCCCGTGCACCCGGCGCCTCCGCTCGGGATCCACGGGACGTCACCCGGGGACTACACCGTCGACGTGTTCTCGTTCGAGCCCGGCGACACCCTCCTGCTCTACACCGACGGCGTCATCGAGGCCCGGGACGCCGACGGCGCCTTCTATCCGCTCCCGGAGCGGGCCGCCCAGTGGGCCGGGAGCAGCCCCGAGAAGCTGGTGCACCACATCCGCCGCGATCTGCTCGATCACGTCGAGGGACGCCTCGACGACGACGCCGCGCTCATCGCGCTGTGCCGCACGCCCAGCCCCCATCGGGCCCATCGGCACGGGCCGGGCTTCCATGTCGGTGGGTTCGCTCACGGCACCGGACCGGTGCCTCGCTGAGGTGCCCCGTCCTGCGGAGGGAACGCGATGCGAGAGGCGTACCACGAAGAACTGGCGTCGCTCAGTGACGGGCTGGTGGAGATGGCCCGGCTGGTGGGCTCCGCGATCGGCCGTGCCACCACCGCGCTGCTCGACGCCGACCTGCAGGTCGCCGAGGGCGTCATCTCGGCCGATGTGCAGGTCGACGACCTGCAGAGGGATCTGGAGGAACGGGCGATCGCCCTGCTGGCCCGGCAGCAGCCCGTCGCCACCGACCTGCGCACCGTGGTGACCTCCCTGCGGATGAGTGCGGACCTGGAGCGGTGCGGTGACCTGGCCCGGCACGTGGCCCAGCTGGCCCGGCTGCGGTATCCCGGGCACGCGGTACCGGGCGATCTGCACCGGACGGTCCTGGAGATGGGCCAGCTCGCCCAGCGCCTGATGGCGCAGGCCGTCGAGGTGCTCGTCACCAGGGACGTCGAGGCGGCGCTGCAACTGGAGCAGGACGACGACCGCATGGACGAGCTGCACCGCATGATCTTCCGGCACCTGATGGACGGCCGGTGGCAGCACGGCGTGGAAACCGCCGTCGACGTCACGCTGGTCGGCCGCTACTACGAGCGCTTCGCGGACCACGCCGTGTCGGTCGCCCGGCGCATGGTCTTCCTGGTCACCGGCGAACACGCGGACGAGTACACCGCCGACACCCCCTTTGCTCCCTAGGGTCCGTCGTCACACGGGAGGGGCGTCGGTCGCCGCGGGCCGGTCGACGGCGCGCCGGCGCCCGCATCGCCTTCCCGGGGTGACGCCGACCGGCCGAAAGCCGACGGCGCGTGGCTGACGCCGTCGGCGACGGTACGTCAGCATGAGCGCCATGTCCGAGAAGCTGAGCACTCCGCGCCGGATCGCCGACGACTACGTCGCGCAGGTCACCGCCCTCGACCCCATGGCCTCGACCCGGCTCGGGCTGCGTCCCGAGGACGACCGGCAGCCGGATCTGTCCCCGCAAGGCTTCGAGGCGCTCGCCGAACTGGCCCGGCGAACCCTCTCCGCGCTCGACGCCACCGAGCGGACCGCGGAGAAGGACGGTGTGGTGTTCGAGGACGTCGAGCGGAACTGCGCCCGGCTGCTGCGGGAGCGGCTGACCGCGGAGCTCGCCCTGCACGAGGCGGGTGACCACTTCCGCACCCTGAGCAACGGCAACTCGCCGCTGCACCGGGTGCGGAGCATCTTCACGCTGATGTCCACCGACACGGATGAGGACTGGGCGGCGGTGGCCGGGCGGCTGCGCAACCTGCCCGGCGCGCTGGACGGCTATCGGGCGACCCTCACCGAGGGGATCTCCCGTGGGCTGCTCTGCGCGCCCCGCCAGGCCCGGGCCGTCATCGGGCAGCTCGTCGCCTGGACCGGGCAGGATGCCGGCGGCGCGAGCTGGTTCGCCATGTTCGTGGCCGGTGGGCCGGACCGGCTCAGGCCCGATCTGGACGCCGCCGCCGACCGGGCGACGACCGCGGTGGCCGGCTTCCGCGACTGGCTGCGCGACACCTATCTGCCCGCCGCGGACGGCACCCCGGACGCCGTCGGCCGTGAGCGCTACCTGCGCTCGGCCCGCTGGGCCAACGGCGCCGATGTGGACCCGGCCGAGGCGTACGCCTGGGCCTGGGAGGAGTTCCACCGGACGGTCGCCGAGATGCAGACCGAGGCCGGCCGGGTCCTTCCGGGCGCAGGTGTCCGGGAGACCATGGACCACCTGAACCTGCACGGGCACTCCGTCGCGGGCGAGGAGAACATCCGCGCCTGGCTCCAGCAGATCACGGACGAGGCGATCGACGCCCTCGACGGCGTCCACTTCGACATCTCCGGGCCCCTGCGTCGGGTGGAGACGAGGATCGCGCCCACAGGCAGTGCCGGCGCTCCGTACTACAACGGTCCCAGCCTGGACTTCAGCCGCCCCGGCCGCGCCTACCTGCCCACTCTGGGCCGGCACACCTTCCCCACGTGGCAACTCGTCAGCACCTGGTACCACGAGGGCGTGCCCGGGCACCACCTGCAGACCGCCCGGTGGACCGCCGCCGCGGACCGCCTCAGCCCCTACCAGATCACCCTGGGCGCGGTCAGCGCCGACAAGGAGGGGTGGGCCCTGTACGCCGAGCGTCTGATGGACGAACTGGGCTTCTTCACCGACCCCGCCCGCCGCCTGGGCTATCTCGACAAGCAGATGCTCCGTGTCATCCGCGTGATCATCGACATCGGCATGCACCTGGAACTGGCCATCCCCGCCGGCTCCGGCTTCCACCCCGGCGAACGGTGGACGCCGCAGCTCGCCACCGCGTTCATGGCCGCCCACCACGGCAGTGACACCGCCCGCCGTACCAGCGAGATCGACCGGTACCTCGGGCGGCCCGGCCAGGCCATCGGCTACAAGCTGGGAGAGCGCGCGTGGCTGCGGGGCCGTGAGGCCTCCCGCCGCCGCCTCGGCACCGGATTCGACCTGCGGACCTGGCACATGAACGCGCTCAGCCAGGGCTCACTCGGTCTCACCGACCTGGCCGACAACCTCGCGTCGCTGTGAGCGGGCGGCCGGCGCCGGTGAGGCGGCGTTCGAGGGGTGCGGTAGCAGGGCGTGGCGGGGTGCCGTCGAGGAAGCCGAGGGTGTGGTGGAGTTGGGCTTCGACGGCGGTACGGGCCTCGCTGCCGGGATCGGCCGGGAGGTGGTGGTTGATGTGCCCGTCCACGTGCTGGGCCCAGCTGCCGACGACGCGGCCGTCCCACCAGATGTCCGGGCCGATGTTGCCGTTGCGGTCGAAGAGGGCCTTGGTGTGTTCGGCGTCGAGGTACCAGTGGCGGTGGCGCCAGCCCATGGGGGCGGGGTCCAGCTCGGCGAACGGTCCTGCCCGCCACCGGCGCGGGCGGGGACGTTCCCGCGCCGATGGCGGCGTGGCTCAGCGGACCGTCACGTTGAAGACCGGTGAGGCCGTGTTGCCGCTGACGACGCGCAGGTCGTTCTTGCCCTTCAGGCCGAGCTTGACGCCCAGCGAGTAGGAGCCGTTGCGCGCGACGGGCGCGGACGCGGGCAGGCTGACCCACGTGCCGTGCTGCTTCTGCTGCAGGGTCACCTTGCTGCCCGCCTTGAGGCCGGTCGTCTTCCCGGTGACCCGGAACAGCTGCCAGGCGCGGACGGAGGACACCGACGGCGTGGCGGTGATGCCGGCCTTGGGAGCCTGGGTCTTGTGCGCGACGGCGACGGGAGACGCGGTGTGCGGGGCCGGGGTGGCGGCCATCGCGGTGCCGGCGAGGGCGAGGGAGGCGGCGCCGAGGGCACCGACGACGGCTATGCGCAGGGAACGCCGCTTCGAGACCATCACAGATATGTCCCTTTCCATGACTGGAACAGCTTTTGCATCAAACAAGCCCTACATGCCGATTGATGTAGGCATGAGAAGTGACGTCACTGTGGACGCAGGCGTTCATCGGCGTGATGTCGCCGTCTTGTAACAGCTGCCGCGGAGGCCTCCACGCGAGCACTCCGGACACCACCGCGCACATGCTTTGACCACGGGGACCACTGCCGCTAATTTCCCCTTCGTGTCCGCTACCTCGTGCCGGTGGCCCGGGTACTTCGCCGCCCGCGGGTACCCGAACGCGCACCGCGTCGGCTCCGGAGTCGAGGGCATCGTCTACCGGCTGGGCCACGGCCGGGTCGCCAAGGTGTGGACCGGTCGTCCGCCGACCGCGCTCACCCGCCAGGTGTACGCGGACCTCGCGCAGCGCCCACTGCCGTTGGCCACCCCCGAGATCCTCGAAGTCGAGGAGCACCAGGGCGTCGTCATCACCTACGAGCGCGAACTGCCCGGCGCCCCGATGCGGGGCGACTCCGCGCACGAGGACCATGAGCGGCAGCTGCCCGTCCAGCACAAGAGCGCCCTGCTCGCCGTTCTGCGCGCCCTCGCCTCGGTTCCGGGCACGGACGCGATGCGCCGGCTGACCGTGCGGGGCGACGACCGTCCGCTGTGGCAGGGCCACCACCGCTTCCAGGACGCGCTCGCGGCGCTGGTCACGCGCGCCGTGGCCCGGCACGGCGCTGCCCTGGCCGTGCGGGTGCCGGACTTCGACTCGGGAGTCGCACGCACGCTGAGGGCGCTCGGGGCGCTTCCCGACGCTCCGGTCACAGCGATCCACGGCGACCTCGTCCCGCCCAACATCCACACCGACGCGGCCGGACGACCCGTCGCCGTGCTCGACTTCGGTTTCTACACCACGGCCGGCGATCCGGCCTTCGAGGCTGCGGTCACGGCGGCCGTCTGGGACATGTACGGCCCCTACGCCACGGAGCACGCTGCGGAACTCACCCGGCTCTTCGCACAGGAGCTCGGCTACGCGCCCGCCGCCCTTGCCGTCTACCAGGCCGTCTACGCCCTCACCACGTACGATCTCTACGGCAGGGACAACAATGACGGACATTTCCGGTGGTGCGCGGAACAGCTGTGCCGCAACGCTGTGTTCAGCGCCCGGGTGTCCTGAAGGCCGCCACTCGCCGACCGCCGCGCAGCGCGTGCCCACCGGCCGGCGGGCCTGGTACCGCGTCAGCGTGGCAGGCCCAGATCGTCCAGGGACGCGCCGCTCGCCCAGCGCCGCAGTTGGCGGCCATTGAGGAGGTGGACGTCGCCTTGGCGGGAGGCCCACAGCATGTCCGCGCGGCTGAAGCGCCCGGGGTGGACGATGACCTGGATCGGGCGGTCGGCGCCCGGGCGGCCCCTCTCGACGAGGGCGGCGCGCCAGTTCTGGCCTTCCCCGGCCGTCGCCTCGGAGCGGAACGCGACGTCCAGTTGGCGCCCCCGGCGGTCCCGGGCGTGCAGGCGCCGCCTCCCTTGCTGCAGGGTCAGGTCGACCACGCGCCAGCCGTCGCGCTGCAGGATGCGCGCCGCCGCCTCCGCCAACCCGCGCTCATCCAGCCGGGCGAGCTCCGCCGCGGTGTAGCGGCCACCGCGCCGGCGGACGACCGCCCGGCGCACGCGCAGGGCCACCACGGCGCCCGAGGCCAGCAGGATGACGCCGAGCGCGAGTCCGAGGACGCCACAGGTGCGCTGAAGCCAGACGAGCAGGCACACGGGGACCAGCACGGCCAGGCCGAGGCCGGCGAACGCGGGGAGGACCTCGCGGAGTTCGGGGCCGTACAGGCCCTGGGCCCGGAGTTCGGAGACCGCCTGCGTTCGCTGCGGACGGCGCGAACCGGGCACCGGCCGGCGCTGCCCCCGTACCGGCAGCTGCGGCCGCTGCCACCTCGTCACCAGAGTCCACCCCCCACGGTCTTGTCCGTCCCCCTCGCGGTAGAGGTACCCGGTCATCACCGGTCCGCGCCGGCGGGGGACAGCCGTGGGCAACGATGTCACGTCTGTCCAGTGACACGGTAGTCAGGTGCCGGAGGGTGCTCAGACCAGGCTGGTGAGCACGCCGTCGAGGGGGGCGGGTGTGCGGTCGGGGTCGAGGGCCTCGACGAGGACGCGGCCGTAGTGGATCTTGCGCCCCTTCTTCGTGCCGAGGAAGCGCCGCAACTGCTGCTGCAGAGTGCGACCCTGCTGCGCGGGCTGGCGCAGGAAGGTCTGCAGGGCGCGCAGATCACCCTCCGCCCGGACCAGCTCCGTCACGCGGGTCACGCCCAGCGCGCGGATGAGCTCGTCCTCCAGATCCGCCGCGCAGACGAAGAACTCCTGCTCCGCCGCACCGGCCCGCGCCAGGCCGCGCGCGTAGTGACCACGCTCCCGCTCGTCGCACAGTCCCGTGAGGCGGAGACCCAGCCCGGTTGGCCCGAGGAGACGGGCGAAGCGTCCGACGCTCATCGCACCGCCCATCGCCAGGACGCAGACGCCTTCGGCCGCCAGGTTCCGGCCGCGGCGCGCGGCCAGCGCGTCGACCGCCGCGGCGTCGCTCGGCCCTTCGAGCAGGACGGCCGCGCGGACACACAGCCGAGCGGCCAGCTCACGCGCGGGGTCGCCGGGGCCACCGGCCGCCCATGCGGTGACCGCTTCCCGGAACGACCCCATGTCCGCCATGGGACGAGTCTCCGCCCTCACCGGCGTTCACGCGAGGGGATTTCGGCCAGGACACTCAGTCCGGTCGAGTGTCAGTGCCCGGTCGCATACTGACGCGCAGGCGATCACGGCCGCCTCTTCCTCGTCCTGGACGACGACGGCACCGTGCGCGGCCACCACGGCCCCCGCACGGAGAGCTTCGCCTCCCAGGGTCTCGACCAGGTGCTGTACTTCGTCGCCGAGGACACGGTCCGTCGCCTCGCCGAGCACATCGCGGCCCACTCCCCCGGCCAGGGCCCGGTCACCAACCTCGTGACCGGGCAGGCCGCGATGCTCGACCGGATCGATCCCGCATGGGGGAGCAGATTCCGCAGCGGCGGCGTCGACGGCACGCCTCCGGCACCACCGTGCGGGCGTGACCCACTGGAAGGCCTGGCCTGGATCGCCGGCTCATGGCGTGAGCAGGATCCCTACACCAACCCCCTCTTCTTCCGCGGCGAGGGCGTCAGCGCCGAGGACATCGCCCTGCTCCATCGAGCCGGCCCGGAGCAGACCACGGCCGGTACACGCCTGTCGGACCTGGGCGGTATGGACGGCACCGGCCGCGACGACTGGGACATCGCCTGGCGGAGCTTCTGCTTCGGGAAGGCCGGCGACTGGGTGTTCCTGATGTACCACGAGACACCACCCGGCACCCGGGCCGACAGTGCGGCGCTCTCCCGGCTCGGGGCCAACTCGACTTCCTCAACCAGGCGATACGCCGAGCCGAACTGGACCATCCCGAAGTGACCAACGCGTTCGAACTGTGCTTCCACGCCCTGGAAACCGCTCTCGGCCTGCAACTCCCCCAGCGGGCCATCCAGGAGGGGTCGGTCCAGGCCGCGCAGTGGGCTGGTGCCGGCAAGAGGCGTACCACGGTGTGATCGTGGGCGAGCTGGAACGGCTGTCCGTCGCGCAGGCCCGCCGTCTCGTCGGACCGGCCACGGTTCCTCAGCGCGGCGCGGCGAAGACCGGCGGGTTCAGACGGGCGAATCCTTCCTGACGCTCGTAGGGGAAGTAGGGGTACGGTGCCGGCCGATGGCTCGCCGCATCGAGTTTCGCCATCTGCTGGGGAGTGAGGCTCCAGCCGACGGCACCGAGGTTCTGGCGCAGCTGCCGCTCATCGCGGGCGCCGATGATGACCGAGGACACGGTCGGCCGCTGGAGCAGCCAGTTGAGAGCGATCTGCGGCACGGCCCTGCCCGTCTCCTGCGCGATCTCGTCCAGGGCGTCCACCACGCCGTAGAGGTGCTCGTCGCTGACGGGCGGGCCGTAGTCGGCGGTGCGATGGAGGCGGCTGTCGGCGGGCAGCGGTGCGCCGCGGCGGATCTTGCCGGTGAGGCGGCCCCAGCCGAGCGGGCTCCAGACGATCGCCCCGAGGCCCTGGTCCTGGGCCAGCGGCATGAGCTCCCACTCGTAGTCGCGGCCGATGAGGGAGTAGTACACCTGGTGGGCCACATAGCGCGGGTGCCCGTACTTCTCCGCGGTCGCGAGGGACTTCATCACCTGCCAGCCGGAGAAGTTGGAGACGCCGGCGTAGCGCACCTTTCCCGCCTTCACGAGCGTGTCGAGGGTGGCCAGCACCTCTTCGACCGGTGTCCCGGCGTCGAAGGCGTGGAGCTGGAACAGGTCGACATGGTCGGTACCCAGCCGGCGCAGGGCGTCCTCGCAGGCGGTGATCAGCCGGGAGCGGGAGGAACCCGCGTCGCCCGGACCGTCCCCCATCGGCAGACTGGTCTTGGTGGAGACGATCACCTGGTCCCTGCGGCCCTTGATCGCCTCACCCAGTACCTCCTCCGACGCACCGGCGGAGTAGACGTCAGCGGTGTCGAACATCGTGATGCCGGCGTCCAGGCAGATGTCCACGAGGCGGCGCGCCTCCCGGGCGTCGGTCGTGCCCCAGGCGCTGAAGAGCGGCCCCCGGCCGCCGAAGGTGCCGGCGCCGAAGCTCAGCGCGGGAACCATGAGTCCGGACGCGCCCAGTCGCCTGTATTCCATGTCAGATCCTTTCCGAAGACCGAAGAACGAAGAACGAAGTACGGCGGCCTCAACGAATAGGGGTAGCTCGCTAACGGGTCTATAGTTCCGTTAGCTGCTATCAAGCTAGCAGGGCGTGGCGATTAATGGAACTGGAGTGCCGTTATGTCTGGTGAAGCCGAGCCGGGAACCGTACGACCCGGAGGGCGCACGGCGCGTGTGCGGGAGGCGGTGCTCCGGGCGGCTGAAGACGCGCTGACCGAACAGGGCTTCACGGGGCTCGACCTGGCCGACATCGCACGTCGGGCCGACGTGGGCAAGACGACGGTGTACCGCCGCTGGGGAACGGTGACGGGCCTGGTGGCGGATCTGCTGCTGGACATGGCCGAGCAGTCCGCGCCCCGCACCGAGACCGGCTCACTGATCGGCGACCTGAAGGCCAACGCCCGCCTGGTGCAGCGGACCCTCACGGACCCTCGGCAGGGACCGCTGTTCAAGGCGCTGATCGCCGCGGCCACCGGTGACGCCAAGACGGCCGCGGCCCTGCAGCGCTTCTACGACATCCGCGTCGGCGAATGGGCACCCTGCGTCCGGCAGGCGGTCGAGCGGGGCGAGGTACCCGAAGGCACCGATGCCCACGAGGTGGTCCGTGCGGTCTCCGCCCCGCTCTACTACCACCTGCTCATCAGCGGCGGCCCGCTCGACGAGGCCACCGCCGACCGGGCAGCCGAGGCCACCGCTATCGCGGCACGCGCGGGCGCCTACGTACGGGACGGCGCAGAGCCCGCGACGGGCCGTCGCGCGTGACGGCCCGTCGTGGCGCTCGGCTCGTACGGGCACGGGCAACCGAGCCCCTCCCGCAAGGGCTCAGGCCCCCGGCCCTGCCGGCCCTGTCATCCCGCCGAGTGTGGTAGCGGGAGGGCGGCGGTGGCGGTTGCGGTGGGCGGCGCTCGTGACCATCAGCGCCAGGCCCAGGCAGAAGAGGAGCGCCAGCGCGAGGCCGGAGCTGAACAGGGCCAGGCCGTTCATGGTGGCGATGTCGTGGCCCAGGACGGAAACGGTGTACGCGGGGCCGCCGGACATGTTGCCGACGATCGCCAGGGCGGTGAAGGCGCCCGTACCCGCGAGCAGGAGCAGTCCGAGGAACAGCATCCGAGTCATCTCCTCAGGAAACGTCTGCCGACCGAACGGGTACCCGCGACTCTCCGGCCGTACCGAGCACGAAGCGGGGGAGCACGAAGGGGGAGCACGAAGGGTGGTACCTCGGTGCATCGCTCCCGCGGCTCAGCGGCGGGCCTCCGGCCGAGGGGCGGCGGCTCCGGGTGTGATGCCGAGCATGCCGTCGGCCTCCCCACCGATCCGTACGCCGCGGCTGATCCGGTCGAGGGTCGCGCGCAGCCAGGCGCGGTCCTCGTCCGCCGCGGGCTCCAGCCGCATCCGCCGCGCCTGCAGGGGGAACATCCGGAGGCCGGTCGTACGCCCGGTGGCCGCGTCCACCGAGACGAGGTAGCCGAGCCGGAGGTCGTCGCGGTACTCCTCGTAGCCCGAGATGCCCTCGTAGTCGTCGATGAAGTCGCCGCAGCCGTAGAGGATCAACCGGCCCCGGTACACCTCGACGGGGCGGGGGTGGTGCGAGGAGTGCCCGTGGACGATGTCGACGCCACCGTCGACCAGGGCGCGCGCGAAGCGCGTCTGGTCGCGGGGGACGAGGTAGCCCCAGTTGGATCCCCAGTGCACCGACACGACCGCGATGTCGCCCGGCCGCTTCGACCGCCGCACGCGCTGGACGGCCGCCTCGGCAGCCGACGACGACAGCTCACGGACGTAGGCGACGCCGGGCCGGTCCGGCGTCGCGGCCCAGTCGGGCGGGATACCGCTGGACAGCGCCCCGAGGGCGAGGACCAGGATGCGGCGGCCGGGCCCGACGGGGACTGCGACGGGCGCGCACGCCTCGTCGGCGGTGCGTCCGGCGCCCGCCGCCCGCAGCCCGGCCCCGGCGAGCGAGTCCAGCGTCTCCTCCAGGCCCGGCCGGCCGAAGTCCAGCACATGGTTGTTGGCCAGTACGCACACGTCGGGCCGGGCCACCGTGAGAGCGGGCAGGTTGGCCGGGTGCATCCGGTAGTGGACCGCCTTCCCCTGCGCGAATTCCGCACTTTCTGTGACAGCCGTCTCCAGGTTCACGATCCGGGCGTCCAGGACGGACCGGTCGAGCATCCGCAGCGCCTCGCCCCACGGCCAGGCCGGGTCGACGGGCACGGGGATCGGGCCGTTGACCGCCTCGGCCAGCTCGACGTACCCCCGGGCATCCGTCATGTACCCCTCGCGCAGCTCCGGGCTTCCGGGGTGCGGAAGGATCTGGTCGACGCCGCGCCCGAGCATCACGTCCCCGCACAGGAAGAGCGTCACCGCACAGCCGCCCATGACCCCACACTAGGCCGCCTCTGCCGACGCCGGTGCCCCGCTCACCCGGCTGCCCCGCGAAAGCCTTGGACGTCGCGTCTCTCACCATGATCGGATGGCGTGATGACATCGTTCTGGAGGGGCGAGCGGATACGCCTGCGCGGTATCGAACCCGACGACTGGGCCGGGTTCATGCGCTTCGCCGAAGACGAGGAGCGGTTGGGAGACCTGCTGAACCCGCCGCGCTCCGCCGAGGGCTTCCGCACCTGGGCCAGGGAGCAGGCCACCACCACGCCCGACGGTGACTGCTTCCAACTCGCCATCGAGGCCGCCGACTCGGGGGAACTGGTCGGCGCTGTCGGCTCGTACCAGGCCGACCCGCGGGCAGGCTGGTTCGAGTACGGCATCACGATCGGCGCGGAGCACCGGCGCAAGGGCTATGCGGCGCAGGCCGCGGTACTGCTGCTGCGCTTCATGTTCGCCGAGCGGCGTTTTCACCGGTGCGAAGCACGGATCTTCGCGCACAACGAAGCGTCGCTCGCGCTGCACCAGCGGTTGGGGTTCGTCGAGGAGGGCCGGCTGCGCGACCGCGTGTTCCTCTCCGGCCGGCACCGCGATCTCGTCGTGATGGGCATGCTCTCCGAAGAGTTCGTGCGACGGCATTCGATGCGCGAGGCATGACGCCGCTTTCCAGGACCGGCTCAGAGGTAACTGAGAGGTTGCCGTGCCAGGCTGGCGCGCCCTCGCCCCCTCTGGAGCCCACTGATGAATCTGGTCAACGGTCTGCCCGCCCATGTCCTGCTGGTGCATGTGGTCGTCGTGCTGATACCCCTCACCGCGCTGGCCCTGGTGTCGGCCGCCCTGTGGCCGCGCGCCGCCCGGCGGCTGGGCCCCCTGCTGCCGCTGCTGGCTCTTGTGGCCCTCGTCAGCGTTCCGCTGACCACGCATGCCGGTGAGTGGCTCGAACGGCATGTGGCCGACGACGCCCTGGTACGCCGGCACACCGAGCTGGGCGACGGACTGCTGCCGTGGGCCCTGGGTCTGTTCGTGCTGGCGGCACTCGTGTGGTGGGCGGCGCGGAGCAGCGCACAGCCCCGTCAGGGCGGCGCCGCGCGCTGGTCCGCCCTCCCCGTGCGGATCGTCGTCGGCGTGCTCTCGCTGGGCGTCGCAGTGGGGGCGGTCGTGGACGTCTACCGGATCGGCGACTCGGGGGCGAAGGCCGCCTGGCACGACGCCTACTCCAAGACGGCGACGCGGTCACAGGGCGGCTCCTGATCCGTGGTCGGCCGCGCGGCCGGCCCGGCCGCTGCACCGTTCCGGAGTGCCGTACCACCGGCCTCGCCCATGGCCTCGCGCCCGGTTCGAGGGCTCTGCACGGAATGCCGTGCAGAGCCCTCGACGCGTGTGCCGAGCGGACGAGAAGGCGGCGCCGGGACCAGCCGGGCCGCGCGAGCCGGTCATCCGGTGTCCGCTACGCCGCAGGCGTGGGCCGAAGGGCCTCCGGCCGGGCTCGAATGACCAGTCGTCTGTTCGAGGACATGGCCGATCACACGGAGCAGTGGCAGGTCAGCGCCCTGCCCGTGCCGGAGTTCCTGCACGCGGCTTCGAACAAGGGGATCACATCGGCTCGCCAGCGACGGTTTCAGCCGCGAGCCGTGGGGCGTCCGGACTCTACGTGTACCAACATGCGCTTGAGCAGGGCGATCAGGAGGTCCTGGTCGGCGCGGTCGAGCGGTTCGACCATCGCTTCCTCGGCCGCCCCCCGCACCTTCATGGCGGCGTACCAGCGAGTGTGTCCGAGTTCGGTGAGCTCGACGTCGACGCGGCGGCGGTCCTCGGTACCGCGGAGCCTGCGGATCAGGCCCGCCTCCTCCAAGGTGTCGAGGCGGCCGGTCATTCCGGCTGGAGAGATCATCAGTTCGGTCGCCAGTTGCGACGGGGTGGCGCGCCATGGTGTGCCGCGCGAGGCGAGGCGGTGCAGTGTCTCGAACTCGAACTCCTGGAGGCCGACTTCGGCGAGGGCTTCGCGCTTGGTGTGGCTGGCGTGCTTGGTCAGCAGCTGGATCCTGGTGATGATCGCTTCGGCTCGCTCGTCGAAGGGCGCCTTGTTACGCCAGCGGGCCATGTGTCGGTCGACGGAGTCCTCCATCCCTTCAGTATGCTACGCCGGCAAGTATTTCGCTGGCCAAAGATTCGCTGACGAATTACTCTGCGCGTCATGACCTCTCCGATTCGTCGGTTGCTGATAGGGCGCACTGTTGCGGCTCTGGCGACCGCGCTGATCCCGACCACCCTCACCCTCGCGGTCGTCCGCACCGGCTCGGCCATGGACCTCGGCCTTGTGCTGTCCTGCGAGCTGCTCCCCATGCTCGTCCTGCTGCCCGTTGCGGGTGTGGTCGCCGACCGCTTCCCACCGCAGCGGGTCGTGCTCACCGCGGACCTGATACGCGCCGCCGCACAACTCGCGATCGGCGCGGAGCTGCTCAGCGGCCGAGTGCGGATCCCCGATCTGGCCGTGCTGTCGGCGATCACGGGCGGGGCCGTGGCTTTCGGGACGCCGGCCGTCCGCACACTGGTCGCCGCTGTGGTGCCCGAACCCGAGCGCCTTCGGATCAACGCGCACCTCGGGGCCGCGCAAGGGATCGCTCAGATAGCGGCTCCCGCAGCCGCCGGCGGCCTGATGCTGCTTGTGGGGGCCGGGTGGTCCTCCCTGCTCACCGGCACGCTGTTCATGGCATCCGCCCCCACTCTCGGCGGCCTGCGGCTGGACCGCCCCCTCCGGCGCGCCGAGCGAAGCGCCTTCCTGCGAGAACTGCGCGAGGGGTGGGCCGAGACCCGCCGCCATCCCTGGTTCCTGGCCAACGTCCTCGGACACGGCGTGTGGCACCTGACGGCGGGCCTCCTCCTCACCCTGGGCCCGATGATCGCCGTACGTCATCTGGGCGGGGACACCGCCTGGGTCGTCATCGCAGAAGTCGGCACGGTGGGGATGGTCGCCGGTATCTACGCCGCCTCCCGGCTGCCCATGCGCCACCCCCTGGCCGGCGTCGCCGTGGGCGCCGCCGTCTTCGCGCTCCCGCTGACGGCGTTCGCCCTTCTCCTGCCGATCCCGGTTGTCACGGCCGCCTACTTCGCGGGGATGTTCGGAGTCGGCCTTCTCAGCCCGCTGTGGGAAACCACCATGCAACGCCGCATCCCGCAAGAAGCCCTCGGGCGCGTGGGATCGTTCGACACGCTGATCTCCTTCGCCGCCCGGCCGCTCGGTCTCGCCATCGCCGCCCCTGTCGCGGCGACCATCGGGACCACGACTCCACTGCTCGTGGGGGCGGCATTGGTGAGCACCGCAAATCTCGCCATCCTCCTGCTCCCCGCCGTGTGGGAGACGCCCAGCACACCGACCTCACCCGCCGAACGAACCGGCCGGCACGACGCGACACGAGCCGCGTAGGCGAAGCGGACCGCGCCGGGTTGTGCGCGCACCCTCTGTGACGGTGACCTCAGGAGAATTCCGGTACGACGGCCACCGGGCACGCGGCGTGGTGCAGCACTCGGTGGGTGACGGAGCCGAGGTGGGGTACGTGGGGACCGTGCCGGCGCCGGGAACCGAGGACGAGCAGGTCGGCCTCGTAGGACGCGGCGATCAGCGTGTCGCGGGGGTGGCCCTCGACAGTGCGGCGCTCCACTTCGAGGCCGGCCGGTGCGTCGCGCAGGGCTTCCTCCACCGCCTCGGCGGCCTCCCGCTGGTCGAGAGGGGCCGGCTCGTCGGCGAGCAGCGGGTGGCCGGTGGTCGCGCGGGAGGGGCGGCGCCAGGCCCGTACGGCTTGCAGGGCCACGCCGCGCAGCCGGGCCTCCTCGGTCGCGAACCGTACGGCCGCCGAGCCCGCCGGCTTCCCGCCGACGCCGAGGACGATACGGCCGTGGATCCCGGCGCGGGCCTGGTTGTCGTGGCTGCCGCGCAGCACGATCACCGGGCAGTGCGCGCGTCCCGCGACCGTCAGGCTGACCGAGCCGAGGAGCGCCTCGGTGATCCCGCTGCGTCCCCGGGACCCCAGGACCATGGCCAGGGCGGCGCGGCTCTCCCGTACGAGCCCGTGCTCCGGGTCCTCGGGCAGCACGTCGGTGGTGACCTTCAGGCCCGGCTGGCGGCGTTCCGCGTGCCGGCGGGCGACGCCGACGACATCCAGGGCCATGACCTCCTCCACCGGTTTGTCCAGTTCCTGGGCGAGCAGCGCGCCCTCGTACCGTTCCCAGAGCGAGGCGTGGACCAGCCGGAGTGGCGCGCCGCGCAGGGCGGCTTCGTCGGCCGCCCACGCCACGGCCCGCAGACTCGGCTCGGAACCGTCCACGCCGACGACGATCGGCAGGTTCATCGGGCACTCCTGTGCGTCAGTCGTGCCCCACGACGGCCACGGGCGCCACGACGTGGTGCGGAACGGCGCGGGTGACATGGCCGCTGTGCGCGCGGAGCGGGCTGGTACGGATGCGCCGGCCGGCGACGGCCGGCGAGGCGTCGTGAGAAGCGTCGGCCGGCGTGCGAGCGAGCCGCGCTTCACGGGCCACCCGTTCGGCGGGGGCCCGGCTCTCGGGCGAGTCGTCGAGACCCACGGTGACGGTTCGGGTCATGGTGCCCACCTCCCAGGGCGAGTCATCCGGTACGGGCTGGTCATGGCGACACCGGCGCGGACCTCATGGAATCAATCATGTACGGCCCAGGTCTTCCTGCGCGACGACGAGGACATCTCCGAGGAGGGCCGGTCGATCAAGGGCTCCGACCTGGTCTCGGCGGTCCGCACCGCCGCCTCGGGACAGTCGACGCTGGATCCCGCGAGAGATCGGCACGCACGCGGAGCACTGGGCCGCGGGCCCGTCAGCCTGCCCCGGTCGCAGGTCGCGTGCAGCCGGCGGCCAGGCGCAGGCTCTCCGTCACCGCGTGCGGGATGTCGACGACCGGGAAGAGGACGTGCCGCACGGTGTGTTCGGCGTCGACGACGAGGATCAGCCGCTTGTGCCGCAGGCGACCCGCGCCACGGAACGTCGGCAGCCGCAGAGCGGCGGCCAGCTGGTGCCGGGCGTCGGAGAGGAGGTCGTACGGCAGCCCTTCCGCTCGCGCGAACTCTTCCTGTTCGTACGGGAGTTGGGTGCTGATGCCGCGCACCTCCACGCCCGACCGCCGGAACGCCGGCCAGGCGTCCCGGAAGAGCCGGTTCTCCAGCGTGCAGCCGGCGGCGCCGGGGATCGGCTCGGGCCACTCGACTCCTGTGCCGGGGTAGGTGAAGAGTACGGTCGCGGCTGCGTCGGGGGCGACGAGAGGCACGGCGGCACCCCGGGTGCCCGGCAGCCGGAGGCCGTCGGGTACGCGGGTGCCGGGCAGGGCGTGGACGCGGGCGTGCTCGGCGCTGTCCTCCGTGGCCGTCCCGGTGACGCTGCCGTCGCCCAGCACCCAGCGGTCGCCCCAGTCCTGCATGGCGACGAGCAGCGGCAACAGCGCGAGTCCGGCCTCCGTGAGCAGGTACTCGTGACGCACCGGCCGACGCTGGTAGACGCTCCGGTGCAGGACACCCTGGGCGACGAGCCGGCCGAGCCGCTCGGCGAGGACCTTGCGGGACAGGCCGATCTCCGCGGCCAGCGCGTCGAAACGGACGTGCCCGCGAGCGACTTCCCGCAGCACCAGCACGTTCCACCAGTCCCCCAGGACCAGGGCGGCCTGGGCGATGCCGCAGGTCTCGTCGGCGTCACGCATCCTCATGCCCTCATCGTAGGTTCCCCTTCGGGACTCACCAGAACCCCTGGCAGGCGGTGTGGCCGGCCAGGGGTCCTCGACGGGGCCGGTGTGCGTCAGCCGTCGGACTCCGGGGACGGGATGTAGGCACCCGGTACGTCGTTCGGTGCGTAGATCTTCTTCTCGCCGGGGTACGGCTTGGTCCAGTTGTGCGTCTGGTACCAGGTGAGGTGGTTCATCTGCGCGGGGTTGGCGAAGTCGGGTATGGCGTGCGGGCCGGTCAGGTGCTGCTTGGCCTTCCAGGCGTCCCACTCGGCCGCGAGCTTCCGCTTGTCCGCCGGCACCTTCGCCGACGGCACGGCCGCCGCGCCCGGGTTCGGCGGCGCGGGGGTGTCCACGCCGCAGGAGGGCGGTGTCTTCAGGCCGTCGGTCAGCGAGGTCCGGTTGGGCAGCGCGGTGAACGGCGTGAAGTCCGGACGCCAGGTGAAGGCGCGGGTCATCGGGGTGGCCGCGCTGTCCTTCTGGTTCATCGGGTGGATCCCGAGGATCTGCTCGATGGTGCGGATCACCGTGATCTGGGAGTAGTAGTGGCTGTCGACCGTGTCGCGCTGGGCCCAGGGGCTGATGATCTGGACCGGGGCCCGGTGGCCGTCGACGTGGTCGAGGCCGGCCTGGGAGTCGTCCTCGACGACGAAGATCGCCGAGTCCTTCCAGTACGGGCTGTGGGAGATCTCGTCGACCATCCTGCCGACCGCGAGGTCGTTGTCCGCCACCTGGGCCGCCGGGCTCGCCGGACCACCGGTGTGGTCGTTGGAGAGCCAGAACATGTTCAGGTTCGCCGGTCCGTTCTTCTCGAAGTCCTGCTTCCAGACCTCGTACTTGTAGATGTCCGGGACGTCGAGGTCGAACATCGGGAAGCCGGGCGCGGACACGGCGTTGAGGGACGGGATCGCCGAGCCCGTCTGGATGGGGTAGGCGGTGGGCTGGCCGGTGGCGTCCATGTCCTTGGCGTCGCAGTACAGGTTCTGCCAGGTCGCGCCGGACGGCTTGCTCTCGATCGACTGGAACTCGCCGAAGTCCCGTACCGTCTTCCCGGCCGCCTGCGCACCCGTCCAGAGGAAGCCGGACTTCTGGTGGCCGAGGGCGTCGTTCTCGGTGTCGTAGCTGCGCTGGTACTCACCGGCCGAGGACTCGGTGTACTCCGGGTCGTCCGCCTGCATGAGCCAGTTGTGGCCCTCGGCGGAGTTGGTGCCGATGTCGTACGTGTTGTCGTACAGGCCGAACTGCCGGGCCAGCTCGTGCTGGTTCGGCGTCACGTTCTCGCCGAACTGCGTCACCGACGGGTCGCCGTTGCCCTCGGGCATGTCACCGTAGACCTGGTCGTAGGTGCGGTTCTCCTTGACGATCAGGAAGACGTGTTTGATCGTCGAGGGGTCGCCGAGCCGTGCCGGGACCGGTGTCGGCCAGGCGTGGCCCTTGCCCTTGGCCAGCCTGACCGAGCCGGGGGTCCAGCCGTTCTGCCGGAAGACCTTGAACGTCTCGGCCCTGATGACGCTGTCGTCCGGCAGCGTGAACCGCTGCACGCTCGACGTCGTGTCGTGGGTGCCGTGCCCGGCGGGGTTGTTCGGGCGGCGGGCGTCGATGCCGCGGGTGTTGGAGACCAGCACCTGGTCGCCCGCGGTCGTGATCTCCGCGGGGAAGTAGTCCGTCGGGAGCAGGCCGACGAAGCTCACCGGCTCCAGCGGGCTCTCGTACCGGTAGACGGCGACGGCGTTGGCGCGGCCGAGCGTCACCAGGAGACGGCCGTCGTCGGTGAGCGTCACCGCGTTGGGCTCGTAGCCCACGGCCGCTTCCGGCCACGGCTGGGTGGAGATGGTCTGTACGACCTTGTCCCGGGCGGTGTCGATGACCGACACGTCGTTGCTGGCCGTGTTGGTGACGAACAGGGACCTGCCCTTCGCGTACAGGGCGGTCGGGTGCAGACCGACGTCGATGCTCGCGGGGGCCGCGGCCGGGTTCGCGAGGTCGATGACGCTGACCGTGCCGGTGGTGGTGGCGCCGGTCTTCGGGTCGGCCGGCACCTGGGTGCCGTACGAGTTCATGGTCGTGTCGCCGGAGCGCGCCGGGCGTCCGCCCTCGTTGCTGACGTAGAGCTTGCCGCCGGCCAGGACCATGTCGCGGGGGGCGTTGCCCACGGGCCAGCTCTGCTCGATGGCTCCGGTCGCCGCGTCGAGGGCGACCACCCGGTTCTGGCCGTTGACCGCGGCGTACACGGTGGAGCCGTCGGACGAGAACACGGCCTGGCCGACCAGGGCGTGCTGGGCGCCGTCCGCAGGGATCCTGACCGGCGTCGGGTCGGCGACCGTGCCGTCCGGATTGACCGTGAACCTGGTGTAGCCGTCGGTCTGGCCCAGCCACAGCTGCTTGCCGTCGGGTGAGTACGTCGGGCCTTCCTGGCCCACGGAGTTGCTGCCGAGCCGCGGGGTCGACGACGCGGCCGTGCCGACGACCTGCTGCACCTTCCAGTTCTGTACGTCGACGATGGCCAGTGCGCTGCCGCCGTCGGTGACCGAGGCGGCGAGGTGGCTGCCGTCCGGGCTGACCGAAGACGACATGATCTTGCCGTTGCCGAGGAGGAGGCGGTCGCCGTACGGGGCGATGTACTGGTCGCTGGAGATGACCTGGCCCCGGTCGGTCATCTGGCCGACCTGGTCGGTGCCGAACTGGCGCGTCTGCGCGTAGCCGATGCCGGCGGTGACGGCGAGGACGACCGCGGTGGCGCCGGCCGTGAGGGCGCCCCGGCGGCCGATGCGTCTGCCGGGCACCGCCTTCTCGGCGGGGCGGCGGTTGCGGGTTACCTGCATGAAGTCATCCCTTCGAGGTGTGAAGAAGTCCGACGGTGCCGTCGAACTGCCACAGCGGGTTCGGTGCGTCTCCGAGGGGGGTCCGCACCAGGAAGTAGCCGTTCACTTCCTTCGGACCGTCGCCGTCGGCCGTGAACCGGCCGTCCGAGGTGACGTCGAGCTGGTAGACGGCCGTCCCGGTGGCCTCGACGCCGGGGAGGTGCCAGGAGACGACGCAGCGCCAGTCGTTGCCGGGCCCCTCGGCGGCGACCCTGACGCTGCCCTTGTTGCACGCCGCCGTGGCCTTCAGCTGCGCTTCGGTGACGGCAGGGCGGTTGAGCTGCTCGGTCTGCATGCGATAGAGGTGGGCGAACTCCGTGGCGAGCGAGCGCTGCACCTTGTCCTGCGAGATCCCGGAGCCGGTGGCCCCGGTCACCGCCGCCACCACGGCGACGGTCGCGGCGGCCAGCCCGGCGAGCGGCAGCAGTCCGGCGGTGACCGCGCGGCGTCCCGCGCCGTCGTCGGTCAGATTGGTGAAGTCGCGCCGGAGGAAGAGGAGATATGCCAGCGCGGTGGCGGTCGCGGCCCACACCAGGCTGACGGCGATGCCGGTCAGGAGCGGCCCGAGCTGTGCGGGGCTGGTGAACAGACCGTTCCAGGCAATGAACGCCCAGCTGGGCAGGGCGAGTCGCACGGCGACGGGCAGTGGCAGCAGCTGGGCGAGCTGCAGCACGAGCGCGACGACCGCCGGCAGCAGCAGCCCCATCGGGGAGCGTCCCAGTACGACGGACCCCAGGAGGCCGATCCCGGCGAGGGCCAGGGTGGGGGCCAGCACGCAGACCCAGGCGAGGAGCACCTCGCCGGCGGCGTCCCCCGGGCTCAGCAGATGGCCGTCAAGGCCGACCAGCGGCCGGTTGCCGACCGCCACGAGCCCGCCGGCCGTGCTGGAAGCGGCGAGTCCGGCCACGAGCAGCAGGATGACGGTGAGGCTCGCCAGTGCCTTCGCGGCGAAGATCCGGCGCGGCGAGCGGACCGCCACCAGCAGGTGCCGCCAGGTGCCCAGCCGGTCCTCGGCGGCGAACACATCACCGGCGACCAGGGAGGTCAGCAGCGGGAGCGCCCAGGTGCCCGAGAATCCGAGGATCACCAGGGGTCCGGCCCACCCGGTGGCGAGCATCCAGCGGCCGAAGAGCGTGTCGGAGGGGAGCGTGCTCTGCTGCCCCACCCCGGCGACGAAGAGCGCCGGTGCGATCCAGCAGGCGAGCACCAGCAGCCGGATCCGCCATTGCGAGACGAGCTTGACCAGTTCGAAGCGGTAGCCGCGGGCCACGGAGACCCGTGCGGCACCGGCGGTGGTGCGGGCGGCTACGGCGGTCGCGGTCATCGGCCGGCCTCCCGCGGCTGGGTTCCGGTCTCCCGTGGCTGGGTGCCGGTCTCCCCCGGCTGGGTTTCGGCGCCCCGCGGCTCGGTCAGGGCCAGGAAGGCGGCCTCCAGCGGGGAGACCACCGGGCCGAGTTCACGCAGGGCGATTCCCGACTGCACAAGCCGGACCACCAGTTCGTCGAGGGCCGGCACCCGCGCGCGTACGACGAGGGCGTCGGCTCCGTTGCGCCCTCCCGCTTCGCCGGCCAGACGGATCCCGGGCGTCTCGGCGGCCAGCCGGCGGGCCGCCCGGGGGTCGGAGGTGACCAGGCGGTAGTCGAGTTCACGGTTCTCGGCGGCCAGCTTGCCGAGCGGACCGGAGAAGACGACCCGTCCGGTGGCGAGGATGGTGGCCTCGGAACACAGCGCTTCGAGGTCGTCCATGCGGTGACTCGACAGCACGACGGCGGTGCCCTCCCTCGCAAGCCGGTTCAGCACACCGTGTACGTGGTTCTTGCCGGCCGGGTCGAGGCCGTTGGAGGGCTCGTCGAGCACGAGGAGCCGGGGCCTGGTGAGCAGCGCGGCGCCCAGGCCGAGGCGTTGACGCATGCCCAGGGAGAAGCCGCGGACCCGGTCGTCGGCGACATCGGTCAGGCCGACCTGGTCGAGCACGTCGTCGATGCCCGCACTCCGCGCGTTCCGGCCGCGCAGAGCGGCCAGCGCGGCGAGGTTCTGCCGGGCGGTGAGCGAGGGGTACAGGCCCGGTCCGTCCACGAACCCGGCGACACCGTCGGGAGCGGCGAACGTCCGGCCCACCGGCGTACCCAGGATCTCCAGGTGACCGGTGTCGGCCACGGCCAGCCCGAGCAGGAGCCCGAGGAGCGTCGTCTTGCCGGCGCCGTTCGGTCCGACCAGGCCGTGGATCTGTCCTTGCGCCACATCCAGATCGATGCCGTCGAGCGCGACGACATCACCGAAACACTTGGTGATCCCGCGCGCCCGGACCGCGAGGATTGAGTCGTCCATGAGCCCCTTCTTTCCGAAACCTCAAGGAGGCTAGGGAGAGCACACAACACTCACAGGGATTCCCAGTTGAACGATCAGGGAACGGAAGACCACAGCCGTTCGGCATGCCAATAGACGGTAAATTCCGTATCGGGCAGGGAAGTTGATGTCATATCAGCCGGCCGTACCGGGCGAAGTGCCGCACAACGGCACACTCAGAACGCCGTTCGCAGCTGCCCCACTTCGCGTCCCCCGCCCAGTACCGGCGCATGTGCGACGCGTTCCACGACCGGTGCCGTCACCCCCATGAGACCCAACACGCGGGCGAGCACAGGGCCCAGGGCGCGGGCGCCGCCGTCGTCGATCTTGAGGGCCAGGGAGCGGCCGTCGGGCAGGGCGAGGGCCTGGACGGCCTCCGCGCCCGCCTTCGACAGCGCGCCCGGTATGTCCCTCATGAGCCAGGTGTCGTGGCGGCGGGTGCCGGCGACGTACTCGGGGTGGGCGCGCATGGCGTCGGCGACCCGCCGTTCCGGCGTTCCGGGCGCGGCGAGGACGTACGCGCGGAAGGCGCGGGCGAGACCGGTCAGGCTGATCGCCATCAGCGGTGCCCCGCAGCCGTCCACACCGACAGCGGCCACCGGCTCGCCGGCCGCCTCCTCCACGACCGTGCGGATGAGCAGTTGCAGCGGATGGTCCGGGTCACGGTAGGACGCCAGCGGCCAGCTCCGGAGCGCGGCGGCGGCCAGCATCGCCGTGTGCTTGCCGGAGCAGTTCATGGCCACGCGGTCACGCCGGCCGCCCGCTGCCAGGTAGGCCTCCTGCTCCTCCTGGTCCAGCGGGAGGGCGGGCGGGCACCGCAGGTGCTCCGGGGTCAGTCCGTGCTCGTCGAGCATCGCTCGCACCAGGTCCCGGTGGAAGGGCTCGCCGGAGTGGCTCGCGGCCGCCAGGGCCAGCCGCTCTCCCGTGAGGTCGAGACCGGCCCGGAGCACGCCCGCCGCCTGCATCGGCTTGTTGGCGGAACGCGGGAAGACAGCGGACGTCACATCACCGATGGCCCACTCCACCGAACCGTCCGCGGCGAGCAGCACCACACTTCCCCGGTGCCGCCCTTCGACGAATCCGGAGCGGACGACCTCGGTGAGGACCGGGTTGCAGGAGTCGTCCGACGTGGTGGCTGTGACGGGCTGGGACATCGGCGGGTCACCTTCCGGTGCGGCATCGGCTCGCGTCACCGTACCCGCCGGCCGCCACGGCGCGGCGGGCGACCGCAGGCCCCTCGCGTCACTTGCGCCAGAACAGGTGGTGCGTCACGCCGCTCCGGCCGGGCACGACATCGAGGTGGTAGCGGTCGCGCAGCTCATCGGGTGACTCCCACAGCCGTGCCCCGGATCCGAGCTTCACCGGTGCGACCGCCACGTGCAGGGTGTCCACCAGGCCGGCGTCGAGGAACTCCCGGATGGTGGTGGCCCCGCCGCCGAGCCGGACGTCCTTGCCCTGTGCCGCCTCCCGGGCCTGTTCGAGGACCGCGGCCGGGTCGCCGCCGACGAAGTGGAAGGTGGTGCCGGCGAGCGTGAACGAAGGACGCCTGTGGTGGGTCATGACGAACACCGGGGTGCGGAACGGAGGCTCGGCTCCCCACCAGCCCTGCCACTCGTGGTCCTGCCAGGGACCGCGCTGGGGACCGAACTTGTTGCGGCCCATGATCTCGGCGCCGATGTTGCGGGCGTAGTCCCGTGTGAAGTAGTCGTCGAGGCCCCGGCTCCCTCCGGGCTCGGTACGCATGGGCCAGCTCGCGGTGGCGCCGGCCCAGGCGAACAGGGCCGCGGGGTCGGCGTGCCCGAACGGCCTGTCCAGGCTCTGGTGCTCACCGGCGCCGTATCCGTCGGTCGAGACGTTGAAGTTCTGCACCCTCAGCAGCTGATGCACGGCTCTCCTCCCGTGTGGTCGACGGCGGTTGGACTGCCGGGGCCGGAGAAACTCATCGGTGCGGCGAAGCGGGGCCGCCCGAGCCGGGCGACCCCGTCCGTGTGTGCGGCGCGGCCGTCGCGGCTCAGTTCAGCGTGAGGGCCGCGGAGTCGTTGCGGCTGTTCGGGTCGAACGCCGGCCGGTGGGAGTGGGCGGGATCCGGGCCCCAGACCACCTGGACGCTTCCCTTGGCACGGGTGACCACTTTGTCGACCCGGAGGGTCAGGGTGAAGCCGGTGACGTTCCCCTTGGGCAGGACGAAGCCCGACGGGCCGCAGACGTACGGGCCGTGAGCCTCGGCCGCCGGGTTGTCCAGCTGCCATGGAGAGCAGTTGGCCGAGTGGCCGACCGCGGTGGTACCGGTCGGGAGCGTCACCCAGACGGCGGGCACCCCCTCCCCGCCACTGCGGTCGTACAGGGTCGCCGGACCGTTCGCGGACAGACGGAAGGCGAGGGTCGCGTTCTTGCCCTGCCCGGCTGTCGCACGGGCGCCGGTGACACCGAAGTCGGCGGTGTTGCGGGCCCGGAGGGAAGCGATCCGGTAGCCGGTGACCTCGCCCGTCTGCGGCAGGGAGACGGAGCCCGCCGGAGCCGAGGACCGCCGGCCCGCCTTGATCACCTTGAGTGCGAGCGTGGCGCCCTTGCCCCACGTCCACTTGAGGCCCTGATCGTCCGGCCAGCCCGGCTGACCGAGGGGCGCGGTGAGGGTGTCGAGGGTGGTGTACAGCGCCGTGGAGTTCACGCGCAGCCGCACCGGTGCGGCCAGGGCCGCCGTCTCCCCGATGGCGATCGCGCCCTTGGGGTAGCACTCCGCGAAGTGGATGGTGCCGTTCGACCCGTACTTGCAGTTGGCGTAGTGGTCGGCGAAGTCGAGGCCGGGTGAGGCGGCCAGGACCGTCTGGACGCCCTTGGCGGGTCGGTTGCCCACGTTGCTGAACCGGACCGGTTCGGACACCGTGCTGTCGACCTTCAGGCCGGTGTGGTCGGTCAGGTTGTCCAGGCCGAAGGAGGGGCCGCCCACCTCGACCTTGCCGGTGCCGCCCACGATCTGCGCGTGCGCGGACCGCCCGGTGACCTTGTACGTGCCCACCGCGCCGAGCGCGGCGCCCTTGAGCGGGGTCAGGGTCAGCCCGGTCATGGCGCCCATGTGCGTGGTGGGAGAGGAGTCGGACTCGAACTCGTCCGAGCAGGTGGCCACCAGGCCCTCGGCCGTGCAGTTGTGGGAGAACGTCACCTTGGCGATCTTCGACAGGCCCCGGGCGTCCACGGTCAGGGTGGCGTCGTCCGCCCGGAGGTTCTTCGCCCTGGTCCGGAACTCGAAGTGCACGTCCGCGGTGGCGGGCGCGGCGGGCAGGGCGACCGGCTCCGGGGTGTCCAGGGTGATCACCGGCCGGCCGGTGACGGCGCCGGCCGGGGCGGCGCCCAGCAGTGCCGCGGCCAGGCCCGCGGCGGAGAGGAACACCGCGGCCGTACCGGTGAGGGATCTTCGTCTCATCAACGTCCTCTGCTCGGAAGGAGGTTTGCGCGCAGGAGTGCGCGGTCAGACGGACCTTAGCCCCTGGGCTCTCCGAACTCACCACCCATATCGCTGCTCACCGTGTTACGCCCCTGTGACTCCGAACGGACGATTCGAGGACCACCGCCTGTCAGGCTCGGCTTGGAACAGAGCGGCAGGCGGTCGCGTGGCCTTCAGCGATCAGGACGACGCCGGAGCGGCTCTGGCGCAGTTGCACCCAACGACCTGACCTGTCGACGCACCTGGGGGAACCCCGTCATGACCACCCGCACCCGCACCATGGCCGCCGCCATCGCCGTGGCCGCGGCCGTCACCGGCTCGGCGCTGCTGGGCGCCTCGGGCGCCGCCTCGGCCGCCACCAGCGCCCCGCACGGGACCCTGAGCATCAGCAACGGCACCAAGTACGTGCTGATCGGCGGCCACAAGGTGGACTTCGGGGTGCCCGTCCGGGATCTCGCCTGGTCCCCGGACGGCGCCAAGGCCGCCTTCGTCGACGGCTCGGGCAACCTGGACATCGCCAACCCCGACGGCAGCGGACGCGTCGTCGTCGCCAAGAACCCCGGCAACCAGAACTGGTCGCACCCGACCTGGCAGGTGGCCGCGAAGGACGCCCAGAACGGCATCCCCGCCAAGGACAACCTCATCTTCGCGGCGCGCGCGAACGGTGTCTCCCGGCTGAAGGTCATCTCCGCCAAGTCGGTCCACGGCACGCCCAGGACGCTGTCCCTGTACGGCGATCCGGGTCCGGGCGGTGCGCTTCCGCAGACCGGCAACGTCTGGCCGAACGCGGCCGGCCACTACGGCACCTCGGTGTACGCCAACGACCACACCGGCGACGTCTACATCCGGGACGACTACCTGCGCCAGCAGGGCAGCAAGCTCACCCAGGGCTCCCAGCCGGACCTGTCCCCGAACGAGGAGCAGGTCGTCTTCGTACGCTCGGTCGCCGGCCACGACCACGTACTCGTCGAGGACTTCATGCACGGCAACCACATCAAGGACCTCACGCCGCACGCCACGACCGACTACACCGAGCCGGCCTGGTCGCCCGACGGCAAGACCCTGGCGGTGCGCACCCCGTCCGGTACGGTGACGCTGCCGGCCGACGGCACGGGGCACCCGGTCAAGGTCACCTCGACGGTCGGTCTGGCGGCGTACCGCCCCTGACCTCCGCTCACGGGACGGGCCGGGCGCGTCCGGGGCGCGAAGTGCGGGTCACTTCGCCGACCGGGCGAGCTCGGCCCGCAGTTCGTCCAGGTGCGCGTCGGACGTGTCGTGCGGCAGGAACTCGACGACGTCGAGGAACCGGAAGAGCACCCGGCTGCCGGTGACGGCGTACTCGTACGCACCGAACCCCACCACCGCGCCCATGGCGCCGCGGACGGCACCCCGTACCACATGGGAGGTCATGTCGTCCGGCTCCGCCGCGGACATACCGCGCCGGGCGTTGGGCCGGGCCAGATAGGGGCACACCATCGAGGCGTACAGCATGCACGCGCGGTGTCCCGGTCCTTCGAGGGTCGGCGCCAGATTGCGGTAGGGCCGCCCGGCCGCCAGCGCCTCCCCGATCGCCGCGCTCTCCGCGGCGCCCACCACACGCCACACCGGCCCCTGCGGCATGCCCTGGTTGCACACCGAACACAGACGCTTCCGCGCACACACGGCGCTGCGCTCGTAGTCGGTCAGCGCGAACTGGGGCTCCTCCCCTTCCCAGGGAGTGATCGCCGGCACCGGATACCCGCGAGCGTCACGGGGTCGTGCCTCGACCGCCGCCGGCATGGGAACACTCTCGAATCGCACAGGCCATGCCTACCAGGCCCGACGGCTTCCGGCCAAGGCCGCGGGAGACGACCGCCGGGGACCGGGCAGATGGTTGGCTTCGGCGTATGAACCTCGCGGACGACATGCCATCACCGGAGACCGGCCCTGCCCCGACCGCTTGCGACGCGCCCCCGTTCGCTCCCGAACTGGCCGCTGCGCTCAGCGGTCCGGCGGAGGGGGCCCGAGAGCCGCTCACCCCGCAGAACCTTGCGGAACGGCAGGAGCGAGATGCCGTGGCCCGGCCCAGGCCGACGGTCCTGGAGCTGCGGGCCGAGGGCCGTTTCGAGGTGGAGGAGCTGCATGTGCCGGGGCCGCCGGGCGGGCCGGAGGTCACGCTCGTGAGCGGACGGCCCGCCGGGATCGCGGGGCCGCTGCCCCTGCTGTACTACATGCACGGCGGCGGAATGATCATGGGCAACGCCTGGTCCGTCCTTCCCCGGCTCCTCCGTGACTGGGCCGCACCCCTCGAACTGGCCGTCGTCTCCGTCGAGTACCGGCTGGCACCCGGGGCGCGGTATCCCGCGGCGCTGGACGACTGCTACGCCGGACTCGCCTGGTTGGCCGCGCACGCGGCCGGACTCGGCATCGACGCCGGCCGTGTCGTCGTAGGGGGAAAGAGCGCCGGCGGCGGACTGGCCGCGGCACTCGCCCTGCTCGCCCGGGACCGGGGCGGGCCCGCGGCGATCGGGCAACTGCTGCTGTCCCCGATGCTCGACGACCGCGCTGACACGTTCTCCAGCCACCAGATGGCCGGCATCGACCTCTGGGACCGCACCTCCAACGCGACCGCGTGGCGGGCGGCGCTGGGCGAGCGGTACGGCGCCGCGGACCTGCCGCCCTACGCCGCTCCCGCCCGCGCCACGAGACTGTCCGGGCTGCCCCCGGCCTATGTCGAGGTCGGATCGGCGGAGACCCTGAGGGACGAGGGCGTCGCCTATGCCCAGGCGATCTGGCGGGCCGGAGGGCATGCCGAGCTGCATGTGTGGCCCGGTGCCTTCCACGGCTTCGACACCTTCGCGCCGGGGGCGGCTCTCAGCCGGGACGCCCGCGACGCCCGTACCCGCTGGCTTCGGCGCATCCTCACCCCGGCGCGATGACGGCGCAGGCGACAAGAGCGTGGGCCGGGTGCGGGAGCCCGTCCGCGGGCCAGTCGGTGCGGCACCGTCACGGCGCCTCGGGGCTGCCCCGTGGGATCCGTCTCAGGTCGGTCATCAGGGAGTCCAGCCACGCCACGGTGGCGTAGTACAGGCGCGGCGCGCCGGGCGGCTCGGTGCCGGGCGCCTCCAGGGCCGGATCGACCAGCGGAATCCGCCCGGCAGGGGTGTCCGCTCCGGGATCCAGGGCCGCCGACACCAGCAGCATCCGTCCGGCCACCCGCTCCCCCAGCCCGCTGACGGACCCGGCCGCCGCGGGGTCCAGTCCGGTCAGCGGCGGTGTCAGCAGCCGGTCGGCCCCCCACAGGGTGTGGTGACCGGCCATCAGCGTGGCCTGCCAGTCCACGGTGCGCAGCCCGGCCCCGCGCGCCGCGCCGCCGAAGGGCACCGGCTCGCTCTGGAACTGCGCGTACGCGGACTCGGCGAGGATGATGGCACGCTGCAGCGACCGGTGGCCGGGTACGCCCGAGGAAGCGGGCACCGCACCGCCGCACGCCACCGAGGCGCCGGTCGCCACCACGATCTCGGCCGCGCGGCGCAGGAGTTCCGCCGCGGCGTGCCGCAGCTCGTCATGGGCGCCGCGCGGCCAGGCCAGCAGTCCGAAGACGGCGCCGATCACGCTGCCGACCAGCACGTCCAGCATCCTGACCTCCGCCAGTCGCCAGGTCGGCGGAGCCAGCTGGGCGAAGACCAGCGCCACGAGCACGGTGAACAGGCCCTGCGCCCAGCCGACGCCCTTGACCGGGCCGAGCGTGAAGGCGCACAGCATCCACACGGGCAGGACGACGGCGTAGACGGTGGTGTCGGTCCCGGCCAGGCTCAGTACGCCGGCCGTGACGAGGGCTCCCGCGAGGGTGCCTGCGAGTGCCAGCCGGATGGTGCGCCAGGTCTCGTCCATGGTGGTGCGGGTCAGGGTGAGCGTGGCCAGCGTGGCCCAGAATCCGTGCGGCAGCGTGTCCAGCCCCGCCACGAGCCGGGCGGCGGTCAGGGCCAGGGCGATGCGGACGGCGTTCTGGAAGAACACCGACCGGCGCCCGGCATGGCCCCGCGCCCGGTGCCACCACAGCACCGGCGCCCGGGCCCTGGCATACCAGAAGCGGCCGTACGGGATCCGCACCGGGGCGTGTCTGCCGTGCACTGCCAGACCGGCCGCGGTGGCCATGGCGAGCGCGGCGTCGGCGATCTCCAGGACGGCGGCGTGCCGGCGCAGTACGGCAGGCGGGAACTCCGGCGCGCGAGCGGTTCCGCGTACGGAGTCCGCGGCGGGGGGCGGGCCGGCGGACGCCGACCCCTCAGGGGTGAACGGGCCGGTGCACGTGGAGTCGCCGGTGGGGAGGGGGCCCGCGGACGCCGCTGACAGGCGCGCTCGCGTGCTGACCAGGTCGTCGTACGGCGCCGTCGGCGACGCCCCGGCGTGCAGACAGGTCGCGGTCGCCGTGGCGAGTCGTGCCACGGCCTGCAGTACGGCGGTCACCTCCGGGCCCGGGTGCCCGTCCGGCGCGGCGGGCAGCTGGACCAGGCGGCTGAGGAGGGTGCGCGTGGCGAGGCCGGTGTGGGCCAGGGCGCGGTCGCGTACCCCTGGTCCGGCCGGGCGTTCCGCCTCCGGCACCATCAGGGACCGCAGTGACCGGCCGGCCTCCCGGGCTTCCCGGATGTCCAAGTCGGTCAGGGCGTACGGCGGTGCCGCGAGCAGTGTCGCGTCGTGTGCGGCGGTGCGTGCGGCGTGGGTGGCCCGGGCCCGGTAGGACGGCGGGCTGGGCTCGGGCAGGAGCAGCGCCTCGGCGGCGATGAAGAGGGCCAGCCCGGTGGTCGTACCGATGAGTCGCTCGGGGAGCGTGCCGGGGGCGTAGGGCGGGAAGGACGGGAGGATGTAGAGGAGTTGCAGGCCCGGCGCCGCTCCTGCCGGGCGCGGGCCGCCCACGGCGGCGAAGGCCAGCGCGAAGCCGACCGCCAGCATGCCGACGACGGCGCTCCAGGTCCGCACCGACAGCCAGGTGCCGACGACGACCAGCAGCCAGCACACCGGAAGCAGCCGCAGCACGGTCGCGGCTTGCTGCCGGCCGGTGCCCGGGATCTTGGCGAGTCCGCCCAGGGCCACGGCGGCGAACAGGGCGTACGTGGCGGCCACGGGACGGTCGAGGCCGTAGCGGAAGAGGTAGAAACCGGCCGCGGCGACCAGTGTCACGCGTACCGCCCGGCGGGCCGGGCCGGCGTAGTCCGCCCGGCTCCGACGGGCTGGGACACCACCCACCCCTCCAGAATCGCCCACCTGCGACCGCCCGGCACGCCGCCGACGTGTCACCCCGGGGTGAAGCGGATCGGTGTGCCCGCCGCCGCCTGGGCGACCGCCGCGAGGGCGGGCTCGGCGACGACGCCGATCACCGGGTAGCCGCCGGTCGTCGGGTGGTCGTGCAGGAAGACCACCGGGCGCCCGTCCGGGGGCACCTGCACGGCGCCGAGCACCATGCCCTCGCTCGGCAGTTCGCCGGCCGGCATCCGCTCCAGCGGCGGTCCCTCGGTGCGCAGGCCGATGCGGTTGCTGTGCTGGGACACGCGGTACGTCGCCGAGGTGAGGGTGTGCAGCGCGGCGGGTGTGAACCAGTCGGTGCGGGGGCCGAGGCGCAGCGGCAGGGTCAGTTCGGTGGGCGGCGCCGGCCAGGGAGCGCTGTCGGGCAGCGCCGGCTGTGGGGCGGGAGTGCCCACCGGCAGGACGTCCCCGTCGCGCAGGGGCGCCGGGCCGAGCCCGGAGAGCAGGTCCGTGGCACGGCTGCCGAGGACGGGCTCGACGGCGATGCCGCCGGCGACGGCCACGTAGGAGCGCACACCCGCCGTCACGGCCCCCACGTCCAGGACGGCGCCCGCGGGCACCCGTACGGGCAGTCCCCAGGCGGCCGGCCGGCCGTCGACGGTCACCGGGCAGGGCGCGCCGCCGGCCACGACGGTCACGCCGCGGTCGGGGCGCAGGGCGCAGCCGGTCAGGGTGGTCTCCAGGACGGCGGCCTCGGGGGTGTTGCCCAGGAGCCGGTTGGCCAGGCTCATGGCCGGGGCGTCCAGGGCGCCGGAGCGGGGCACGCCCAGGTGGGCGTGGCCGCGTCGGCCGCGGTCCTGGACGGTGGTGAGGGCGCCGGAGCGTACGACGGCGAGCCGGACGGTCATGGTGTGCCGTCCTCGGCCACGAACCGCACCCGCGTTCCCGGCGTGAGCAGCGCCGGTTCCTCCCGGGTGAG
Source organism: Streptomyces sp. NPDC001851 (assembly GCF_040297165.1). Taxonomy (NCBI): domain Bacteria; kingdom Bacillati; phylum Actinomycetota; class Actinomycetes; order Kitasatosporales; family Streptomycetaceae; genus Streptomyces; species Streptomyces sp. NPDC001851. The sequence goes on along the minus strand of NZ_JBEOYR010000005.1, from coordinate 171,407 downwards.
GTCCCACAGCGGGGTCGGGTCCGGCATGGTCCCGATCAGCTGCCAGCCGCCGGGGGTGGCGCGCGGGTACACGGCGCTGTAGGGGCCGGCGAGCGCGACCGCGCCGGCCGGGACCCGGGTGCGAGGGGTGTCGCGGCGCGGGACGTGCAGCTCGGTGGGCAGGCCGGTGAGGTAGCCGAAGCCGGGGGCGAATCCGCAGAAGGCGACGCGGTAGGTGTACGAGGTGTGCCGGGTGGCGACCTCGTCGGCGCCGACGCCCCACAGGGCGGCCACATGGGCCAGGTCGGGGCCGTCGTAGCGGACGGGGATCTCCACCACCGGCCCGTCGTCGGCCGGATGGGCCGGCAGGTCCCACTCGGCGATCCGGCGGGCCAGTGCCTCCGGGTCGGTGACACCGTCCAGGAGTACGGTCCGCGCGCCCGGCACGATCTCCTCGACCGGCGCGAGGGTTCCCGCGGCACGCCGTCGCAGGAGTTCGGCGTGGAAGGCTCCGGTGCGCTCGGCGTCGGGCAGTTCGACGAGCAGGGCGTGCCGCCCGGCGGGGCGCACGTCGACGGACCGGCTCTCGGTCATGCGAATGCCCTCACCTCGACTCCGGCCGCGTCGAGTGCCTCGCGGACCCGCGCGGCGATCCGGGCGGCGCCCGGGGTGTCGCCGTGGACGCACAGGGAGCGGGCGGCCACCGGCACGGTCGTGCCGTCCACGGCCTCCACGGCCCCGTCCACCGCGAACGCCAGGGCTCGCCGGACCACCTCGTCCTCGTCGGTCACCAGGGCGCCCGGCTCGCGGCGTGGCACGAGCGTGCCCGCGGGGGTGTAGGCGCGGTCCGCGAAGGCCTCCGGTACGGCGGTGAGGCCCGCCTCCTCGGCGGCGGTGAGCAGCCGTGCCCCGGGCAGGCCGAGCACCGGCAGCGCGCCGCCCGCCAGGCGCACGCCGGCCACCACGGCCGCGGCCTGCTCGGCGTCGTGCACGGTGCGGTTGTAGAGCGCGCCGTGCGGCTTGACGTAGGCCACCTCGGCGCCGGCGGCCTCGGCGAAGACGCGCAGCGCCCCGATCTGGTAGGCGATCTCGGCCGCCAGCTCGTCGCCGGGCACGTCCATGGCGCGGCGGCCGAAGCCGGCCAGGTCGCGGTAGGAGACCTGGGCCCCGATGCGGACGCCGCGTTCGGCGGCGAGGTCGCAGACGCGGCGCATCACCGAGGGGTCGCCGGCGTGGAAGCCACAGGCGACGTTGGCGCTGGTCACGACGGAGAGCAGGGCGTCGTCGTCGGTGAGGGTCCAGCGGCCGAAGCCTTCACCGAGGTCTGCGTTGAGGTCGATCACATCTCCAACGTAGGCGATTGTTGAACGATCCGACAAGAGATTGATTTTCCGGCCCTACCCCTTGTTCGATCGTTGAACGATCCCCTAGGGTCCCGGGCATCCCTCACGGATCCGGACCCCCGGATCCGCGCCGCTCGGGCATCCCGCCCGCTCACGCCTAAGGCAGCCGCATGATCGTTCTCCTCGGCGTGGTCGTGGTGATCCTCGGATTCGTCACGCGCCGCAACCCCGTCCTCGTGGTGGGCGTCGCCGGTATCGTCACCGGACTGCTCGGCAGGCTGAGCCCGCTGGGGCTCCTCGCAGCCTTCGGCCGGTCCTTCGCCGACAGCCGCTCGGTCACCGTCTTCGCCGTCGTCCTCCCCGTGATCGGCCTCCTGGAGCGCTACGGCCTGCGCGAACAGGCCCGCAATCTGATCGGACGGCTGGGCAGCCTCAGCGCCGGCCGGTTCCTCACCGTCTACCTCCTGATCCGCCAGATCACCGCCGCCCTCGGCCTCACCAGCATGTGCGGTCCCGCGCAGACGGTACGGCCGCTGGTCGCGCCCATGGCCGAGGCCGCCGCCGAGCGCACGGCGGGTGCGGCGCTGCCCGAGCGCGTGCGGGAGAAAGTGCGTTCCTACGCCGCGTCCTCGGACACCGTCGGCCTCTTCTTCGGCGAGGACTGCTTCATCGCGATCGGCTCGATCCTGCTGATCACGGGCTTCGTCAACTCGACGTACCACCAGAGCCTCGAACCGACCCGGCTGGCCCTGTGGGCGATACCGCTCGCCGTCTGCGCCTTCCTCGTGCACGGCGCCCGGCTGCTCCTCCTGGACCGGCAGCTGCAGCGGGAGATGGCGCTCGCCGCCGCCGAACACGACCTGCCGCTTCCGAAGGAGAACAGCAAGTGATCAAGGTCGAGTGGCTCTACTGGCTGGTGGGTCTCGTCTTCGTCGTCATGGCCGCGCAGATGGCCGCCGACCGCAGCAACCCCAAGCGGTGGACGTCCGCCGCGTTCTGGGGCCTGCTCGGACTCACCTTCCCCTACGGCACCGGCGTCGCCAACGCCACCGCGAAGAACGGCGGCTGGACGCTGCCCGCCCAACCGCTCGGGGTCGCGGTCCTCGCGCTCATCGTGCTCGCCGGATTCAACTTCCTCGGCAAGGGCACACCCGTCACGAGCACCACCGAGGAACGCGAGGCCTCCGCCGCGCGGCTCGGCAGCAGGATCTTCGTCCCCGCCCTGACGATCCCGCTCGTCGCCATCCTCTGCGCCTCCCTCCTCGACACGTCCGGCCTGTTCGAGACCGGCAAGGCGACCCTCCTCGGGCTCGGCGCCGGCTGTCTCGTCGCCCTCGTCGTCGGCATGCTGGTCACCGGTGAGCGGAAGCTGTCCGCGCCGCTGCACTCCGGGCGCTCCATGCTGGAGGCCATGGGCTCCGCCCTGCTGCTGCCCCAGCTCCTCGCCGTACTCGGCTCGATCTTCGCGCTGGCCGGGGTCGGCACCCAGGTCGGCAAGATCGTGCACGAGATCCTGCCGGACCACTCGAAGTACCTCGCCGTCCTGGCGTACTGCGTCGGCATGTTCCTGTTCACCATGATCATGGGTAACGCGTTCGCCGCGTTCCCCGTGATGACCGCGGCGATCGGCTGGCCGGTCCTCGTCGAGCAGATGCACGGCAATCCGCCGGCCGTCCTCGCGCTCGGCATGCTGGCCGGCTTCTCCGGAACGCTGTGTACGCCCATGGCCGCCAACTTCAACATCGTCCCGGCCACCCTGCTGGAACTGAAGGACCAGTACGGGCCCATCAAGGCGCAGATCCCGACGGCTCTCCCGCTGCTGGCCTGCTCCACCGCGATCATGGCACTGTTCGCGTTCTGAGCGGACCGACGCCCCTCGTACAGACCGACGCCCTCGCGAAGGAAGTGCCATGACCCGCGTGCTCATCACCGGCTTCGCCCCCTTCGACGGCCAGCAGGTGAACCCGTCCTGGCAGGCCGCCTCGCTGGTGGCCGCCGAGCCTCCGGCCGGGCTCACGGTCACCGCCACCGAACTCCCCTGTGTCTTCGGCGAGTCCGTCGACATCCTGGGCGACGCCGTCCGCGCTTCCCGCCCCCACCTGGTCCTGTGCCTGGGCCAGGCGGGCGGCCGACCCGGCGTCACCGTCGAACGGGTCGCCATCAACGTCGACGACGCCCGCATTCCCGACAACGCCGGCAACCAGCCCGTCGACGAGCCCGTGGTCCCGGGCGGCCCCGCCGCCTACTTCTCCGCCCTCCCCGTCAAGGCCTGCGTCGCGGCGTTGCGTGCCGCCGGTGTGCCGGCCGCCGTCTCCCACACGGCCGGCACGTTCGTCTGCAACCACGTCGCGTACGGCCTCGGTCACCTCATCGCCACCGAATTCCCGCACACCCGGGGTGGTTTCGTGCATGTGCCCTGGGCGCCGGAACAGGTCGTCGACGGCACCGCCCCGGCCCTGGAGCCCACCACCGTCGCCCGTGGACTGCGCGCCCTGCTGCTCGCCGCCGCCGGCACCCCGGCGGGCCACGACCTGAAGGTCACCGAGGGAACCACCCACTGATGGCGCCGCATCCGGTGCGCCACGGGGACCACCCCGGCAGCGCCTGCCGGACCGGTCCGCCGCCCAGCCCGGCCCGGGCGGCACCACACCACGGGGGAACGGCCCCTCACTCCCGCCGAGTGGCAGCGCCCTCCCCGCCGGGCTCGGTACACGCCGTCCGCAGGACCGCGCGCCGCCCCCGCAACCCGCCCCTCTCCAGCCGGGCGTGAACCTCGGCTGCCGCGCTCAGCGGGAAGGCCTCGATACTCCTCGGGCGCAGCGCGCCCTGGCCGAACAGGTCGTTGATGTACGCGGCGGCCGCGGCGAGTTCGCCGGGGGTCGCGTGCGAGATCACGAAGCCCACGACGGAGCGGTCGTACATGTACAGCGCCCTGGCGGGCAGTACGGGGCGCGTCCCGATGCCGGCCAGCAGCACCACGCGGCCCCTGAGGGCGAGCAGTTCGACCGTGGTCTCCAGGTCGTTGACACCCGCCGTGTCCAGGTACAGACCGATCCCCGCCGGCGCCGCCCCGCGGATGTGCTGGGTGAGTTCCGGATCCCGGTAGTCGAACACCTCGGCCGCGCCCAGCTCCGCGCAGTACTCCGCGTCCCGCGCGCCGGCCGTGGCGAGGACCCGGGCTCCGGCCCGCACCGCCATGGTGACCAGTGCACTGCCGACACTGCCCGCGGCGCCGGCGACCAGCACGGTCTCCCCCACGCCGAGCCGTCCGTGGACGAACAGCGCCAGATACGCGGTCGCCGCCGGATGGACCGCTGCCACCGCCTCGTACGGATCGACTCCCTCGGGCAGGTGGTAGAGCCGGTCGGCCGCCACCACCGCCTGCTCCGCCGCCGCGCCCTGCCGCCCTCCGTGCCCGAGGCTGTTGCACCACACCCGGTCCCCGACACGGAAGCCGGTGACGCCGGGGCCCGCCTCGGCGACCGTACCGACCAGGTCACGGCCCACGACGAAGGGAAAGGCCACCGGTGTGGGGAACAGCCCCGACCGTACGAACGTGTCCACCGGGTTGACCGCGGTGGCGAGGACGTTCACCCGTACGTCGGTGGGCCCCGGCCGGGGAGCCGGGATCTCGCCGTAGCGGATGACGTCCGCGGCCCCCAGCTCCTCGATGTACGCAGCACGCATGTCACCGCATGCTTCCAAGGGACACAGCGCCGGGCAACCGCACGGGTCCGTCCGGCGGTCGCCGTCACCAGCGCACTGCGGTGAAATCGATGGGCTGTGGCCGCAGCTCCCTGGTACGGGCTGTCAGCCGGCGCAGTCGCCGGGCCATCTCGTCGGCGGGGAGGCGGCGGCGGTCGCCGTGGCCTGGCAACAGCCACTCGAAGCGCAGGCCGCCGACGGTCCGGGCCAGGGAGGCGGCCAGCTCGCCGATGGAGTACCAGGTGACACTCTCAGCCACCTCGACATCCCCCGTGGTGCGCGACCAGTAGAAGCTGTCGCCGCTGAAGCAGTACCGCTCGTCCGCGACGAAGAGCACGCTGCCTCGTGTGTGGCCGGGCAGCGGGTGGGCGATCACGCCCTCGGCGATCTCGGCCGGGTCGGTGCCCCGCAGCACACGGTCGGCGTCCGGGGCGGCATCGAGGTCTCCCTCGTGGATCCAGAGCCGGGCACCGAAGTGGTCGGCGTAGCTGCGCCCGTGGGCGGCGTGGTCACGGTGGGTGATCAGGACGTCGGTGACGGGGCCCAGCGCCTCGTAGCGTGCGGCCAGCGCGGTGCTCCAGCGCGGGGTGTCCACCATCATCGCGGTGCCGCCGGGGCGGCCCAACAGGTAGGAGTTGGCCCCCGCGGTCTGCCGGGAGTTGTGTCCGCACAGGTACACGGTGTCGTCCAGGGCCATCGGGAAGGGGTCCAGCGCCGCGTCCAGCCGTCCGCCCGGGGGATGGACCGACCGGGTCTGGCAGGCGTGTGCGGCGGCGTGCAGCTGCCGTTCCTCGGTCCGGTCGCGCGGCTGGCGCAGCACGGCCGCCCGTCCGTCGACCTCACCGATCAGGCCGGGGGCGAGCTGCCGCGCCACATCGCAGTTCGCGCATCGTCCGTCCACGTACCAGCCGTCCTCGGACCGTTCCTCGCTCATGGCGGATTCCTCCCGCAACGTGGCCAGCCGGCCTGGCCTCTCGCCTTCCAGGGGTATCCGGGCCGCCCGGAGAAAGGAAGAGGGCCCGGATCTTGAACTTGCGGCAGGGCGCCGCTCTGCCTGCACGGTGCGCACGGGCCGGCCGAGGACGCCGCCCGGATCACCGTGCCGGTGCCGTTCCTGGCCCCGTGGGACGGCCACAGCCGGTCGGCGGGCGGACGCCTTCCGTCGCCCTGGCGCCCGCCACGGCCGGCCCGGCTGCCGTGCTGGGCGGGCCTGCCGCAGCCCGCTCCCGGTCCGCGCCCGCAGGGCCGGACGCGTTGCCGGGCCGTAGGGGCGCGGACGGGACCGGAGTCGGCGCGCGCGGCCCACGCGGCGCGGCGTCGGCCCGGCGGTGAAGGGGAGGCGGCCCGGGCGGGCGGTACTGCCGTCCGCGCGGGGACGAGCCGTTCGACGGCACGCGGTCCTGCTCCCTCCCGCACGTGCCCCTCGACGCCGCCGTGGAACGGGACACCGATCCGCAGACCCTGCGCTGCACCGGGCCGGATCCGGCCTCCCGCGTGCACTACCCCATCGCCCGCGACGCAGCCCTACGAGCCCGTGCCGCCGCCACCGGGTCCGACGCCCGTCCCTCCCCGCCGTACGCGGAGCGGGCCTCGGCCCAACGCGCCCGTCTCGACGTGCGGTTGCTGCCGGCGTCCGCCACCGGACCCTTCCCGCAGACCGCCGCCCTGCGCGGCGGCCGGATCGGCGCGGACCGCTGCGAGGAGCGAGGGAGCGGATCAGGGCGGAGCCCAGGAGGTGACCGGCCGCCAGGAGAAGGCCGGACAACCCCGGCCTCGGCGCAGCGGTCCGGGGCGCTCCCCTCTTGATCGTCACGGGTCGTGCTGTCGGGGATGTCGGACTGCGCGCAGACTGGAGGGGAGCGGCTCGCCGTGACGGCGTGCGACGACATTGGGAGGCCGCCGTGCGATTGGAAGAGTTCCTGGCCCAGGTCCGTGAACGCGGGGAGTACCGCAGCCGGGAGGAGGCCGAGCAGGTCTGCGAGGCGGTGCTGTGGGTGCTCGCGACCCGGATCTCCCCGGAAGACGCCGACGAACTGGCGGCACGCTTGCCCGCGCCCCTTGACGAGGCCCTGCATCTGGACCGGGGGCGTCCGGAGTCGTTCGACTGCGACGAGTTCCTGCGGCGCGTGTCCGTGCAGACCGGTGCGCGGCCGCGCACCGCGGAGTGGGACGCGGACGCCGTACTGTCCACGGTCGCCGACGCGGTCCCGGACCCGCAGCTCGACCACCTCCTGTCCCAGCTGCCGGCCCGCTACGCCGAGTACTTCGGCAGGCCGGATCCGAGCTGACGGGCGGCTTCCCGGACGTCGTCACCTGGACGTCCTCGCCCGCGCGCGGGCTCGGAGCCGGCCGGTCACCCGTCCTTCCGCTCCCGGGGGGTGCGCAGCTGGTCGTCGCACCACTGCCTGGCCGACTCGGCGACCTGTTCCAGGGCGCCGGGTTCGGCGAACAAGTGCGTCGCCCCCGGAACGACGGACAGGGTGTGCGGGGCCCGCAACCGCCGGGCCGCTTCCTCGTTCAGCTCCTGCACCTGCTGGTCCTGGCCGCCGACGAGCAGCAGGACCGGGGCCCGCACCAGTTCCAGGGCCTCGCCCGCCAGGTCGGGCCGGCCGCCTCGGGACACCACGGTCAGCACCCGGTCCGGCCGCTCGGCCGCGGCCACCAGCGCCGCGGCGGCACCCGTACTGGCGCCGAACAGGACGACCGGGAGGCCGCGGGTGTCGGGCTGCGTGCCCAGCCAGTCGATCGCGGCCACCAGGCGCCGGCCGAGGAGCGGGATGTCGAAGCGGTGCTCGCCGGTCAGGGCGTCGTGCCGCTCCTCCCGTTCGCTGAGCAGGTCCATCAGCAACGTGCCGAACCCGGCGGTACGCAGCTCGGCGGCCACCATCCGGTTGCGCGGACTGTGCCGGGAGCTGCCGCTGCCGTGCGCGAAGAGCACCACGGCCCGCGCCGCCGTCGGGACCACGAGGTCACCGGAGAGCGTGGCGTCGCTGGTGGGCACGAGAACCAAGTCGGAGATCATCGGCATCACTTCTTCCACGCCTGCCGATCCGTCGGATCGCGACGACCCGGACATCCCCCACCGCATACCCACCATATCGGCCAGAACCTCCTGGTGCCGGGTCGGAGGCGCCCGGGGCCATCGCGGCGGTCCGGACCGCCGCGATGCGATCGGCCAGGCGCGGAGCGTGACCGCGGCGCGGGTGGGGCACCGGCCATGGCGTCAGAGAGCGAGCAGCCCCGCTGTCGTCTCCTGGAAGCCGCAGGCATCGAAGTAGAACGGGCGCAGGTGGTCCTCGAAGTCCACGTGCAGCCACTGGCACCGCGCGGCGCGGGCTCGCTCGGCCGCCGTCGCGACGAGGGCGGTGCCGACTCCCTTGGCGCGGCGGTGTTCGGCGACCACCGTGTCCAGGATGAAGGCGTGCACTCCCCCGTCCCAGCCGACGTTGACGAAACCGATCAGTGCCCCGTCCTCCCGGGCGCAGACCCAGCCGAGGCTGTGGCGGTGCAGTCGCTCTCGCCAGTCGGTCCGGCCGGCCGGGTGGCCGAAGCCGTCGGCGTGCAACGCGTCGAGGGCCGCGTTGTCGAACTCGCCCCGCCACTCATAGGTGATCGTCATGTCCGGATCGTAGGGTCACGATCGCGCAGGCCGCCCGGCAGGGCGGCGGTGGCGGCCGTCAAGGGGGCGGTGGCGGCCGTCAGGGCGATGGTCCGGCACGCTTCGCGCGTGCGTGTCCGGGTGGCCGCCGGACCGCTCGATCGCGGTCCGGCGGCGGGTCCTGTCGGACGGTCAGAGCCTGGCAGGACCCTGGACCCGGCCGGCCGCCGCTAGTTGCGGCGTCCCGCCCGATCGTGGACCACGCTGTCCCGGTCGCTGCCGGGTGCCGCTACGGAGCCGTGGGCTCCGGTGCCGGCCGCCGTCACCTCGCTCCGGTCGCCGTGCCCCGGCCACCACGCGGCGTGGCCGATCAGGGCGGTGAGGCTCGGGGTGAAGAACATCGCCATCACGAAGGCGGCGACGGCGATGCCGAAGGCCACCGCGAAACCCATCTCCATGAGCAGCGAGTTGCCCGCCAGCATCATCGTGGCGAAGGTCGCCGCCAGGATGAAGCCGGCCGCGGCGACGGTCGGCCCGGCGTGCCGCAGCGCCATACCGGCCGCCTCGCGCGGCTCGCGGCCCTCGCGGGCCTCCTCGCGGAGCCGGGCGATCATGAGGATGTTGTAGTCGGTGCCGATGGCGACCACGAACAGGTACATGATCACCGGGAGGGTGAACAGCAGCCCCGGGTGACCCTGCCCCTTCTGGAAGATCCACACGGTGGCGCCGAGGGTGGCGCCGAAACCGAGGCCCACCGAGGCCATCAGATACCAGGGGGCGACCACGCTGCGCAGCAGCAGGCCCAGGATGACCATGATGAGCAGGGCGGCCACCGGGAAGACGGTCCGGTAGTCGTGGTTGACCGCGGCGTTGATGTCCTTGTAGACCGAGGACATGCCACCGACGACCGCGTCGGTGCCCTCGGGGGCGTCCGCGTGGGCGACGTCGCGCACCCGGCCCACGGCGTCGATCGCCTTGTCCGTCGACGCCTCGTACTGGAGCGTGACGGTGAAGTCGGCGGTGGTGCCGTCCTTGTTCAGCTGGGTCATACGGGCGCTGGCGACCCCGTCCACGGCCCCGAGCTTCTGCGCGTACGCGGCGAAGCCGGACTTGTCCAGCGGCTTTCCGTCGGTGCTGGACAGGTAGACGTCGGTGGGTGCCGCGGCGCCCGCGGAGTACGCCTTCTGCATCTGGTCCTGGACGACCATGGACTCCTTGGTCTTGGGCATGGAGCCCGACGCCAGGTCGAACGAGGCCTTGTAGCTCAGGGCGCCGAGCGACAGCACGACCAGGACGAGACCGGAGACCCCGGCGGTCAGCGCCGGGCGGCGTCGTACACCACGGCCGAGGGCGGCGAACCGGGCGTTCTCCGGTTCCTTCTTCCACGACTTGGAGGGCCAGAAGACCTTCGGTCCGATGAGCGAGACGACGGCCGGGATCAGGGTCAGGCCCGCGACGAGCGTGGCGGCGACCGCGATGGCGAGTGCCGGGCCCATCTGCTTGAGGAAGCCCAGCGTGGACAGCACCAGCGCGAGGAAGGCGATGATGACGGCGCCGGCCGCGGAGGCTATGGCCTCGCCGACCCGGTCCACCGCGTTGATCATGGCCTGCTTGGGCTCGTCGCCGGCGCGCAGCCGTTCGCGGTACCGGAACATCAGGAACAGGAAGTAGTCCGTGCCCACGCCGAAGAGCACGACGATGAGGATCTCCGTGATCGAGCTGTTGGCCTGCAGGTCGAACAGCTTGGTGGCGTACGCGATCAGGCCGTTGGCGACCGCCGACACCAGGCCGATCAGTACCAGGGGAAGTACGGCCAGGATCGGTGCCCGGAAGATGATCAACAGGGTCACCAGGATGATCCCGAAGGTGCCGAAGGCGATCAGCGCCTGGCCACGTTGGGACGAGTCCTGCTGGTCGAGCGTCTGTGCGGCGGAGCCGCCGAGCTTGACGTCGAGATGCGTGCCCTTGGCCAGCGCCTTGACGTCGTCGCGCAACGCCTTGGCCGCGTCGCCCTGTTTGGGCTGGCCGGCGTTCTTGCTGTCCATCTGGACCAGGGTCATGTCATACCTGCCGTCCTTGGACGGCGGGCCGGGGACGACCTTCTGCACCTGGTCGATGTGCTTCTTGCCCAGTTCGGTGGTGATCCGGGCGACGTCCTGCTTGTCGGCGGCGGTCAGCTTGCCGCCGTCCGTGCGCTGGTACAGCGCGATGGCGGACGGGGTGAAGGCGCTGGGGAACGCCTTCTGCTGAAGATCCGCCGCCTTGATGGATTCGTAACTCTTGGGCAGAAAGCTGCTCTCGTCACTGTTCGAGGGCAGACTCGGCGCGGTGGCGACGATCGCCACCGCGGCGATCAGCCATGCCACGATCGTCCACACGGGATGTCGGACGACGGTGTTGCCAATACGTCGGAACATGCGGAAGGTCCTCCTGGACAGGAAGATCACCGCAGCCCGGGGAGCGGTCCCTGGCATCGGCGACCCCGAACGGCGCCTGGGTGAAGGGCCGTTCGAATGGTTGTCTTGAAGCCACATGGTAGTGGCCGGATAAAAAGATCATCTCATGAGGGCCATCGGTCGCCCGGACAGCCGTTCAGCCGAGGACGAACGGGAGTTGGGCGGCGAGGTCACCCAACGCGGCCCGCTCCGCGGTGGTCGGCGTGCGGCGTCCGGTGCCGAGGAGCAGCGCTTCCTCGTCGGAGAACGAGGCGGGGAACGGGGACCCGGCGATCTTCTCCAGCGACGCGCGGGCCGCCGCGAGGGTCTCGGCCGGCGGCCCGGCGGCCGACGGCAGCCGGGCGATCAGGTCGAGATGGTGCAAGGTCCACTCGACCACGTACGCGGACAGGTAGTCGCCGACGGTCAGCACCTGGTCGCGGGTGCTGACGCACAGGGCCGGATCGGCGAGGCGGGCGGCGCGGCCCACGGCGGAACCGAGGTCGTCCAGGTGGAACTTCAGCAACCGCGGTTCGCCGTACGCGGCGGCCAGCCGGGGGATCAGCGCATCGAGCGGGTCATCGCCGGTCGGGGACTCGACCAGCTTCCAGTAGGTGGCCGCGTCCACGGTCGGTTCGGTGTCGGCGGGCGTGACAAGGGTGATCAGGACGTCCTGGGCGTCGATGACCAGGTGGCACACCAGGTCCCGTACCAGCCAGCCGGTACAGCCGGACGGCCGCTCGAAGTCCTCGTCCGTGAGTTCGGCGACCGCGCTGAGCAAGGCCGTCCAAGAGCGTGAGAAGAGTTCCACCGCAGCAAGGTAGTGCGGGGGCGGAAGGGCGGACAAACGGATTTCGGCGGCTCACCGCGCGGAGGCCGACAGCCGGTAGGAGCCGGCGAGGTCCCGCACCTCCACCGAGATGACCGCCTGCTCCTCCGGGCCGCCGGCCGCCGGCAGATGCTTGGCGAGCAGCGCCAGTACGCTCTCGGACAGGTGCGCCTTCTGCGCCTCGGGGCGGCCGGGCATGAGGCCGATCTCCACGTGCACGAAGGCGGTCTCCGTACTCGGGCCGTCCCCGACGTACGTCACCACCGGACGGACCAGCGTCTTGCAGACGCCCGACGTGCCGGATTCCTCGACCACGAGCGGGTGCAGCTCCTTCACCAGGGCACCGGGGTGGAAGGTGCCGGCCAGGTGGGAGGAGTAGTCGATGGTGAGGTGCGGCATGAAGGACCTTCCCCTGTGCCCGTAGTTTCACTAGGCAACTATTTTCCCTCATGCCGCCGCAGACCTTCACCGCGCCCCCCGAGCCCCTGGGGCCCCGGTCAGCCGAGGCCGAGCACGCTCATCGTGCGCTCGGCCATGCGCTGTTCGCCGAGCGCGTTGGGGTGCACCGGGACGATGTTCTGCCCGAAGAGGAGCGGCTCGATCCACCGGGTGCCGACGGCCTGGCACGCGTCGTGCCCCTCGGACGCCTGCGAGAAGTCGACGTACGTGGCCCCGGTCTCCTCGGCGGCGCGCCGCACGACGGCGTTGAGATGGGCCTGCAGGGCGTGCAGGTACGGCACGTCGCCGGAGGCGACCGGCAGTTGGGCGAAGCAGGACGGGTCGGCCTTGGCCGGGGTGATCCACGGGTAGCCCAGCACCGCGATCCGCGCGCCCGGCGCCTTGGCCCGGACGCTGTGCAGCGCGCTCCTCAGCGCGGGGTAGGTGTGGGCGTCGATGGCGTCGTCGAAGGAGCTGCCGTAGGTGTCCTTGCAGGGGCTGCCCTGGCCCCCGCTGAGGATCCCCGCGGTGCCGCAGGCGAGCATGGCGCCGATGAAGGTGTTGTTGTCGTTGCCGCCGATCGTCAGCGTCACCAGGTCGGTGTCCGCGGTGACCGCGTCCGCCTGCGGGGCGACGCCGGGGTACTGGGACTGGGTGAAGTCCTTGGTCTGGGCGGCGCCACAGGTGACGTCCGTCAGCCGGGCGCCGGTGCGGGCGGCGATGACGTGGGGGTAGTTGGCCGTGGAGCGCAGGCAGACGAGGTTGCCGGCGTCGACGGGCAGGACGCCCGAGGCCGCACTGTAACTGTCGCCGAGAGCGGCGTAGTTCAGGGTGGTCGTGGCGTGCGCGGGAACGGCGGTGACGCCGAGGGCCAGCGCACCGGCGAGTGCGGAGGTCGCGGCGATGGCACGGCGCAGGGCGGGCAGGGGCATGGCTCTCTCTTCTCGGGGTGGGGACACGGAGCACAGCGGGCGGGCATGGGGGTGCCCGGGCGTGTGCGGATGCGCGAGAATGCGGCGGCTCAGAGCAGGTGGGCGTACCGGCCGTCGGGGCGTGGGCGCGTGTGCGCACGCACGGCGAGGGCCGTGAAGTGGGGGTTCGCGGGATTACCGCTGGGTACTACCGATAGGTAATGTGCGGCTGGGGCACCGCCGAGTCAACGTTGTTGACAGAGATTCTTGAAACCTTACGGAGTCGTGACGCGGTGGCCGCGTCCCTCGGTCAAGGGGGCGCGCCCGTCTAGCGTGACCGTATGCGTGTACTGGTCACCGGCGGTGCCGGGTTCATCGGGTCCCATGTCGTCGAGGCGCTGCGGGCGGGCGGGCACGAGCCGCTCGTGTACGACGTCCGGGCCGATCCGCGCGCCGACGTGCGCGACCGCGCGGCGCTCGCCCGCGCCCTGTCCGGCGTGGACGCGGTCTGCCACCAGGCGGCCATGGTGGGTCTCGGCAACGGTGTCACGGACGCGGCCGACTACGTCTCCGTCAACGACCTGGGCACCGCCGTCCTGCTCGCCGCGATGGCCGGGGCGGGCGTACGACGGCTGGTGCTGGCCGGGTCGATGGTGGTGTACGGAGAGGGCCGCTACGACTGCCCGGTGCACGGCGTCGTACGTCCCGGACCCCGGGCCGCGGCCGACCTGGAGGCGGGCCGCTTCGAACCGCCCTGCCCGCGGTGCGGCGCACCGCTCACCCCCGGCCTGGTCACCGAGGACGCCCCGCCCGACCCGCGCAACGTCTACGCCGCGACCAAGCTCGCCCAGGAGCACCTGTCGGCTGCCTGGGCCCGCGCCACGGACGGTACGGCGATCTCGCTGCGCTACCACAACGTGTACGGCCCCCGGATGCCCCGCGACACCCCGTACGCCGGCGTCGCCTCCTTCTTCCGCTCGGCCCTTAAACGCGGCGACGCTCCACGGGTGTTCGAGGACGGCCGGCAACGGCGCGACTTCGTTCACGTCCGGGACGTGGCCGCGGCCAACGTCACCGCGCTGGAGGCCGCGCCGCACCCCGGGACCCTCACGGCGTACAACACCGGCAGCGGCGAGCCGCACACGGTCGGCGACCTGGCCCGCGCCCTGTCAGCCGCGCACGGCGGCCCGGACCCGGTCGTCACCGGTGAGTACCGCCTGGGCGACGTCCGCCACATCACGGCGGACTCCTCCCGGCTGCGCGCGGAACTCGGCTGGAAGCCCGAGGTGGGCTTCGCGGCGGGAATGCGGGAGTTCACGCGAACGCACTGAGCGTGTCCGCCCGCACGGGACGGCATCGCCGTTGATCATGGCGTTGCTTCGCGGAAAATCCGCATGAACCAGTCGAAAGGACAGCCATGTTGCGACGGACCCCGAGACCAACCCGCGCGCAGGTCGCGGCGCTGCTCACCGCGCCGGTGCTCGGCCTGGGCCTCCTCGCCCCGACGGCCTCCGCGGACACCCCGCCGCCCGGCCAGAGGCTCAGCAGCAGCGACGTCATCGGCAGGGTGTGCCAGCACGCGGGCGTGGACGACGACGGGGAGGGCTCGGGCCTGTCCTGCGAGAAGGACATCGCACCGCTGCTCTCCCGCATGATCGGCCCGGGGAGCGGGATCAGCTGCCGAAGCGAGTCCGCGACCGACATCGTCTGCCGCCCCGACAAGTGACCGTTCAGGCCTCCGCCGTGGGCAGGGTCACCTCGAAGCGGCAGCCGCCCGGGATGTTGCGGACCGTCGCCCGGCCCTGATGGGCCTCGACGATGCCCCGTACGATCGCCAGCCCCAGCCCCGCCCCGGCGGGCGGGGTGCGGGCGTCGGTGCCGCGCCAGCCGGTGTCGAAGACGCGGGGCAGGTCCTCCTCCGGGATGCCGCCGCAGCCGTCCGTCACCGACAGCACCACACCGTCCGGCGCCCGTTCGGCGGCGACGGCGACCGTGCCGTCGGCCGGAGTCCGGCGGATGGCGTTCACCAGCAGGTTCCCCAGCACGCGGCTCATCTCCTTGCCGTCCACCTCCACGGGCACGGGCTCGACCCGGTCGCCCACCAGCCGTACCCCGTGTTCCCGGGCGAGCGGGTCGGCTCCCGCCAGGGCGTCGCCGACCAGGTCGTACAGGGAGATCCGGGCGGGGCTCAGCGGGAGGGTGCCCGCGTGGATGCGGGAGAGTTCGAAGAGGTCGCCGACCATGTCGTTGAGCCGTTCGACCTCGGTGCGGATCTGCCGGAGGTAGCGGTCGGGGTCGGCGGCCACCCCGTCCTCCAGCGCCTCCGCCATCGCGCGCAGTCCGGCCAGCGGGGTGCGCAGGTCGTGCGAGATCCAGGCGACCAGCTCGCGCCGGGACTTCTCCAACGCCCGCTCCCGCTCGCGGGATTCGGCGAGCCGGGCGCTGGTGGCGGCCAACTCCCGTCCCAGGGCGTCCAGTTCGGCGGTGGCGGGGCCGTGCGGGGCGGCGAAGGCCCCGGCGTCGCCGAAGGAGCGGGCGGCGTCGGTGAGTTCCCGGCTGCGGGCGACCACCCAGCGGCCCAGCAGCAGTGCGGTGGCCAGGGACACCACGGCCGCCATCGCGACCACGGTCGTGACCACGGTCAGGTCGTGCGAGGAGAGGAACATCGCCCAGGCCACGGCGAGCGTGCCGGCGAGCATCGCGACGACGCCGACCGCCGCGACCACGGCCAGCGAGGCGGTCAGCGAGCGGCGCCGGATCAGGCGCAGCGCGCCCGCTCCCGCGACCCCCGCGGCCACGGCCCCGGCGAAGGCGTAGAGGGCGATGAGGAGGATGTCGCGCATGGTCAGAGCACCGCCTCGCCGGGCTCGAAGCGATAGCCCACGCCCCACACGGTCTGGATCAGACGGGGCCGGGCCGGGTCGTCCTCGACCTTGCCGCGCAGCCGGCGGACGTGGACGGTGACGGTCGACAGGTCGCCGAAGTCCCAGCCCCAGACCTCGCGCATCAGGTCCTCACGGCTGTACACCCGGCCGGGGTGCCGCAGGAAGAACGCCAGCAGATCGAATTCCCGCAGGGTGAGGGCGAGTTCGGTGCCGTTCTTGGCGGCCCTGCGGGCGTCGGGGTCGACGGAGAGTCCGGCCGCGGCCAGTCGGTGCCCGGTGGTGACGGGGCGGCTGCGGCGCAGTACGGACTCCACGCGCAGGACCAGTTCGCGGGGGCTGAAGGGCTTGGTGACGTAGTCGTCGGCGCCGACCTCCAGGCCCAGGATGCGGTCGTCCTCGTCGCCGCGGGCGGTGAGCATGATGACCGGCACGGGGCCGCGGTCCCGCATCCGCCGGCACACCTCCAGGCCGTCCATGCCGGGCAGCATCAGGTCGAGCACCACCAGGTCGGGCCGGTGTGCGGCGGCGCGGGTGAGGGCGGTCGGGCCGTCGTCGGCGCGGTCGACCGCGTAGCCGGCGCGGTGCAGGTATCCGGTGACGACCTCGGCGACGGTCGGGTCGTCGTCCACGACCAGGATCCGGGCCGCCTCAGCTGCGGCTTCGGTCCCGTGGGAGGCGTAGGGCGGTTGCATGCCTCCAGCCTCGCACCACCCGCTGCCCGCCGTCGGGCCGCGGGCCGGGCGTCCGCGTTTCGTAAGGACCTTGAGTCCGATATGCCCGGTTGGCGTTCGTAGGGTGAAACCGTGACGACCACTTCCACGGACGTCGACGTGGTGCTGCCCTGCCTGGACGAGGCCGAGGCCCTGCCCTGGGTGCTCGGCCGGATCCCGGCCGGCTGGCGCGCCCTCGTCGTCGACAACGGTTCCACCGACGGCTCCCCCGACCTCGCCCGCGCGCTCGGCGCGACGGTGGTGCACGAACCGCGGCGCGGCTTCGGCGCCGCCTGCCATGCCGGACTGACCGCGGCCACGAGCGACATCGTCTGCTTCTGCGACTGCGACGCCTCCCTCGACCCCGCGCTGCTCGTCCCGTTCGTGCGGGAGATCCGGGACGGCGCCGCCGACCTGGTGCTCGGCCGGCGGCGTCCGCAGGGCCGGGGCGCGTGGCCCGCGCACGCCCGTGCGGGCAACCTGGCGCTGGCGCGGATGCTGCGCCGCCGCACCGGGCTGCGCCTGCACGATCTGGGGCCGCTGCGCGCCGCCCGCCGCGAGCCGCTGCTCGCCCTCGGTCTCACGGACCGGCGCAGCGGCTATCCGCTGCAGATGGTCGTCCGCGCGGCCGACGCGGGCTGGCGCATCGCCGAACACGACGTGCCCTACCGGCCGCGGACCGGTGCCTCCAAGGTGACGGGCACCTGGCGCGGCACCTGGCAGGCGGTACGGGACATGAGCCGTGTGCTGGCCGAGGCACCGGCCGACGGGAGGGGCGGACGGTGACCACGCTTCTCGTCATCGCCAAGGAGCCGCTGCCGGGGCGGGTCAAGACCCGGCTCACCCCGCCGTTCAGCCCGCAGCAGGCGGCCCAGCTGGCGGAGGCGGCGCTCGCGGACACCCTGCACGCCGTCGCGGCGGCGCCCGCGACCCGCAGGGTTCTCGTCCTGGACGGGGCGCCGGGGCCGTGGCTGCCGGCCGGCTTCGACGTGCTGCCGCAGTGCGCGGGGAGCCTGGACGAGCGGCTGGCGGACGCCTTCGCACACTGCTCGGGCCCGGCGCTGCTCATCGGCATGGACACCCCGCAGGTGACGCCTCGGCTGCTCACCGTGGACTTCACGGGCTGCGACGCGTACCTGGGCCCGGCTGAGGACGGCGGCTTCTGGGCGCTCGGCCTGGCCGAGCCCGCCCCGGCGCTGTTGCGGGGCGTGCCCATGTCGACGCCCCGGACCGGGGCCGTGCAGCGGGAACGGCTGCTGGCCGCGGGGTTGCGGGTGCGCGAGCTGCCCCGGCTGCGGGACGTCGACACCGCCGCCGACGCCCACGCCGTCGCCGCGCTGGCCCCGCACGGCAGGTTCGCCGCCCGGCTGGCCCGCTGTACGCCGGTCACCCGGTGACGGCCGGCTCTGTGGCCTGGGCCACCGCCGACCCCTACGCGTCCGCGCTGCGCGCCGGCCGCGGCCCGCTGTTCCTGCGCCGCGCCGACGGCTGGCTGCTGCCACTGGAGGTGGAGCGCTGGTGTGCCCGCGCGGACGCCGTGGACCGGACGGTGCTGGACCGCTGCGAGGGCGCTGTCCTGGACGTCGGCTGCGGCCCCGGCCGGCTGGTCGCGGAGCTGGCCGACCGGGGCCGTACCGTGCTGGGCATCGATGTCAGCGAGGCCGCCGTGGACCACACCGTCCGGCTCGGGGGGCAGGCGCTGCGGCGCTCGGTCTTCGACCGGCTGCCCGGCGAGGGCCGCTGGGACACCGTGCTGCTCATGGACGGCAACATCGGCATCGGCGGGGAACCTCCGGTCCTGCTGGAGCGGGTGGCCGCGCTGCTGCGCCCGGGCGGTCTGCTGATCGCCGAGACCGTCCCGGGACACGTCGACGAACGCGCCCGGGTGCAGGTGGTCGACACCGTCGGGGCCTCCGGGGCCGGCGGAGCCCCGTTCCCCTGGGCGCGGCTCGGCACCCCGGCCCTGCTGCGGTACGCGCGCAGGGCCGGCTGGCGGTCCGTCGCTCAGTGGTCCGCGGGCGGCCGGTGCTTCGCCGCCCTGCGCACCCGCCACCCGAGCAGCACGGCCGAGCCGCCGAAGAGGACGGCGGTGATCAGCAGCCAGCGGGTGAGGAAGCCGTCCGGGGAGAGTCCGGTGGCCGACCGGTAGCGCCGGTCCGCCATGCCGCTGATCAGCGGGAACCAGACCAGCAGGAGCAGCCCGGACAGCATCGCCGGGACCCGCACGTACGGCGTCCGGCCGCTGCGTCCGGCCGCTCCGAGACCGCGTACGACCACCCGGTCGGCCGCCGTGTACAACGGCAGCAGGACGAGGTCGTGCAGCAGAGCGGCGCCCACGATCCACAGCGCCACGCCGAACCAGTCACCGGCGAACAGCCGTAGTCCGGCGTACGCGGCGAGCGCGAACGAGCAGCAGAGCAGCAGCAGTTGGAAGGGGCTGCCCAGGCGTACACGACGGCGCATCACAGGTCTCCGAAGGTCAGCCGGGCCACCCACTTGGTGTTGAGTACACCGGGTGCCGCGGGGACGATGATCCGCGCCGGGCGGCCGTGGTCGGGGGACAGTTCCTCGCCGTTGACGTACAGGGCGAGCAGCGAACGCCCGTCGGCCACCTGGTTGGCGCGCAGGGCCGCACGCCGGAACGCCCCGTGGCGTTGCAGGGACTCCACGAGCACGTCCGGCGGGTCGCCGTCGTACCCGACGAGTGCCGCGAGGTCGCGCAGCCGCACCCCGCGCCACCACTGGTCGGCGGTCGACCAGCCCTCCACGCAGGCGATGGGCAACGACGCGCTGTGCAGCGGGAGTTGCAGCAGCTGGGCGCGGCTGAGCCGGACGGTTCCGGTGCGGCCGGTGACGACGAGCCGCCAGGCGTCCTCGTGGGTGTCGGCCGCCGTGATGCCGGCGTAGGCGGCGGTCTTGTTGATCTGGAAGCCGTTCGGGCCGCCGCCGGGATCGGCCGTGCCGTGCGGGGCGAGCAGGGCCGTACGGCGGAAGGGCCCGCCGAGGCTCTGCCCGACCGTGGTCAGGAACAGCGCCAGGGAACCACCGCCGACCAGCCACAGGGCGCCGCGCCGGGAGACGGTGGGCGCCTCGGGACGCGGGGAGACCAGGTCGCTGCGGTCCCGCAGGCGCCCGCGTACGGTGCGCACCGCGAGCGGTGTCTTGAGCGCGGCATGGGCCAGGAACGCGACGAAGAACACCCATGCCCCGTAGAAGTGCAGCGGGTAGAAGGAGCCGGGGAAGACATAGTCCAGCTGGATGTTGAGGACTCCGGTGGTGAACTCGAACAGCCCTCCGCCGACCAGCAGCACCAGGGAGATCCGCTCCAGGGCGTGTGCGAGGGAGCGGGCCGGAGGCAGGGTGAACAGCCTCGGCACCACCGACCACAGCTTGGCCAGCAGGACGGGGACCAGAGTGATGCCGAGCGTCACATGGACGCCCTGGGTGAACCGGTACAGCCACACCGGGCCGGTGGGCCAGGCGAACAGGTAGAAGCCCAGGACGCCCTTGTCCGGGGTCATGTCGTTGATCCGGGACAGGCCCGGGTTGTAGGCGGCGTACGACACCAGTCCGGTCACGAAGAGCACGGTGATGCCGACGAGCAGGACGAGGCCGAGCACCGAGGTGAACCAGGGGCCGCGCAGCGGGCTGCGCCAGAAACCGGGGGAAGTGGGAAGCCGGGGATGGTCGCGCATGTCCCGACCGTAGGCCGGTGCACCCCCGGAAACGGGCCCATGACCGGTGACGAAACGCTGACGTCGTGCCTGGCGGGCCGCCGGTCGGCGGTGCCCCGGCCTAGCGTTCCGGTGTGACCCGATCTCTCCGCCGTGACCTGTACGCCGCCGCTGCCGCCGCCCTGCTCGTGGCGGCGGCCGTCCTGGCCGGCCGGCACATCCAGGACACCCGCCACACCCTGTTCGTGCACTGGCCGCCGGTGTTCGCCGACTGGGACCCGCACCTCGGCCCCGGCACCCCGGCGGCCCTGGCGGTGGCGGCGGCCACCGTGGCGTACGGCCCGGCCGTCGCGGCCCGTCTGCCTTGGCGTGCGCTGCTCGCGCTGGCCTGGACGGCCGCCCTGGCCTGGATCCTGTCCCTCGCTCTGGTCGACGGCTGGCACCAGGGCGTGGCGGTGCGGCTGACCACCCGCGAGGAGTACCTCCGGGTCATCGGCCGCTTCCAGGACATCCCGGCGGCCCTGCGCGACTTCACCCATCACATCGTCAGCGGCACCCCTGCCCCCTGGCCCGCCCATGTCGCGGGCCATCCGCCGGCCGCCACGCTCACCTTCGTGCTGCTGGACCGGATCGGGCTGCGGGGCGGCGGCTGGGCCGGGATGTGGTGCGTCACCGTCGGTGCGACGGGATGCGTGGCCGTGCTGATCGCGCTCCGCGCGCTGGCCGATGAGACCCTCGCGCGCCGGGCCGCGCCGTTCCTGGTGCTCGCCCCCGCAGCCGTGTGGCAGGGCACCTCGGCCGACGGCTACTTCGCGGCCGTCGCCGCCTGGTCCCTGGCGCTGCTCGCCCTGGCGCTGACGCGACGGTCCCACGGCTGCGCGGCGGCGTCCGGCCTCCTGTTCGGCCTGACCTGCTATCTCTCCTACGGCCTCACGCTCCTCGCGCTGATCGGCGCGGCGGTGCTCGCGCTCACTGTCTCCGGTCTCCGCGAACGCCCGGCCCTGCTGCTGTCCCTGCTCGCCGGACTGGCCGTGTTCCCCGTGGTGTTCACCCTCGCCGGCTTCGACTGGTGGGCCGCCTACCACCTTCTCGTCACCCGCTACTACCAGGGCGTCGGCGGCATCCGCCCCTACGGCTACTGGGTCTGGGCCAACCTCGCCTGCACCGCCCTCATCACCGGCCCGGCCACGGCGGCGGGCCTGCGGAGGACGACGGCGGCACTGCTCCCCGGTACCGGCGTCCGACGCCCGGCGGCACTGCTCGCCAGGACCGGCTCCCGGCAGGCCGCGGCGCCGCTCCCCGGTACCGGCTCCATCCACCCCGCGCCGCGCCTCACGATCGGCAGCCGACCCTCCGGGGCGCCGCCGCTCCCCCCGGCCGGCCGTCTGCCCGCCGCGGACGCGCGCCTGGCGCTCGTCGTCTCCGCCGCGCTGCTCGCCCTGCTGGTCGCCGACCTGTCCGGCATGAGCAAGGCGGAGACCGAACGCATCTGGCTGCCCTTCGCCCTGTGGCTCCTCCCGGCCTGCGCGCTCCTCCCCCACCCCCGAGCCTGGCTCACCGCCCAGGCCGTACTGGCCCTGCTCCTCAACCACCTGCTGCTGACGGGCTGGTGAGGCCGGGGCTCCAGGTGCCCGACTCCGCTTCCCACCGCCATCCCCGCCCGTCGGCCTCGGCCGGTCTCGGGCAGTGCCGCCGGACCGCCCTCCTCGTCCGCTCTCCGCCGTGCCCGGTGGGCGTTCTCGGCCCGGACCGCGGTCAGCCATCGCCAGGGCCGGATCTCGTCCAGGCTGGGCCCCGGACACGCCAGGTGGTGCGGGATGCGGCACCGGGCGCCGGTCAGTGGCTCGTCGCAGCCGCCGTTCCAGGCGATGCCGTTGCTGTCGATGTGCCAGCGGTGGCCGCCCGGAACCAGGTGCGCGGGAAGCACGAGGCCGGGTTCGAGGAGCACGTGCTGCCCGGTGCGGGTGGAGCGCCGTTCACCGGCGAGCCCGCGGTGCGGCGCGGCCGTCCGTCCGGCCGGGCAGCCGGTGTCGGCAGCCGACCGTGAGAGGCCTTTTCAGCCCTGGTGAGTGACCTTGCGTGACCGCCGTACGCCCCCGGCGTTGCGATGAGTGCGGGAGGGGCCGGTGTGGCCGGAATCGCGTACTGGTGCGGGGCGGGCCGCTGCCGCTTCGCTGAAGGGAAACGGCAGCCAGTGCCCCGGCGGGCAGCGTTCGCCCGTCGAGGAGCGGCGTCCGGGAGTGCGTGCCGGGCGTCGCGACGGGGCGGACGTTGCCTGCTGGGGCACTAGGGCAGAGGACAGGGTATGGACTTCGGCAGCGTCGATCGGCGCCGGTTTCTCGGCACGGCTGCGGCAGGGCTGGTCACCGCCGTCTCCTCGGGGGCGGCGGCACATGGAGCGCCGGACACGTCCGGTGCGCGGGCCGGCCGGGCCGAGCGGCTCCTCACCTACACGCGGCTGACCGGGGGTTCGGTCACCGGTGACCGGGCCGGCGACACGCTGGTCGCCGAGGTGCAGGGGGTGCTGTGGCGGATTCCCCGGGGCGGCGGAACGGCCGTACCGGTGACGGGCTGGGAGCTGGAGGCGACGCGTCCGGCTCTGTCCCCCGATGGGCAGACCCTGGCCGTGTGCGGGTATCGCGGGGGCGGCTTCCATCTGTGGACGCTCCGCCCGGACGGCGGCGGACTGCGGCAGGTGACGGACGGGCCCTGGGACGACCGCGGTGTCGCCTGGTCGCCGGACGGCACCCGGCTGGCCTTCTCCTCCGAACGCGGCGGCGACGCCACGGCGGGCGCCTCCTACGGGCTGTGCGTGCTGGACGTGGCCGACGGCCGGCCGCACCGGCTCACCGGCGGGGACTACGAGGACTTCGATCCGGCCTGGTCGGCGGACGGGCGTTCGCTGGTGTGCGTGCGCGCCGCCCATACGCCGGGCGGCGGCAACGACGGCGGTCTGTCGCTGGTCCGGGTACCGGTCGCGGGCGGCCCCGCCGAGGTGCTGCGCACGGTGACCGGGGGCCGGCTGCTGTGCCCGTCGGTGTCGCCCTCGGGCCGGGTCGCGTATCTGCGGCTGACCGGTGCGAGCTCCCCGGGGCTGCCGGCCGACGCGGCGCTGCTGATGGTGGACGGAGAGGTGGTCACGGCGGACGAGGACCTGGCGGCCGCGCCGCCGTGCTGGCTGAACGAGGACGAGCTGCTGTACGTCGGTGACGGCCGGATCCGGATCCGCTCGCTGGCCGCCTCCTCGGTGCGGGAGGTGCCCTTCGCCGCCCACATGCCGGTGCCCGGTCCGGCCCCGAAGCGCCCACGGCGTCCGCTCGCGCCGGAGCGGCGGGACCCGGTGCGCGGTCTGCACCGGCCCGCCCTGTCCCCCGACGGCCGCAGCGTGGCCTTCGTGGCGCTGAACGCCCTGTGGCTGATGCCTCTCGGGGGCGCTCCGCGCAAGCTGCTCCAGGCGGCCGACGTCCATCTGGTGCAGATGCCGGCGTGGGCGCCGGACGGGCGCAGCCTGCTGTACTGCACGGACCGGGACGGACTGGTGGCCGTACGCCGCCGTCATCTGGACAGCGGCGCCGACGAGCCACTGACCGAGGGCGGCCGGCTGTATCCCGCACTGTCACCGGACGGCTCCCGCCTGGCCTGCCAGGACCTGACCGGGAACCTGCTGCTGCGCACGGTGGCCACGGGCAGCGAACAGCAGCTGGCCAAGCCGCTGGCCACCGACGGGCCGCCCGGCGCCCCCACCTGGTCGCCCGACGGCCGGTATGTGGCCTTCTGCGACCGCAACCGGCTCAACCAGCGCTTCCGCGAGGGATACAACCTCATCCGCGTCATCGACACCCGCACCGGCGGCGAACGCCGGCACCTGCCCGCCGAGCACCAGTCGCTGTCCGACCGGGTGGCCTCCGGGCCCATGTGGTCCCCCGACGGCCGCTGGATGGCGCTGGTCGCCGAGTCCGCGCTGTGGCTGCTGCCCGTGACGGCCGACGGCACACCGGCCGGTCCCGCGCGCCGGCTCACCGACGAGCCGGCCGACCACCCCAGCTGGTCCGCGGACTCCGGCACGCTCCTCTACCTCTCCGACGGACGGCTGCGCCGCCTCTCCCTCCCCACCGCACGGGCCCGCACCCTCCCCTTGCGCCTGACCGCCGGGCGCGCCGCGAGCGACTCGTCCGGGCCGCTGCGGATCCACGCCGGTCAGCTGTGGGACGGCACCGGAGCGCCGCCCCGGCACGACGTCGACGTCCTCGTCACCGGCCGGCGGATCACCGCCGTCGAACCGCACCGGGCCCGCCGTCCCGGGCACCGCACTCTGGACGCCTCGGACCGGACCGTCCTCCCCGGCCTGTTCGACAGCCACACCCACCCCTATGCCGCCACCTACGGCGCCCGGCAGAGCCTCACCGCGCTCGCGTACGGCATCACGACCACGGCCTGTCTCGGCAGCCCGCTGTACGACGCGGTACGGCTGCGCGAGGCGGCCGGGGCGGGGGAACTGCTCGGGCCCCGGCAGCTGGCCTGTGCCGAGCTCCTCGACGGCTCGCGCACCGCGTACAGCATGGGCCGCGCCCACCGCACCCGGGACGGCGTCCGGCGCACACTCCGGCGCGCCACCGCTCTGGACGTCGACTTCGTCAAGACCTATGTGCGCGCCCCGGGCGAGGTCATGGCCGAGGCGGCAGAGGCCGCCCACGCGCTGGGGGTGCCCAGCGGCAGCCATCTGTGCGCGCCCGGCCGGGCGGCGGGACAGGACCTGACGACCCATCTGCAGGCCACGCAGCGCCTGGAGTACGGGCATGCCGTCACCCCGCTCGGCCGGATCGGCCAGGACCTGGTGGAGCAGTACGCCGACGGCTCCTTCGCCCTGATCATCACGCCGTTCAGCGCGCAGGTCCTGCTCGCCGACGACCCTGGGCTGGCCGAGGACCCACGCGTGACGCGCCTGATGCCGCCCTGGGACGTCGCCGTCGTGCGCGCACACGCCGGCACCGCGCCCACGGACGCGCAACGGCGCGCCCTGGCCACCGAGATGGGGGACTACCGGCGGCTGGCGGCGCACGGCGCCCGCATCGCCCTGGGCACCGACGCTCCCCTGGTCCCGGTCGGCCTCTCCCTGCACCTGGCGCTGCGCGCCCTGCACGCCCACGGCTTCACGCCCGCCGAGGTCCTGCACAGCGCGACCACCGTGCCGGCCCGTCTCTTCGGCCTCGACACCGACCTCGGCACGGTGCAGGAGGGCAGGATCGCCGACTTGACGATCGTCGACGGCGACCCGTTCGCCGACTTCGGCACTCTCGTCGACATCCCGGTCGTGGTGCGCGAGGGAGTTCCCCACGCGCAGGGCGACCTGACGTCCGCGCACCCGCGGGACGGGGCCGCCCGGCAGGCGCCTCCCGAGGGCATGACGTGGCTCGACGTGGCCGGTCACTTCCGGCGGGGCTCGTGCTGCCATCCCGGCACGGAGGGGATCTAGGTCACTCCTCCTCGGTGGCCGTGCGGCTGGCCAGCCGCTCGTAGCGCTGGCGGGCGGCCTGTGGGGTGCCGAGTCCGAGGCCGAAGGCGATCTCGGGCCAGGTCATGCCCCGGCCCCGGGCCATCTGGAGGAGTCCTGCCTCCAGTTCGTCCAGCTCCGCGCGCACCAGCGGGACGAGGGTCAGCGCGGCCGTGATGTCCGCGTGGTCCACCTCCGGCTCGCCGTCCTCGCGCAACGCGGCCCCGCTGAGCAGGAACGTGACCAGCCTGACGGCCTCGTGCGGCGCGAGGAGCGACGGATTCGTCTGCCGGCGCCGTTGCTCCTCCGTCGCCGCGTGCCGCTCGGCGATGCGGAACAGCGAGGCGTACACCCGCTGGGCACGGGCCTGCTCCGGCTGCGGGGGCGTGAAGGGGTCGGTGTGGTCTGCGGTCGATGACATGCCATCAGGATCCGACCACACACGACATGGCGTCAACGGAATATTGTGAACAGGTCGTTCATCCTTGAGGGGAGGAGAGCGGTGCGGTGATCTCCCGTTTGAGGATCTTGCCGCTCGGGCCCATCGGCAGCGTGTCCGCCAGCCACAGCCGGCGCGGGTACTTGTAGGCCGCGACCCGGTCCCGGACGAAGCGCTGCAGTTCCTCGGTGCCCGCCCGGGCTCCCGGCCGCAGCACGACCGCGGCGGCCACCTCCTCGCCGAGCCGCTCGTCGGGCACCCCGAGGACCGCGGCGAGGGCGACGGCGGGATGCTCGTGCAGCACCTCCTCGATCTCGCGCGGGTAGACGTTGTAGCCGCCGCGGATGATCATGTCCTTCTTCCGGTCGACGATGAACAGATAGCCGTCCTCGTCCCGACGGGCCAGGTCCCCGGTGCGCAGCCAGCCGTCGGGGATGGCGGCGGCCGTCTCCTCGGGGCGGTGCCAGTACTCCTTCATCAGGTTGGGCCCGCGCACGGCCAGTTCACCGACCTCACCGGGTACGACGTCCCGGCCGGCGTCGTCGAGCAGCCGGACCTCGACATCGCGGACGGGGGTGCCGATGGAGCCGGGCTTGCGCGGGCGGTCGGGGTGGTTGAAGGAGACGACCGGGCTGGTCTCGGACATGCCGAAGCCTTCGAGCACCATGCAGCCGAAGCGCCGCTCGAACCCGTGCAGGACCTCCACCGGCAGGGACGCGCCGCCCGAGATGCACATGCGCAGACTGGTCACGTCCGCCGCGGTGGCGCCCGGGTGCTGGAGCAGCGCCGCGTACATGGTGGGCACGCCCTCGAACACGGTCGCCCGGTCGCGGGCGATGGCGTCGAGCACGGTCTGCGGCTCGAAGCGCGGGACGAGGACGAGGGACGCGCCGCTGCGGACGGCGACGTTCATGGTGCAGGTCTGCCCGAAGATGTGGAACAGCGGCAGGCAGCCGACGATCACGTCGTCGGAGGTCAGCCGCTGGACCTCGGTGACGTTGACCTCGGTGTTGTGGCGGAGCCCGGCGTGGGTGAGCGCGGCGCCCTTGGGCCGGCCGGTGGTGCCCGAGGTGTACAGCAGCACCGCGATGTCGTCACCGGCAGCGGCGGTCACCTCGTACTGCGGCTCCAGGCGCGCCAGTTCGGCGGCGAAGGCGACCGGTTCGACCACCAGGCGCCGTACACCGGCGGCGTCCGCCCCGGCCGCCCCCTCACCGGGTGCCCGGTGCCACTCGAAGAGCAGGACCGCGCCGGAGTCCCGCAGGTGGTACTCGGTCTCGCGCTCCTTCAGCAGCGGGTTCAGCGGCACCACGATGCCGCCGGCGCGCAGCACCGCGTAGTACAGGACGACGAACTCGGGCACGTTCGGAAGCATCAGCGCGACCCGGTCGCCGGTGCGCAGGCCCTCGGTGCGCAGCAGCGCGGCGGCCCGGGCGCTGAGCCGGTCCAGTTCGGCGTAGCTGGTGGTCGCCGTCCCGAGCCGCAGCGCCGGGCTTCCGGGCAACCGCCGCGCCGTCTCCACCAGGAACTCCGCCAGATTGGCCATGATGCCTCCTCGCACCCATACGCTCGCCGCGCTCACGGGGCCCCGCCCCCGGCGCTCAGGGCATGGTCGCCCGCACGCTGGCGGGGGTCCATGGCGACGCCCACAGTTCCCCCCTGCCCGAGTTGTCCCCGGGAACAAACAGGCCCCCATAGGCTGCGGGTATGAGTCTGCAGAATGTGGTAGCCGCGTTGCGTGTGCGCCTCCCCGAGCTGGGCGGGCTGATGACCGAGCGCATCCGTGCGGAGGTCGAGTCGTACGCCGACGACTCGCTGATCCCCTTCACGTCGCTCAGGGAGTCCTGCGAGGGCAACGCCGATCTGCTCCTCGGGCGTTTCGCCCGTGGCGCCGATCCCGACGTGGGGGCCGCGCAGCAGACCGGGCGGCTGCGCGCGGAGCAGGGCGTGCCGCTGGCGGACACGCTGCACGCCTACCGGGTCGGTTTCGAGCTGCTCTGGTCGGAGATGGTCGACGAGGCGCGCCGGCACCCGGAGGTGACGGACGCCGAGCTGGTGGCCGGCTCCTCGGAGATCTGGGCCCTGTTCGGCCGGTACGCGGAAGCCGTGGCCGCCGCCTACCGCGAGGCCAGCGCGGAGCTGGCGCTGCAGCGCGAGGCGCGCCGTTCGGCCCTGGCCGAGGCGCTGTTCACGGGCGCCCTCGCGGATCGTACGACGCCGTGGGAGGCGGCCCGGCAGCTCGGCCTGCCGGAGCGCGGCCCGTACGCGGTCGTCGCCGCGGCGGTGCCGGATCCCGGCCAGGAGCCGCTGCCCGGCATCGAGGCGGCGCTGCTGCGTTCCGGGGTGCCGTCGGTGTGGCGGCTGCTGCCGGACCAGCAGATCGGGCTGGTCTCGCTCGGACACCGGGACGCGGAGAAGGTGAGCCTGCGGGCGCTGCGCCGGCGGCGCGCGCGGGTCGGCGTCAGCCCCCGGTTCGATTCGTTGCGGGACACCCCGCAGGCCCTGCGCTTCGCCCGGCTGGCGCTGGCCGGACTGCCCGCCGGCGGGCCGGGGGTCACCCGGTTCGACGACAGTCCGCTGGCGATGCTGGTGGCCGCGGCGCCCGCGGAGGCCAGCCGGCTGGTCGAGGTCGCTCTGGGCCCGCTCCTCGGCCTGCCGGAGGCGGAGCGGGCACGGCTGCTGCGGACGCTGGGGCACTGGTTCGGTGCGGGCGGGGTGGCCGCCGAGGCCGCCGAGCGGCTCTTCGTCCACCCGAACACCGTGCGCTACCGGCTGCGGCGCATCGAGGAACTGACGGGCCGCTCGCTCTCCGACCCGGTCGCCCTCGCCGACCTGGGGGCCGCGCTGTACGCCCTGCGGCTGCTGCCTTCCTGAACGGTCCGGGTGCCCTGGACCCCAGCTCGGTCCGGCCGGTTGGCCAGAGGTCGCTACCCCCTCCCACGCGCCGTTGACACCAGGAGCCAGTCCTCTACCGTGGATGCCCGCACAGCATGTCGCACAGCTTTCGATATTTCGAACGACAGTCAAAGGGGCGGGGACCGGGACTCTCCACCCCAGGCCCTCGACATGCGGAGGACTCCTCGTGACCCCACCCCTCGGCAGACGGTCCTTGCTCGGCGTGGCCGGCGCGGTCGCGGCGGCCCTGACGGCGACGGACGGCTCCGCCGCCCAGGCCGCGCCCCGCCACGCCGGATCACCCCGCCGGGAGGCGGCCCGCGTACGCCCCTTCCCGCTCACCGCGGTGACCCTGCTGGCCGGGCCGTTCCAGGACAACCAGCGCCGCAACACCGCCTATCTGCGCTTCGTCGACATCGACCGGCTGCTGCACACCTTCCGTCTGAACGTCCGCCTGCCCAGCGGCGCCCAGCCCTGCGGCGGCTGGGAGGCACCGACCGTCGAACTGCGGGGCCACTCCACCGGACACCTGCTCTCCGGACTGGCCCTCACCTACGCCAACACGGGTGACACCGCGCTGCGCGACAAGGGCCGCCGGCTCGTCGCCGCCCTGGCCGCATGCCAGGCCGCCTCGCCCTCGGCGGGATACGGCAAGGGCTATCTGTCGGCCTTCCCGGAGAGCTTCTTCGACCGGCTGGAGGCCGGGACGGGCGTCTGGGCGCCGTACTACACCGTGCACAAGATCATGGCGGGTCTGGTCGACCAGTACCGGCTGGCCGGGAACACCCAGGCCCTCGATGTGGTGCTGGGCATGGGCGAGTGGGTCAACGCCCGTACCGGAAAGCTGAGTCACGCGCAGATGCAGCGGGTGCTGGAGACGGAGTTCGGCGGCATGAACGACGTGCTCGCCGATCTGCACGCGCTCACCGGTGACGCCGTCTGGCTGGAAGTCGCCGAGCGCTTCACCCATGCCCGGGTCTTCGACCCCCTGGCCGCCGGCGAGGACCGGCTGGCGGGGCTGCACGCCAACACGCAGATCCCGAAGATGGTCGGCGCCCTGCGGCTGTGGCAGGAGGGGCTGTCCGACCGCTACCGCACGATCGCCGCGAACTTCTGGCAGATCGTCACCGATCACCACTCGTACGTCATCGGCGGCAACAGCAACGGCGAGACCTTCCACGAACCGGACGTCGTCGCCGGCCAGTTGTCCAACCGCACCTGTGAGAACTGCAACAGCTACAACATGCTCAAGCTGACCCGGCTGCTGCACTTCGAGGATCCGGACCGCATCGATCTGCTGGACTACTACGAGCGCACCCTGTTCAACCAGATGCTCGGCGAACAGGACCCGGACTCCGCGCACGGCTTCGACATCTACTACACGGGTCTCGGCCCCGGCTCCGTCAAGCAACAGCCGTCCTTCATGGGCAGCGATCCGAACGCCTACTCCACGGACTACGGCAACTTCTCCTGCGACCACGGCACCGGCATGGAGACCCACGCCAAGTTCGCGGACACGGTCTACACGCACGGCGAACGGCGGCTGCTGGTCAACCTGTTCATCCCGTCCGAGGTCCGCTGGCAGGAGCAGGGGATCACCTGGCGGCAGTCCACCCGGCTGCCCGACTCCGCCTCGACCGTCCTCACCGTGACGGCCGGACAGGCCGCCCACGAACTCCGGGTCCGCATCCCCGGCTGGGCCTCCGGGGCACGGGTCAGGCTGAACGGCCGTACGCTGCCGGACCGCCCGGCCGCGGGCGGCTGGCTGGGCATCGAGCGGTCCTGGCGGCCCGGTGACCGGGTCGAGGTCACCCTGCCGATGCGTACGACCGTGGAGGCGACGCCCGACGCCCCGGACGTGAAGGCCGTCCTGCACGGTCCCGTGGTGCTGGCCGGAGCGTACGGTGACACGGCGAGTCGCGGGATGCCCCGCCTGGACACCCGGACGATCCGGCAGGCGTCGGCCGACCCGCTGCGGCTCACGGCGACCGCCGACGGGGAGACGGTCACGCTGCTGCCCATCGCCCGGGTCCACCACCAGTACTACAACGTCTACTGGCTGACCGGCCAACCGCCTTCGCCGCCCCCGGAGTTCGCCGCCTGGTACCGCTTCGACGAGACCTCCGGCAGCACGGCCGCCGACGCCACCGGCAACGGCCGGACGGCGACGCTGTCGGGCGGGGCCGCCTGGACCGGCGGTCGCCTCGGCGGGGCCGTGGCCCTGGACGGCGAGGACGGCCATGTGGTGCTGGCCGAGGACCTGCTGGCGGGGGCCTCCGCCTACTCGGTGGCGACCTGGGTGAACCTGGCCGGGCAGCCGGCCACCTGGAGCCGGATCTTCGACTTCGGCACCGGAGTCAGCGCCAACATGTTCCTGACCCCGCTGAGCGACGCCGGAACCCTGCGCTACGCGATCACCTCGGGCGGCGGCGGTGCCGAGCAGCGCATCGACGCCGGCCCGCTGCCGACGGACCGCTGGGTCCATGTAGCCGTCGCCTACGGCTCCGGCACGGCCGTCCTGTACGTCGACGGCCGCGAGACGGGCCGGAACACGGCGGTCACCGTCGAACCCCGCCACTTCGGCAACCACATCCGGGCCGCCTACATCGGCAAGTCCCAGTACCCGGACCCGTATCCGAGGGCATCGGTCGACGACTTCCGGGTCTACGGCAAGACGCTGACCGCGGCCGAGGTCGCGGCCCTGGCCCAAGGGTGAACCGGCTCAGACGGCGGTCCGCGTCAACAAGCCGAGCGCCCCACCGAGTTCGCGGCGTGCCTCCGGATCCGCGATCAGCCCGTCCTCGCCGAGCAGGTCCCGCCCCACCGGAATCCGCGCACAGGCGGGCTCCACGATGGCCGCACCCGTGTAGCCCAGCACGGTCCGCAGCGTGGCCTCCGCACCCTGGCCCCGGCCAGGGGCGGCCGCATTGATCCATGCCGTCGGCTTGTCGCAGATCTCCGTGCCCCCGACCGTCCAGTCCAGCAGGTTCTTGAACGCGCCCGGCAGGGTGCCCGCGTACTCGGGGGTGCAGACCAGGATCGCGTCGGCACGGTCGAGCACCGTCCGCAGCGCGGCGACCGGAGCCGGCAACGGGTCGGTGTCGTCGTCGGGGTTGAAGTGCGGAAGCCGGGCCAGGTCCTCGTACATGACCGTGTCGACACCCACGGACGGCGCCACGACCTGCGCGGTACGCAGCACGGCCTCATTGGTGGAACCCCGGCGCAGACTGCCGGAAAGCAAGAGGATCAAGGGCTTTGACGTCATCCGCTCAACCTACCGCGCTGCCGGATACTGGTTGACGCCAGATGAACACCTCGGTGCTGGGGCCGCGTTCGGAGGACAGGCCCGCCGGTGCGGCTCCGGCGAGCAGGCGGCGCAGGTCTGTCTCGAAGGCCTCACGGCGGGCGCCGAACAGGTGCGGGGCACCCGGCGCGCCTTGCCGGCCAGTCCGGCGGCGGTGGCCCGGCTTCGCGGCTTCGGCGATCATTCCGGCGTCCGGGTCGATGCCGACGACCTCGCGGAACAGCCCGGCCAGCGGGGTGGCGACGGTCCCGGGTCCGCATCCCGCGTCGAGCAGCCGCCCCTGTCCGTCGGCCGCCAGCACCTCGTCCGGCAGCGGCACCAGCCCCGGGGCACAGGGCAGTCGGCCCTGCGCGCAGCAGGCGGCCGCGCCCTCGAAGAGGGTCTCGTCCCACTCCCATCCGCCGTTCATCGGGCGGGAATCCATTCCGTGGAGAAACCGACCCAGCGGTTTGGTCAGGCCGGTCATGCCGAGGACAACCGGGCGGCGGAGTCAGCTGTTGGCGCCCGCCAGAGGCGCCGCCGACTTCTGCCGCGCCTCCGCGATCACCCGGGCGCCCCGGTCCGGTGCGGTGTCGAGGCGGACGAGGACGGCCGGAGCGGCGATCGCCGGGAGCAAATGGTTGAAGAGTGCCGACATACGGTGGTCGAGGTCGGCCCAGCCCGCGACGGCCTGGGAGACGAACTGCACGCCGATCCACGCACCGAGGAACACCTCGGCGGCCTCCTCGGGCACCACGTGCGGGAGCACCTCACCGCGTTCCTTGGCCTCGGCCAGCGCGGCCCCGGTCAGCTCGGCCCAGGCCGGCCAGGCGCTGCCGAAGGCATCACGGCCCTGCAGGTCGGCCGAGAGCCGGACGCCCGCGAGCAGCATGGGTTCCTGGGGCAGCCGCCGGGCCAGGGTCATGCCCGCGTCGACCCACTCCTGCAACTTCAGTTCCCGGGTGACGTGGTACTCGGTGGTGATCTGCTCCTGCAGCACGCCCTGGGCGAGGGCCGCCTTGGAGTCGAAGTGGAAGTACAGAGCGCCCTTGGTCACCCCGGCCCGGTTGAGGATCTCGGCGATGGTCGCCGCCGCGTATCCGCGCTCGGCGAAGACCGCCGCGGCGGCTTCGAGAACAGCACGCCGGGTCCGGACAGCTCGCTCCTGCTGAGCCATGGACCCTCCTCAAGCTGAAAATTAAACCAAACAGGTCGTACCTTACCGCAGCACATGTCAACACCAAGGGACGGCGGGACAGTTGTCGTGGACTTGGCACATGCGGCTGACATGGGCCACGGAGGGCCGGACCGAAGCTTTTTGAACGCGTTCAAATATGCGGCTACGCTGGGCGCACCGAACCGAGGAGGCTCGATGAAGGTGGTTCTGCCCGGGGGAACCGGACAGGTGGGCACGATTCTCGACCGCGCGCTGACGGCAGCCGGGCACGAGGTGACCGTGTTGACCCGGCGGCCGGAGAGGGCACGGCAGGTCGGATGGGACGGGGCCACGCTCGGTCGCTGGGCCGACGCGGTCGACGGCAGCGATGTCGTCGTCAACCTGGCGGGACGCAGCGTCTCCTGCCGCTACACCGCCGGGAACCTGCGGGCCATGATGGATTCCCGGGTGGACTCGGCGCGGGTGGTCGGGGAGGCGATCGCCGCCGCCGCGCGGCCACCGCGCGTGTGGCTGCAGATGAGTACGGCGACGATCTACGCCCATCGCTTCGACGCGGCGAACGACGAGGCGACCGGGGTGATCGGCGGCTCGGAGGCCGGGGTCCCGGAGTACTGGTCGTACAGCGTCGACATCGCCCGGAACTGGGAGCGCGCGCAGGCGGAGGCGCCGACACCGGCGACACGGAAGGTGGCGCTGCGCGCGGCGATGGTGATGAGCCCGGACCGGGGCGGCGTCTTCGACGTGCTGCTGGGCCTCGCCCGGTCGGGGCTGGGCGGACCGGTCGCCGGTGGGGCGCAGTACGTCTCCTGGATCCACGACGAGGACTTCGTACGCGCGGTGGAGTTCCTCATCGAACGGGACGACATCGACGGGCCGGTGAACCTCGCCTCTCCCGGCCCGCTGCCGCACCGGGAGTTCATGCGGGCGCTGCGCGCGGCCTGCGGCGTCCCCGTGGGGCTGCCGGCCACGCGGTGGATGGCGGAGCTCGGGGCGTTCGCGCTGCGCTCGGACACGGAGTTGCTGCTCAAGAGCCGCCGGGTGGTCCCGGGCCGACTGCGGGAAGCCGGCTTCGAGTTCGCGTATCGCGCGTGGCGGCCGGCCGCCGAGGACCTCGTACGACGGGCCAGGTCGTCGCGGGCGGGGCGTCGCGGGCGGGCGGGGGCGCCGGCCTCCGCACCGCGGACCTGACCGGGTGGCCGCCCCCTGGTCACGGGCGTCGGAGTGGGGCCCGGGCCGCCCCGGTGACCCCCAGCAGCACCAGCGCGACGACCTGGATCGCGGCCACCACCGTGATCAGCAGGGGGATCGAGTAGCCGTACAGGCCGCCGGTCAGCGCGCCGCCCGCCAGGCTCGCCGCGCCCACCACGCCGGCGAAGAGGCCGTACGCCGTCGCGCGCCGTCCAGGCGGCACCAGGTCCGCCACGGTGGCACGCAGGGTGGACTCCTGGATGCCCATGGCGGCGCCCCAGACCAGCGAGCCGGCCACCGCGACGGCGACGGTGTCCGTGAACGCCAGCAGCGCCACACCGGCCGTGAGCACCGGCAGGCCGACCAGGACGCGCGGGCCGAACCGGTCGTACAGCCACCCCGTGACCAGTGCCGCCACGGCGTCCACGGTCATCGCCGCCGCGTACAGCACCGGCACCCACACGGCGGCCATCAGATGACGTTCGACCAGGTGGTAGGAGAGGAGACCGAAGGTGGCGAAGCCGGTCGTGGTGGCCGCCGTGAACCCGGCGTAGGTCCAGAACGCCCTGGGCAGCGGGGAGCCTTGGGGCAATTCCCGCGGCGTCGTACCGACGGCCGTCCCCCGCTCGTACGCCTCGGGGTCCGGCACCCGGGCCCTGAGCCACAGCAGCAGCACCAGGACGGCGACACCGGGCAGCGCCAGCACGCCGAGCGCCGGTCCGTAGCCGCCGCCGGTCAGGGCGAGCATCCCGGCCACGAGCAGCGGGCCGACCAGGGCGCCGATCTGGTCCATGGCCTCGTGCACGGCGAAGCCACGGCCCCGCCCCGTCGCCGCCGTCGCGTGCGACAGCAGCGTGTCCTTGGCCGGAGAGCGCACCGCCTTGCCGACGCGCTCCGCGATCACCAGGGCGCAGGCCGCCCACAACACCCCGACGACGCCCAGAAGCGGGACCGACGCGACCGTCAGGGCGTACCCGGCGATCGCCAGTCCCCAGAAGCGGCCGGTACGGTCGGCCAGCGGGCCCGAGACCAGCCGCAGACCCAGCGCGGCGGCCTCCCCCGCGCCCGTCACCACCCCGACCACCAGGGCGGACGCGCCCAGCGAGGCCAGCAAGGGGCCGGTGACCGAACGGGCGCCCTCGTAGACGAAGTCCGCGAGCAGACTGACCGTGCCGAACCACACCACGAACCGCCAGGGCCCCATCACCGGCCGCCCCGCGCCCGGGCCTCGGTCTCCAGTGCTCATGGTGTCATCGTGGCGTCTCGCGCCCGTCTGCCGGAAGCGGCTCGGTCTGCCGTCGAGACCGGCTGTACGGCGTCAGTGTCCGGGTTCCGTCCGCTCGGTGCGGGGCGGCGGAGTGTGCCCGGGCGGGCGGTGGTTCCGCCTCGCGCCACACCTCTGCCGCGCCCGAGCCGGATCGCCGGGGCTCGTCCCTCGACTGTCGCAGCGGTGCGGGAACGTCCGCGCCGCGGGACCATGGGCGTCCGGGCGCGCCGCGGCGGGCCCGGTGAAGGACGGGCGACGAGGAGGATGCCGTGTGCCGACTGTTCGGGCTGATCAGTTCCCCGCTCCGCACGCACGCCACGTTCTGGCTGCTGGACGCCCCCGACAGCCTCAGCGCGCAGAGTCACCGCGAGCCGGACGGCACCGGGCTCGGCTTCTTCGACGCGGACGGCACGCCCGAGGTGCACAAGGCACCGATCGCGGCCTATGAGGACCGCGTCTTCGCCAGGGAGGCCCGGGAGGTCGAGTCGGCGACCTTCCTCGCGCACATCCGGTTCGCCTCGACCGGCGGGCTGGACGTACGCAACACCCACCCCTTCGAGCAGCAGGGGCGGCTGTTCGCCCACAACGGCGTGATCGAGGGACTGGACGAACTCGACCGCCACCTGGGCGAGGACCGCGCACTGGTGCACGGCGACACCGACTCCGAGCGCTTCTTCGCCCTGGTCACACGGGAGACCGCGGCGCACGGCGGGAACGTGTCCGCCGGCCTGGAGTCCGCCGCACGCTGGGTGGCCCGGAATCTGCCCCTGTTCGCGCTCAACATCGTCCTCGTCACCGCCCGGGAGCTGTGGGCGCTGCGCTATCCCGCCACCCACGAGCTGTACGTCCTGCGGCGCCCGGCGGGCGGTCACCAGGGCTCACGGCAGCTGGACCACACCGGCCACGGCGGCCGACTGCGGGTGCGCTCGGCGCATCTGGGTGCCCGTCCGTCCGTCGTCGTGGCCAGCGAGCGCATGGACGAGAGCCCGCACTGGCAGCTCATGGCGCCCGGCGAACTGCTCCACGTCGGCCCCGACCTGCGGGCGACCGCCCGCATCGCACTCGCCGATCCCCCGGCCCACCCCCTCACCCTGGCCGACCTGCGCCCCGAAGCGGCGGCCTCCCAGCGGCCCGCGTAGCCCGGCGGCCGTCCCAGTGATCCGCCTCACCGCTTCAGAACGTGCGCAACCCGTAAAATTTCCGTCGTGGAGACTACCGAAGTGACGGGTTGGGAGACCGCCGTGCTCGACGGAGGGCCGGCGGACGGACTGCGGATGAAGGTCTCCGACCGGCCGCGCGTGATCCAGGTGGCGTACCCCTGTCCGGTCGAGGCCGCACCGCCCGGCGGCATACGCGCGGAGGCGGTGTATCTGTACCGCCGCGACTACACCGTCACCACCGAGCCGTTGCGGTACGGCTTCGACGTCGCCAGTCCCTGAACCGGCGGGGTCAGGCGTCCGAGTCGGGCTTGTTCCGCGCCTCCGCGTATGCCTGGGACGGTGTCATGGAGACGCCGTTGACCTCGACCGTCTTGTAGGGGCTGACCTTGGCGCAGGTCTTGGCCTGGTCGGCGGTGGAGGCGTGGGCGTTGGAAACGGCGGCCTGGGTGTCGGCGGGCGCCGGCGAGGAGCTGCCGCCCGGGTAACTGCTGCCGCTGGGCCAGTCGCTGCCGATCACCAGGGTCAGGCCCGTGCCGGTGCCCTGCTTCAGGTGCGAGGAGGACAGGCCCAGCGCCTTGGCGACGGTCTGCGCCTCGCCCTTCTGGCCGGTGCCGTAGGCCAGGGTCGTGGCCGTGGCGGGGCTCGGCGCGTTCGCCGTGGCCGTCTCGGGGCTGAAGCCCTGGTCGGTCAGCGCGGTCGCGATGTCCGAGGCACGGCCGGTGACCGTGGTGCCGTTCTCGACCGTGACGGCGATCCGCGACGCCGGTACGGCCGAGGCGGTGGGCTTGGCGGTCGCCTGGGCCGCCGCGGACTTCTGGCCCGAACCGGTGGTCAGCGACTGGTCGTTGGCGATGGTGGAGAACAGGGTCTTGGCGCCCTGGCCCACGACCACCCGGTCCTTGTTGTTCGGGTCGGGGGCCGTCTGCATCGTCGTGAACGTCATCCGCTTCGTCGGCACCTTGTTCACGTCCGACGCGAGCGAGATCAGCTTCTTCACGCTGTTCAGGCCGTCGTCCACGGTTAGGGCCTTGGTCGCCGCGTCCGCGAGGTCGTACACCGCCGTCGGGTCGGTCAGCGTGCCCGCGCTCTTGAACTTGCGGATCATCGCGCTGAGGAAGATGTGCTGCGAGATCGTACGGCCGAGGTCACTGCCGTCGCCGAAGCCGTGCCGGGAGCGGACGAACTCCAGCGCCGCGACGCCCTTGAGGGTGTGGGCGCCCTTGGACAGCTTCAGATGCGAGTAGGTGTCGTAGACGTCGTTGCTGACGCACACGTCGACGCCTCCGACGGCGTCGGACATCTTCACCACACCCGAGAAGTCCAGCTTGACGAAGTGGTCGATCGGGATGCCGGTGAGCTGGTGGACGGTGGCCACCTGGCAGGCGGGGCCGTACTGCAGCGCGCTGTTGATCTGCCCGTAGTAGCCGTTCGTGGACTGGCCGCTCTCGCTGTCCTTGCAGGCCGGGACCTTGGCCATGGTGTCGCGGGGGATGCTCATGACCGTGGCGTTGGAGCGGTCGGCGGAGACATGCACCACCATCTGCACATCGGCGTTGCTGCCGGTCTGCACCCCGGTCTTCGCGCAGCCGCCGCCGAGCTTGCAGTCGGCCGCGCTGGTACGGCCGTCCGAACCCATGACCAGGATGTTGATCGGGGTACGGCCGAAGGCGTCCGCCTTCTCGGTGCCGCCCTTGCCGTCGAGCGCGACGCTGTGGATGTTGCCGTTCAGGTGCTCGTAGAACCACCACCCCGCACCGGCCGTGACCACGATGACGGTCGACAGGCCTATCGCGAAGACCTTCAGCACCCGCTTGCCGCGGCCCACCGGACGGCCCCGGCGACCCCGGCCTCCGTGCGAGCGGGCAGCCGCCCGGGCCGCGGCCCGGCCACCCGGTGAAGGCGGCCCGTCGGGCTCGGCCGCTCGCTGTCCGGGCACACTCGCGCTACGGCTGCGGGTGGCCTGGCCGGCGGGCCCGTCCCACGGGTCGCTCATCTCCCACTCCCCTGAACGGTCGAGCCGTGAGGCCGGGCCGTCGGGCGTACGGCCAGGCCCGACGGCGGTGTACGGGCGGGCGGAGCACGTGCTCCGCCTTGCTTGCGTGGTTGCGCAATCTAACAAACCCGTGGCCCGAGCAGCGCAGTTCCACACACGATTCACCAGTGAGGCATCTCATGGAACCGGATGCGGACCCGGGACGGTACGGGAGCGGGAGTCTACGCGCCTTGTATAAGAAACGACCCGGATGTGAGTGAGAACAGCCGGTGCCGTCAGCCGCCGGACCTGCGCAGGCCCTGGCCGGGGAGCGAGGCGTGCCGGGAGCGGGCGGTCAGCTGTCCCACCATCACACGGACCAGGGTGACGACATCGGGGTCGTCGATGTAGTAGACCTGCCGTCGGCCCTCGCGGCGGGAGCGG
The DNA here is from genome assembly GCF_040297165.1 of Streptomyces sp. NPDC001851. Classification (NCBI taxonomy): domain Bacteria; kingdom Bacillati; phylum Actinomycetota; class Actinomycetes; order Kitasatosporales; family Streptomycetaceae; genus Streptomyces; species Streptomyces sp. NPDC001851. The sequence continues at coordinate 131,584 of NZ_JBEOYR010000005.1, read as the reverse complement.
ACGAGTCCGCCGAGCTTCAGCTTCGCCAGGTGCTGGCTGACCGCGGGCAGCGCACCGCCCACCTGGTCCGCGAGATGGGTGACATCGCTCTCCCGCTGTGACAGAGCCCACATCAGATGCAGTCGGGCGGGGGAGGCGAGCAGGCCGAACGCCGCGGCGGCCTCCGCCAGCACCTCGGCGGGCGGGTCCTGGAAGCCAGCGGCGTTCTCCGTCACGGTCCTCTCCCGTCCCGCCCCCGTCACAGCCGACGCACACACGCCCACCCAGTGTAGGCGTCCGGCTGCCCGGGGCGGGCGCCGCCGGTCAGTCCTCGTAGTAGTTGTTGACGACGACCTCCGGTTCGTCGTCGTCGAACGCCTCGTTGAGCAGCGCGCCACCGATGAGGCCTGCCGCACCGGCCCCGATGAGCGCACCCGTGCCGAAACGCCGGCCGCCGCCCTGCTGCTGGTGGTGGTCGTGGTCTGCGTACGGCTCTGCGTATCCCTGCTGGGGGTAACCCTGCTGATAGCCCTGCTGGGGGTAACCCTGCTGGGGATAGCCCTGCTGGGGCGGGGTGTAGAACGGCGGTGGCGTGGTCTGGACGCGCTGCGCGCAGGCACCGCAGGCCTGGACGGGCCGGGGCACGCCCCACTGCGGGGACCAGGTCACGGTGACGGCGCCCGGGCCGTGCTGGGGGTCGAAGAAGCAGGTCATGGTGGAGCTCCCGGTGGGTTGAGGGGATGTGGTGCCTGCGGGGGCCGACGGGGCGGCGACCGGTGGGTTCAGCGGGGCGGGCGGCACATAGGCAGCGGCGCCCTTCTGCGGTGCGGTGACCGGGGCCGGGCTCGGTGGTGTGACCGGGGCCGGTGCGGGGCTCGGGGCCGGTGCGGGGGCCGGGGCCGGTTTCGCGGGCGTGTCCCGCAGCACGGACACGCCGTAGTCGGTGGCGATGCCGGCGAGCCCCGAGGCGTAACCCTGGCCGACCGCACGGAACTTCCACTCCGCACCGTGCCGGTACAGCTCGCCGAAGACCAGTGCCGTCTCGGTCGACAGGCTGCCCGACGCGAGCTCGTAGCGGGCCAGTTCGGTGCCGTCGTCCTGGTCGAGGACGCGGATGTGCGCCCGGCGCACCTGCCCGAAGGTCTGCCCTCGGCTCGCGCCCTCGTAGAGGGAGACCAGGAAGACGATCTTCTCGACCCGGTCCGGGACCCTGGTCAGTTCGACCTGGATCCGCTGGTCGTCACCGCCGGCCGGGCTGCCACCGCCGGCGTGGCGGACCGAACCGTCGGGGCTGCTCAGGTTGTTGAAGAAGACGAAGTGCTCGTCGGACAGCACCCTGCCCGACGCGTCGCACAGCAGGGCACTGGCGTCCAGCTCGTACCCGCTGTCCGCCTGCCAGCCCAGCCCGACCGTCACAGCGGTCAGTCCGGGGGCCTGCCTGCTGAGCGACACATTGCCGCCTTTGGTCAGGGACACACTCATCCACATCCTCCGCAGCCACTCACACGTCCCGTATCCGTCATGATCAACGCCTTTGAGTCCCTCTCAGTTCCTCGATCACGCAATGTCTTGGTCATGTCGCAGGTCCTCGACGGACCATCACCAGGTGCCGACTCAGCCCGCCCGGCCGCCTCACGTGCCCCCTAGGCTTGCGCAACCAAGCAATTCACGAGCCGGCGTCCCGCGCACTCCGCACGGATCCCGGCCCGACTGGAGGACAACACCGTGGGCATCATCGGCTGGATCATCCTCGGCCTGCTCGCCGGAGCCATCGCCAAGGTGCTGCTGCCCGGCCGCGACCCGGGCGGCCTGATCGGCACCACCCTCATCGGCGTCGCGGGCGCCTTCGTCGGCGGCTGGCTCTCCGCCCGCTTCCTCGACCGCCCGGTGGAGAAGCACTTCTTCGACCTCTACACCTGGGGTGCGGCGATCGGCGGCTCCCTGGTACTGCTCATCGGCTACCGCATCCTCTTCGGCAACTCCCGCGACTGATCCGACTTGTCGCTTCTACAGTACTGTAGAAGCGACAAGTCGTGCGGCACGGGCCGGCCTTGCCGCGGGCATCGTGTTCACGGACGCCTGCGGCGTCGACGTCCTCGTCGCCGCACGAAGTCGTCGTACGGTGGGCCGCCAGGCCTGGTGGAGCGGCGGAATCCGTGGTGTGCTGGTAGTGGCGGGAAGGACCGAGAACAGACGCGGGGAAGCGGCTGGGAGCCGTGCACCGCGCAATCCGGACCCACGAGAAGCGGGTAGCCCTTCCCGCCCTGTCGTGCCAGCGGACGCCGGCGCGGGAGCGTCCGCAGCCGGGTGGTCGGCCGCTCAGCCCCGTCCGCCGCTGAGGTTCCCCCACCGCGGCCCGATCTGCTTCCACTCCTCGTCCCACTCGGCCATGCGCCGCCGGATCAGCCGGCTGCGGACCAGCCAGCCCGCGGCCCAGACCGCCGCGCCGGCCGACGGGGCGACGAGGGCGCCGGTGAGTGCCACCTGCAGGTCCGCCGCGGCGCCGGTGACGGGCGCGGAGACCAGGTGGCCCGCGCGGTTGGTCCAGACGGTCACCTGGGATCCCGCGGGGACACCGGGCCGGACCTTCGCCTGGTCGGTGTGCACCCTGCCGTGGTCGTCCGTCCAGCGCACGGAGGCCCACACCCTTCCGTCGTCGTAGCCGCTCCCGGAGGCCGGGGTCCTCGCCGCGCCGTCGACGAGCACGGCGGACACGGCGTGCACCTGGGCCAGCCGGGCGGAGAAGGCCGAGTCGGCGGTCTGAACCGCCGCGAGACCGGCGACGGCCCCGCCGAGCACGGCGAGCACCCAGGTCACGAGGACGATCCAGGCCTCGATGACGTCGCTGTGCCGCTTGAGCGGATTGCGTCGCCAGCGCCACAGCCGTACCCGGGCGACCGTCGTGGGAGGTGTCCGGTTCATCGTCACCGCCTCCTCTCGCGCACCGGCGGCTTCCACCGCTCACTCCGCGGAGTGCCACGACACCATCGTGCACCTCAATCCGCCTGTCGGCGGTGTGAGTGACGAAGAGGGGCATACCGACCTCGCGCCGGCGGCTAGGACGGCGTGAGCGGCAGGTCGTCGGTGAAGGCGTTCACCGGCTGGGCGATGGGGTGGGTCTCCTTGACGTCGAGGGCCGCCTGCGCGGTCCTCGTGCCGAGACCGCCGTGGGGGTGCCAGGTGCCGGTCACCGCGAGCCAGGTGTTCGCGGGCGGCGCCTCGGTGCCGTACACGCGGACCTTGACGGTCTGCGAGTCCGCCGCGCAGCACGTGAAGATGATGCGGGTCAGGTAGAAGCCGTCGTCGTCCTCGGCGGGGGTGACGAAGCCCGTGAGCTTGACGATCCGGCTCCTGATCGCACGGCTGCGGTCCTGTTGGACGCGTTTGGTGAAGTCGGTGAGGGTCAGTGGCAGCGGTGAGGTGGCGGGCAGCGCGGCGAACCCCTTCTGCACCGCGACGGGCTTGGTGCTGGAGCGCGCCGCGGTGTACGCGCCCAGGGCGGGCGGCGCGTAGAACAGCAGGCTGGTTGCCGGCAGGAACAGCAGCCAGGCGATGCGCGGGGTGGCGGCGTGGTCGTGGCCGTGCGCGTGGCCGTCGTGGGCGGTGTGCCGCGGTTGGTCCCGTACGGCCGCCGCGGCCAGGCCGAGCAGCAGGAGGACGGCACCGGAGACGATCAGCAGCGGGCGCAGACCGGCCTTGACGTAGCGCAGGTAGATGTCGGTGAAGAGGGCGGTGTGCAGCAGGCCGGCGCCGGTCAGCGTGAGGAGCAGGGTCTGGACGGGGCGTTTCACAGCAGTGCGCCTCCGATCAGGACACTCGCGGCGACCGCCACGACGGTGGTGGCCGTGGAGAACCGCCAGGCGAAGGCCCGTCCGAAGGTGCCCGCCTGAAGGGCGATCAGCTTCAGGTCGACCATGGGGCCGACCACCATGAACGCCAGCCGCGCGGTCGGCGAGAACCCGGTGAGGGAGGCGGCGACGAACGCGTCTGCCTCCGAGCAGACCGCCAGCAGCACGGCCAGCCCGGCCAGGAAGAGCACCGACAGCCACGGTGTACCGGAGAAGGCGTCGAGGACGGAACGGGGCACGGCGACGTTGAAAGTGGCGGCGGCCATGGCACCGAGGACGAGGAAGCCGCCGGCGTGCAGGAAGTCGTGCTGGAATCCGAGCCGGAACTCGTTCCAGCGGCTGCGGCCGTGCTCGTGGCCGGTGTGCCGGTGCCGCAGGACCGGCCGCAGCCACTCCTCCTTGCCCAGCCAGAGCCACAGCCAGCCCATCACGGCCGCGGCGGCGAGGGAGGCGAGGAGCCGGGCGGCGACCATCGCGGGGTTGCCGGGGAAGGCGACGGCGGTGGCGGTGAGGACGACGGGGTTGACGGCGGGCGCGGAGAGCAGGAAGGCGAAGGCGGCGGCCGGGGTGACTCCCCGTCGGATCAGGCTGTGGGCGACGGGGACGGAGGCGCACTCGCAGCCCGGCAGCACCGCGCCCGCGACGCCGGCGACCGGGACGGCGAGGGCGGCTCTCTTCGGCAGGACCTTGGTGAACAGACCGGCCGGCACGAACGCGTTGATGGCACCGGACAGGGCGGTGCCGAGCAGGAGGAACGGCAGGGCCTGGACGGTGATGGCCAGGCAGACGGTGCGCCAGGCCTGGACGGCGGGCTGGTTCAGCCACGGGGCGCCGCCCAGGACGAGCACGGCCGCGGCGCCGGCCGCGATCGCGAGGGCGGCGCCGAGCGGCCACGGGCGGATGCGGCGTACGGGGGGCGAGCCGACGGGGACGGCTGCCACGGCGTCGACCACATCAACCAATTCATCCGATTTTTCCATTATCACTCCGGATGTCGGTGTCTGGCCGACGATAGGCGAGACACCCGATCCGCCCGCGCATACACGCCGCCGCATGGCCGGCTCATGCGCCGCAATGCGTCCCATTGGGGGGCGTCGGCGGCGTCGCCGGTGTCGCTGGCTGGTCGGTGACTCGTCGGCACCTCCCCGGTGGCTCTTCTCACACTTCGCCGCCGGCCCGCGGGAAGGTGACCGCTGCCACTTCGCCCGGTGCGCCTTTTGTTTACGTTCGGGGCCATGCCGTCTCGCCCCTCCCCCACCGCCGCACGCACCCGGACCGGCGTCCTCCTGGCCTCGGTCGGAGCACTCCTCTCGGCCGGCGCCCTGCACCCGGCACCGGCCGCGGCCGCATCCGCTCCGGCCCCGTCCCCGCACGCCACGGCCGCCGTGCTCGACCTGGACGGAGCCGGCCGCACCCCCGTGGTGCACGGCAAGGACAGCGCGTACGACACCGCCAGCATCGTCAAGGTGGACATCCTCGCCACGCTGCTCCTCCAGGCCCAGGACGCGGGACGGCGGCTCACCGCCGATGAACGGGGGCGCGCCGAGCCGATGATCGAGCGCAGCGACAACACGGCGGCCAACGCGCTCTGGCGGCAGATCGGCCGGGCTCCCGGGCTGGCCGCCGCCAACAAGCGGCTGGGGCTCACCTCGACCACGGGCGGGCCCGGCGTCACGTGGGGACTGACACGGACGACCGCGAGCGACCAGATACGGCTGCTCAGGGCCGTGTTCGACGGCGGTACGCCGGCCAGGTCCGGCTCCGGCGGGCTGACCGCGGAGTCCCGGGCCTACATCCGCACCCTCATGGGCCACGTCGTCCCCGAGCAGGCCTGGGGGGTCTCCGCCGCCGGCGGCCCCGGCTCCGCACGGGCGCTGAAGAACGGCTGGCTGCAGCGCGGCCCCTCCGGTCTGTGGGACGTCAACAGCGTCGGTCAGGTCACCGTCAAGGGGCACCGCTGCCTCGTCGCGGTCCTGTCGAACGGCAGCGCCTCGATGGGCGACGGGATCTCCCTGGTGGAGAAGACGGCCCGCCGGGCTCTCGCGTGAGCCCACCCCGTCGTCACCGGGCCGCCGGGCGGCGCGGGCGGACGAGGGCGGTGGCGGTGAGCGCCGCCAGAGCGGCCAGGCAGAGCCAGGCGAAGGTGTCGCCGACGCGGTCGTAGACGGTGGTGACCCCTCGCACGGGCACGTAGGCGACCGTGGTCTGGCGTTCGGTCGTGAAGTAGTCGGTGGCGGCGAGGACACGGCCCTCGTGGTCGTACGCGGCCGTGACGCCCTCCTCGTCCTGGCGGACCAGGGAGTAACCGCCCTCGACGGCGGCCAGGGCCGCCTTGCCGGTGTGGGCGCCGCCGTACTCCTGCCAGTCGTGCGCGGGCACGAGCATGATGTCGGCGCGGGTACGCATCAGGGCCGGGAAGTCGGCGTCGTAGCAGATGACGTTGGCGAGCCGGCCGTACGGGGTGCGGACCACCGGCACCTGGCCGTCGCCGGGCGTGAACCGCTCCGAACCCGGGATGGGGTGGGCCTTCTGGTAGGTCCGGAGCACCGTGCCGCGCGGGTCGATGAGGAGTGCTTCGTCCCGGCCGTAGGCGGGTGCGGTGGTGCTGTAGACGCGCACCCCGATCTCCAGGTAGACGCGCGAGCGGCGGGCCTCGGCGCGGGCGGCGTCGATGGCGGCGGGCGCGTCCGGCTCCTGCGCCCTGACGGCTTCCTCGGGCCAGACCACGATCTTCGCACCCGCGGCGGCCTCGCGCCGGGTCGCGTCCAGCAGGTCGTTCTCGACGGCGGCCATGGCGGGCCGCACCGCCGTGGCGGGGGCGGCGGCGATGCCGCCGGGGCCGTCGGCGAACCGGGCGAGCGTGGCGTGCAGCCGCTCGGTCACCGTGCGGGACGGACTGACGCCGGCGATCCGTACGGTCGTGCCCTGGGGCGGGAAGAAGGCGAGCCGGGCGCCGCCGGCGAGCAGGACACCCAGCAGGACGGCGGTGCAGACGAGGCCGCCGCGCCAGGCGGGGCGGTCCCGGCGGTCCCGGCGGTCCCGGACGCGGTTGACCGTGCTCGCGACCCAGCCGATGAGGAAGCCGACACCCCAGGGGCCCGTGACCGGGACGACCTGGAGGAGTGGCAGGTCCGCGTGCTGGGTGACGGCCAGGGAGCCGTAGGCCGTGCCGAACGGGGACAGCAGGGTGATCAGGAACTCGGCGGCGGCGACACCGGCCGGGAAGACCAGTGCGGCCGGCGCCGGCCGCAGCCGGTCCGCCAGCAGTCGGTCGGCCAGGAAGGGCAGCGTCTGCAGGGCGGACAGGGCGAGGGCCCCGGCGAGCACCACGGCGCTGAAGCCGATCGCCGACTCCTGGAGCCAGAAGACGGCGGCCGCGAGGTGCGCCAGCCAGATCCACAGCGCTCCGGACCAGGCGCGGCTCAGCCGCGTGAAGCGCAGGAGGAGGACGGGGAAGATCCAGGCGGCGGCCGCGATGTCCCATCGGCCGCCGACCGCGAGGAGCATCGTCCCGGTGCCGAGCAGCAGGAGGAGCCAGGCGTGCCGGTGGGCACGGGTCGGCGGCGGGGGCGGTTCTTCCCTCGGGTCCGTCGGGCGGGGCGGTGCCGGTGCGGCTGTGTTCGTCATGGCCGGGACGCTAGGGCGCCCCGTCCCGGCCGGGCCTCCGGCCAGATGCCGATCCTGCACCGTGCTGACGCATCTTTCGATGCCCGCCCCACGGGGGATCCGGCCCGCCCTCCGCGTCGTCTAGCCTGACGGACCGATGACCACCCAGGTGAACGCCCTGCCCCGGGCCGCACGGCACTGGCTCGCCGACCGACCGCGCGTGACGGACGCGTTGTGGGCCGGCGGCCTGACCCTGCTCGACATGGCCACGGTGCTGGACCGGACGCCACGGCCGGCGGGGTGGGGTGTGGCGCTGTGGGGCGCGCAGACCGTGCCGCTCCTGTGGCGGCGGACGCATCCGCGGGCCGCCCTGCTCGCGATGACCGCGCTGTACGTCCTCTTCCAGGCGCTCGGCCCGATCCCGGGGAAGGTCCCCGGGCCGTTCCTGCTGATGATCGGCGTCTACGCCGTGGCGCGGCGCGCACCCGCACCGGCGAGCCTGCCGCTCACCCTGTCCGTCCTGGTCGTCGCCGCCGTGACGGATGCCCTGACCGGGCACTGGCAGCCGCCCCGTCCCGGCTCCCTGGAGCCCGTCAGCGTCACGACGTTCGTGTTCTTCTTCGCGCTGGCCTGGCTGCTGGGATACGGACGGCGCCGGATCGACGCCGACGCGGAACGCCTGCGGGAGCTCAACCGGCGGCTCGCGGCCGAACAGGAGCTCAACGCCCGGCAGGCCGTGCTCACGGAGCGGGCTCGCATCGCCCGCGACCTGCACGACGTCGTCGCCCACCATGTCAGTGCGATCGCCCTGCAGGCACGCGCCGCCGAGGACGTGCTGACCGCCCGTCCGCCCGATGCGGGCGAGGCCGCGCACGGTGTCGCGCTCATCGCGGGGACCGCGGACACGGCGCTCACCGAGATGCGGCGGCTGCTCGGACTGCTCTCCTTCGGCGAACGCGGCCTCGCACCCGAGCCGTCCCTGGACCACCTCGACCGGCTCATCGGCGTGGCGGCCTCGGCGGGCTGCCGGGTCACCTGTGACCGCGGGCCACGCGCCGGGGACGCGCTGCCGGCCGGGATGCAGGTCTCGGCCTACCGCATCGTCCAGGAGGCGCTGACCAACGTGGTCAAGCACGCGGGACCGGTGTGCGTGCGGATCGCCGTACACGGTGACGAGGCGCGCCTGGCGATCGAGGTGGAGAACGACGCACCGGCCCCGGGCCACCGGCCGGTGCCCGGCGCCGGACGCGGGCTCGTCGGGATGCGGGAACGGGTGGCGGCCTTCGACGGCACCCTGCACGCCGGGCCGCGCGCGGACGGTGGCTGGCACCTGCGCGCCGTCCTGTCCGCGCGGAGTCCTGGATCCGCCCAGGGGGACGGATGACCGTACGGGTGCTCGTCGTGGACGACCAGGAGATCGTACGGACCGCGCTGCGTCTGGTCGTCGACCGCCGGGAGGGTCTGTCGGTGGTCGGGGAGGCCGCCGACGGGGAGCAGGCCGTCGCCCGGGCCGAGGCGCTGCGGCCGGACGTGGTGCTGATGGACGTACGGATGCCGGGCACGACCGGCGTCGAGGCGACCCGGCGCATCGTCCGGGAGTGGTCCGGTCCGGGGCCGGTGCCCCGGGTGCTGGTGCTGACCACCTTCGACCTGGACGAGTACGTCCACGCCGCGCTGCGCGCCGGAGCCGTCGGCTTCCTGCTGAAGAACAGCCGGCCCGACCAGCTCGCGGAGGCCATCCGCGCCGCGGCCGACGGCGAGTCCGTGCTCGCCCCGACCGTCACCCGGCGTCTGATCGACACCGTCACCGCGCTGCCGCCCGCCCTCCTCGCTCCCGCACCGGCCCCGGCGCCGGAGGCCGGCACGCTCACCGAGCGCGAGATCCAGGTCCTCGTGCTGGTCGCGCGGGGACTGTCCAACGCGCGGATCGCCGCGGACCTCGGGCTCAGCGAGGCGACCGTCAAGAGCCGGGTCAACCGCGTCCTGACCCGGCTGGGTCTGGAGAACCGGGTGCAGGCCGCCCTGTTCGCCCATCGGGCCGGCCTCGCCGCGGACGCGGCGGACGGCAGGCCGCCCCGGCCGCCGGCCGGCACCGACGGCTGACGCGGTCGGGGGCCGGCACAGCGTGCCGGTGCGGCTGGAGGCCGCCTGTGGTCTTGTCCGCCGCGGCGGGACCCCGCCGCCGGTGCGGCCGTGGACGGGCCGGACCGCTCGGCGAGGCCTTCGGGTGCGACCACCGGGCCCGCGCGCTCGCCGAGCGGCGAGGGCAGGGGGAGCGGCCGGTGAGGGGACGAGGATCACCTCGTGGGCCGCTCCGCCGAGCGGCTGCGCGTGGGCCCGCTTCCGAGGGGGGCGGTCAGCCGACGGTGAGCGAGAACGGCCCGGCCAGGACCGAGTAGCCGTCGTTGGCGAGGTAGTACACGTCGTACTTCCCGGCGCCGCTCAGTTTGCCGGTCGAGAAGGTCAGGGCACCGCTGGCGTTCGGGGCGTAGGACCAGGTGAGCGAGGACTGCTTGCCCGGGGTACCGCCCGCCGGGTAGACGCCGATCCAGTTCCTGGCGTTCGCCTGGGCCGCCGACGGCATCGAGTAGCGGACGGTGACGTTGCCGCCGTCGGAGACCGCGTTCAGGTCGCCGGTGAGCGTCGGCGTGCTCGCGCCGGACGGGGCGAACGCGGCGTTGAGCGGTGCCGCGTAGGTGTCGTTGGCCGTGAGCCCGGGCAGGCCGAGGGCCGCCTCGATGGTGCGGCCGATGCCGTAGTGGTCGTAGTGCAGCGGGCTGCTGGTGCCGGCCGGGACGGTGCCCTGGGAGCCGACGAGGGTGGTGGCGATGTGGTTGTAGCCCTCGTTCTGGCTCTCGTCCCAGGTCAGGACCAGCAGCGAGCGCTGCTGGGTCCAGGCGGGGGAGGCGAGGACCGGGGCGAGGGTCTGCTTCAGCCAGCCGTCCTGTGTCTTCAGGCTGGTGGCGTTGCCGTTGCCGGAGGCCTCACCGTCGTAGTAGTCGTCGGCGGCGATCCAGGAGAAGTCGGGTGTGGTGGCTGCGGACTTCAGGTCGGTGGTCAGCTGGGTGGTGTCGAACAGGTGGGCCGCGCAGCGTGCGGCGTCACCGCTGATGTCGGTGTAGTTGATGAAGGGCGCGTCGTCGGGCTCGTAGTAACTGTCGTTGTTGTTCTTGGTGTTGCAGGGGGTACCCATGCCCTGCTCGTAGGCCTTCCAGGTCTTTCCCGCCGCTTCGACGGTGTCGCCGAGGTTGCGCTGCGGGGAGTTGATGTTGGGGAAGTAGGTGGCGCCCTTGGCATAGGTGTCGCCGCCGGCGATGGCGAGGTAGTTCTCGTCGCTCGGGTGGTAGACGCCGTGGAAGTCGGTGAGCGTGGCGCCCTGGGACATGAGGCTGTGCATGTACGGCGTGTCCGCGGGGTCGTTCATGACCTCGGAGTAGTCCGTGTTCTCCATCATGACCATGAACACATGGTCGTAGCCGGGGACTTTGGAGACGGGCGGTGCGAGCGGGGCCGGTGCGGTGACCGGGGTGTCCAGGGTGAGGGAGAGGTTGTCGAGGTAGCCGGTCTCGCTGCTGGTCGACAGGAACTGCACCTCGACCTGGATGGACCGGGTGCCGGCCGGCACCGCTCCGGTGGTGCTGCGGGAGAGGAACTTGGTGGCCAGGCCCCGGTCGCTCGCGGACACGGTGGGCAGCTTGGCGGCGGCGCCGACCGGGTGGCCGCCGCCGTCGTGGAAGTGCAGGCTCACGGCGACGTGGCCGCCGTAGGTGGTCCAGCCGCCGAGCCAGCCGGAGAGGTCGTAGTGCACACCGCCGCCGTCGATGGCGGCGGCGGCCGAGGAGACGTCGATGGTCTGGCTCATGGCACCGTCGCCGAAGTTGCCGGGCCCGAAGAACGCCTTGCCCGGTGTCCCGCCGTCGTTCGGCAGCCCGAAGGAGGCGACGCTGTGGCACATGACGTCCGGTCCGCCGGCCTGGGTGGTCCAGCCCGGGACCGTGCTGGCCGCCGCCCAGTCCTGGGTGCAGTAACCGCCGCTCTCCGCATCGCCGTTGACGATCAGGTTGCCGCTGCTCCCGGCCGCATGGGCGGGGGCGGGAACGGCGACGATCAGTGCTCCGAGGAGGGCCGGGAGCCCGCCGAGAGATCTCCGGCGCAGTCGCATACGTGGTACCTCGTCCTGTGGGTGAGGATGCCGTGAGGAGTGGTTTCCGCACGGCCTGACAGTGCGCAACGAACGGGACATGAGTACGGGACGCCGCTGTCGAGCGGAAGAACCACGACCAAACTTGGCCAGACAAGTTGGCGGCGCACGCGGCTCCTTCCGCGGGGGCGGCCGGGCGGGGCTTTTCGGTCGCTCCGGAAGGGGCACGCGGTGGGGTACGACTTCCGAGTGGAGGGGCGGTGGCACCATGGGCGAGTACGAACGGTCCCGCACGATGCCCGCACAGCCCGAGCAGGTCTTCGACTAGGCGGCCAACCTCGGCCAGCTCGACGCATGGCTCCCGGACGCCCTGCACGTGGACGCCGGGGACCCGCCCGCCGTGACCGTGCACGAGGACACCTCCGGCGAGGACATGCCCGCGCTGCTGCGATCCGAGCCGGAGCAGATGCGGCTGGAGTGGGGCACCCGGGGACAGGGCAGCTACGCCGGGTGGCTGCAGGTTGCCGGGATCGGCAGCGGCGCCAGCGAGGTGACGGTGCACCTGTCGTTCTTCGACGAGGGTCACGACCCGGGCGAGCAGGCGGTGTACGAGGCACTCGACGGCAGCCTCAGGCGTCTGGAGGAGCAGGTGCGCATCCGCGTCGACAACGCGGCCGGCTGAGATGCCGGGCCCGGCGACCTGGTATCCGCTGAGCCTCAGCACACCGGTCAAGCAGCATGTCTTCGGCGGGCGGGCCCTCGCGGGCCGGCTGGGCCGCACGGGTCTGCCGGCGGGCCGGGTCGCCGAGACATGGGAGGTGAGCGATGTCGACGGCGAGGGCGCCACGGTCACCGAGGGCCCGCTCGCCGGGCGGAGCCTGCGCCGGCTCATGGCGGAGCACGCGGACGGCCTGCTGGGCGACCGGCCGCACGGCCCGTGCTTTCCGCTGCTCACCAAGTTCATCGACGCCACCGGGGCGCTGCCCGTGCATCTGCACGCCGACGACACCACCGCCCGCCGCCTGGAGGGCGAGCCGCACGGCAAGACCGAGGCCTGGCACGTCCTGGACGCCGTACCCGGCGCCACCGCGCTGGTGGGGACCCGCCCCGGAGTCGACCGCGAGCGGCTGCGCCGGGCCCTGCTCGCGCAGGACTTCGACGCGGTCATGCGCCGTCTGCCGGTACGCGCCGGGCAGACCGTCTACGTCCCCGGCGGGACCCTGCACAGCTTCGGGCCGGGCACGCTGGTGTACGAGATCGAGCAGACCTCCGACATCCAGCAGCACGCCATGCCGTGGCGGATGGAGGACGGCGCGCCCCTGGACGCACGCGAGCACGAGGCGAACATCGGACGGTTGCTGGAGGAGTGGCGGCCCGGGCCGCGGCCGGAGTTCCAGCCGGGAGTGAGCATCCCGCAGGCGGACTCCGTGGTGCGCACGGTGCTGTGCGCGGGTCCGTACTTCGCCCTGGAACGCTGGACGGCCGGCGGCACCGCCCTCCTCATCCGCGTGTTCACCACGGCACAGGTCCTCACCAACGCCGGCGCTCCGGTCGCCGTCGCCGCCGCCGGCTGGACCGGCCGCCTGGACCGGGCGCGGACTCTGCTGCTGCCGGCGGCCCTGGAAGAGGTGCGGGTGGAGGGGCCCGCCGACGTCCTCTTCGGCTATCTCCCCGACCTGACCACCGACATCGAGGAACCCCTGGCAGCCGCGGGGCACGGCCCCGCCGCGATCTGCGCCCTCGGCGACGTGCCGTAGGGGCGGCAGCTTGCCGCGCACGGGGGGCGGGGACGCGGGGGCCTGGAGGTGATGGTCATGCCCGAGCCAGGCAGCTCAACAGGCGGCTGGTACCCGCACCGATCCGCCGCCGGCTGTGGCGTCAAAGGCCACGCTTGGCGGAAATGGTGCAGGAGCTGAGGGCCTGCGCCGCCCGCATGCTTCTATCTCCGACCTGGGTTGTTCCTAGAATGGCCGGGTGGAGGACATCGAAGCGATCGCGGCGCTGCAGGATCCTGTGCGGCGGCGCCTGTACGAGTACGTGGTGGCGCAGGGCCGCGAGGTCGGCCGCAACGAGGCCGCCGAGGCGGCCGGGGTGGCGCGCACTCTCGCTGCGCACCATCTGGACAAGCTCGCGGAAGTCGGCCTGCTGGAGAGCGGCAGCCGCCGCCTGACGGGGCGCTCGGGGCCGGGGGCGGGCCGTCCCGCCAAGGTGTACACGCGGGCGCGGGCCGAGCGGACGGTGTCACTGCCCGCCCGCGACTACCGCACCGCCGCGGAACTGCTCGCCGAGGCCGCCGAGGAGGCCGGACTGGATGCCGGGCTCTGCGCGGCCGCGCGACGCCGGGGGGAGGTGCTGCGCGGCTCGGCGGCACCCTGCGGTGGCCTCGAAGAGGCCATGGAGTTGCTGGCGGCCCGCGGCTACGAACCGCACCTGGAAGGCGCCGAAGGCGCCCAGGGCGCGGCCGGGGCGGCCGCACACGCCGTGCGTATGCGCAACTGCCCCTTCCATGCCGTCGCCGAACGCTTCCCGCCGCTGATCTGCGGCATGAATCTGGCGCTGCTGGAGGGGCTGCTCGGCACGGACGGTCCTGTCCGTGCCCGCATGGACGCCCGGCCCGGGGAGTGCTGCGTGGTGGTCGAGGCTTCTAAAGCCAATCATCATTGACATAGAAAGGGGGTCATGCTGGGATGAGCCCATGACCTCATCCCCGCACGCCGTCCACCTGGCCCACTTCAACGTCGCCACGCTCCGCCACCCCCTCGACGACCCTCGCACGGCACCTTTCGTGGAGATGCTCGACCCGGTCAACGCCGCCGCCGACGACGCGCCCGGCTTCGTGTGGCGGCTGACGGAGGACGGGAAGCCCGACGCCACCGGCCTGCGCCCGGCGGGCGAGAACGTCATCGTCACCCTGTCGGTGTGGGAGGACCAGCAGGCCCTGTGGGACTTCACCTACCGCAGCGGACATCTGGAGGCGATGCAGCGACGCCGCGACTGGTTCGAGCGGCACGTCGAGGCGCACCTCGTGCTCTGGTGGGTCCCCGCCGGCCACCTCCCGACGGTCGACGAGGCCATGGAACGACTGGCGGACCTGCGAGCCCACGGACCGTCCCCCCGCGCCTTCACCTTCACCTCCTCCCACACAGCCGCCGAGGCCGCCCGACACCCGCGGGCCATGCCGCCGGCGGACGTGACGACCCTCGCCGGCGCCACCGGAGGCCCGAACACGTGCCCGGCCGTTGAGATTTGAACGGAACACCCATAAGCCGAGCAGCGACCATCCCTACATATCCCTTATTTGCCATGTGCGGCATTTGTCCGATTATCCTTGGCGGCCTTGTCCGACCGGATACGGAAAGGGAAGGGGAGGGACGAGCATGCACAGCGCACGGTTGCCCGCTCTCATGGCACGGATCGGACAGGCCGGCGGCGCCGAGGCCGCGCGCGCCACGGTGGCGGCCGGTCTGACCTGGCAGACCTGCGCGACGCTGCTGCACATCTCCGATCCCTACGCGGGCGCCGTCGCCGCGCTGCTCATCGTCGAGACGACCGTGGTGGCCACGGTCTCCGCCGCCACCCGCTACACCGTCGGCTGCCTGCTCGGGGTGCTGGTCGCCGTACCCGGCGCGCTGTACGCCGAGCCCGGCATGGCGGGCCTGGCCCTTGTCGTCTTCGCCTCCGCGCTGCTGGCCCGGCACGGCTTCCTCGGCCACCACGGCCTGCACGTCCCGACGACCGCCCTGCTCACCTTCGCCCTGGTCCGTGGCCGCCACCCCGGTGAACTGGGAGCGCACGTGGCGGAGATCGTGCTCGGCATCGGCTTCGGGCTGGCGTGCAGCATGCTGCTGTTCCCCGCCGTGCGCGTACGGTCCGCCGAACGGGCGCTGGAGGAGCTGCGGCTGCTGATCGCCCGGCACCTGGACGGTCTGGCCGACGCGGTCGTACGGCACGAGCGGCCGCGCAACAGACTCGGCGCGGCCTGGGAGGACGACCTCGGCACGGCGCTGACCCGGGCCCGCACCGCCGTGGACGAGGCACACGAGAGCCTGCGCTGGAACGTCCGGCCGACCGCCCGGCGCCGCCGTTGGCACCTGGATCACCGGGTTCTGCGCACGCTGACCGACGTCGCAGGGCAGGTGACCGCGACGGGCCGGCTGCTCGACGCCCACCCCGGCGCGCCCGAGGGCACGCGCCCCGGCTCCGCCTTCGCGCAGCCGTACGCCCGTCTGCTGCGGACCACCGCCCTGTGCGCCTACTCCTGCCGCGGCGGCCGGCCGCACCCCGCCCTGCCCGCCGCACGCCAGGCCCTCGCCCGGCTCGGCGCCCCCGGTCGTGGTCCCGCCGACGCGGCCGCCCCGGACCAGTGCCTCCTGCGCCCCCTGGAGTCGGCCCTGACCTGCCTGTCGGCGCCCGCACCCGCCCCGCCCGACCGAGCCCACCGGCTCCTCGACCCGCTTCGGCCCCCACCGCGACGATGACCCCTCACACCAGCGGCCTCCCGGACAGGACCACCGAGCGGGCCGCCGCACCCGCGCGCCGTACACCGGCGCTTTGGACCCGCCGCCCGGGCTCCCGCGCCCTCCTGGCCCCGGCCCCCGTGCTGCTCCTGGTGGTCGTCGCGCTCACCGACCTGCTCACCCCGGACTGGCTGCACGTGTCGCCGGTGATGGCCGCCGTCCCGGTGCTGGCCGCCGCCCTGCTCCCCTGGCGGGCGACGGCGGTACTGGCCTGCGCCGTGCTGGTGATCACCGGGCTGCTCCAGTGGGACGCCGGCAGCTGCGGACACCCGGACTCCGACGTCACCCTCGGCAGCCTGTTCGTGGTCGGACTCGCCTCGCTGGCCGCGTGCTCCCTGCGGCAGCGCCGGGAACGGCAGCTCCGTCAGGTCCGCTCCGTCGCCGAGACCGCACAGCGCGCCCTGATGCACCCCCTCCCCCGCCGGATCGGCTCGCTCGCCCTGAGCGGTGTGTATCTGCCGGCCGAGTCGGAGGCGCGGATCGGCGGCGACTTCTACGAGGCGCTGCCCACGCCGTACGGCACGCGGATCGTCATCGGTGACGTACGGGGCAAGGGGCTGGAGGCCGTCGGCGCGTCGGCGACCCTGCTCGGCGCGTTCCGGGAACTGGCGTACCGCGAGCCGTCGTTGACGCGGGTGGCGGAGCAACTGGACGAACGGGCCCGCCGCCACATCGCCGCGCTGGACGGCGCATCGGACACGGGCGGACCCGACGGTGGTGACGCGGGCGCGCTGTTCGCGGAGCGGTTCGCGACAGCGCTCCTGGTGGAGTTCCCGCCCGACGAGTCCGCGGCCCGCATCGTGCACTGCGGTCATCCCGAGCCGTACGTCGTCCACGCGGGCGAGGTGAGGCCGTACGAGCCCGACCGGCCCGGCGCGCCGCTCGGCCTGGGCGATCTGCTGCAGGCGGAACCGGTCGCCCAGACCGTGCCGTTCGCTCCGGGCGACCGTCTGGTGCTGTACACCGACGGGTTCATCGAGGGCCGCGACCGCCGGGGCCGCTTCCACGACCTGGCCGCCCCGGTGCACGCACACGCCGGCCGACCGCTGGAGGCGATGGTGACCGCCCTGCGCCGCGACCTCCTGCACCACGTGCACGGCGACCTCGACGACGACGCGGCCCTGGTCGCCCTGGAGCGCATGCCCTGGGAGTCGGCCCGTGCCTCACGTGAACCGTGTTGATCAACGGTCACGGCGTCACCGCGTCGCCCTGGCGGCCCGGCGG
This sequence comes from Streptomyces sp. NPDC001851, assembly GCF_040297165.1. Taxonomy (NCBI): domain Bacteria; kingdom Bacillati; phylum Actinomycetota; class Actinomycetes; order Kitasatosporales; family Streptomycetaceae; genus Streptomyces; species Streptomyces sp. NPDC001851. Next base: position 114,269 of record NZ_JBEOYR010000005.1, on the reverse strand, counting down.
GCGTGCCCGAGACGACCAGGCGGTGCTTCCTGGCCCTGACCAAGCGGATCCGGCAGCTGGAGACCCGGCTCGGTGTACGGCTCTTCGACCGGTCGCGCACCGGCATGGCGCCCACGGACGCGCGGATCCCGCGCCTGGGGTTCCTCGCGAGCGCGGCCAACGAGACGGCCCAGGAGACCGTCGCGGAGTTCGCCCGGCGGCGCCCCGGGTGGCGTGCGGAACTGCGGCAGGCGGCCTGGTCGAACCCGAGTGCGGGGCCGGCCGACGGCGAGGTGGACGCGGCGCTGCTGCGCGGAGCCCGGCGCGTGGCGCGAGCAGTGGCTGGCCGCGGACGAGCGCGAGGGCCGCCCGGTGCGCGTCGGCGCGGTCACCGAGCAGGCCGACGACTGGTTGAGCGCGCGATCGCCGACGGATACGGCATCGCCCTCGCCGCCGGGTCCCCGGCGCGGTTCTCCTCCCGCCCGGGCGTGGTCTGCCGCCCGGTCAGGGGGTGAGCCCGACGCGGGTGCGCGGGGCCTCGGCCCGCCGGCCGACGATCCCTGGGTTCTTCAGTACGGCGTGCCAGGCGGCGGCAGCGCGTGAACCGCCCGGATGGGCCGCCGTCCCCTGCTTGGCCCAACCGACGTGCGCCGGAGGGGCGAGCGGCTGTGACGGGTGTGACCGTGGTGGAAGGCATGGGCGAACTGACCCGTGATGAGGAGGCGGCATGTCGGTCGGAACCGGCGAGGACGGCGCGGTGCTCGCCGCCCTGGAGGACGGCGACGACGCCGACGTGCCGTGCGGTGCCTTCGAGCAGGTGGGAGCCGTCGCCGACGCCGTGCTGTACGAGGGCTACCTGCTCTACCCCTACCGCCGGTCCTCGGCGAAGAACCGGGTCCGCTGGCAGTTCGGCGTGCTGCTGCCCCGCACGTGGGTGGAGCGGGACGGACCGGTCACCCCGGGGATCTCTGGCTCCGCCGACTCGTGGTACCAGCAGACCGAGTGCCTGCTGCGGGCACCGGGCGCCGACGCGGTCGTCCGGGTACGGGTGCGGTATCTGCAGATGCAGGACAAGCAGGTCGAGGAGACCGGCGGGGACGGACGGCACCGCCCGGTGGAGTCGTTGCGTACCGCCGACGGCGCCGTGCACCTGTCGTTCGAGGAGGCGGTGCCGCGCCAGACGGAGCTGGTGGTGCCGCTGGCCGAGCTGCTGCGGGGCGGACGTACCGCCCCGGTGGGCGCGGCCGGCGGTGCGGAGTCCGAGCCGCTGCCGGGCGGTACGGGGCGGACGGTGCGGCGGCGCCGGGAGGTGCGGGCCACGACGACGGTGGTGGCGGAACCGCTCGCGCCGGAGCTGTACCGGCTGCGGGTGCGCACCGAGAACACCGGCGCGGCACCCGACCCACGGGCCCCTCGCCATGAGGCACTGCGGCAGGCGCTGATCGCCACCCACACTGTCGTGGGCGGCGACGGCGTGGAGTTCGTCTCTCTGATCGATCCGCCCGAGGAGTGGGCGGAGCAGGCGCGGGAGTGCCGGAACGCGTTCACGTTTCCCGTGCTGGGCGGCCCGCCCGTGCGGCCGGGGAGCGCCGGCGTCATGCTCTCCGCCCCGATCATCTTGCCCGACCATCCGCAGGTGGCGCCGGAAAGTCCCGGCGATCTGCACGACGCCGCGGAGATCGACGAGATCCTCACGCTGCGCACGATGCTGCTGACCGACGAGGAGAAGGCCGAGGCACGGGCCACCGATCCGCGGGCCGCGCGGATCCTCGACCGGGTCGACACCATGCCCCGCGAGGTCTTCGAGCGGTTGCACGGTGCGATCCGTTCCCTGACGCCGGTGCCGCCGCCCGCCGAGCGGCCCGCCTGGTGGCAGGAGGGCGACGACGGGCTGTCCCCGGCGACCGACACCGTGCTCGTGGACGGCGTGTCCGTCGGCGGCGGCAGCCGGGTGCGGCTGCGCCCGCGCGGCCGGGGCGCCGACGCACAGGACATGTTCCTGGAGGGGAGGACGGCGCGGGTCGCCGCGGTCTTCCACGACGTGGACGGCAGCGTCCACCTGGCGGTCACGGTCGACGACGATCCGGCCGCCGAACTGCACGGCTGGTACGGCCGTTTCCACTACTTCCGGCCCGACGAGGTCGAACCGCTCGGGCGCACGGTCGCGCCGGAGCCGACGGGACCGGTGGGATCACCCGGGCCGCGGTCCCCGCGGCCACAGCGTCCGGCCGACCGGCCGGAGGAGCGGCGGTTCGCCGGACGACGGTTCGGCGGACGCCCCTGACATGCCGGCCCACGACCAGCGCATGCCCGAGCGGCTGTTCCGCGTCTGCGGCGCGGCGGCCCACGACCCACTCCGACACCGGTTGCGACGGAGGTTGCAGACATGACCACACAGAGCGGTACCACCGAAGTCCGTGGGGAGCCCAGCCGAGCCGAGGCGCGGCAGGGCTTCGACGAGATCACCATCCTCTGGATCTCGGAGGGCATGAGCTGCGACGGCGACACCGTGTCGCTGACCGCCGCGGGCCAGCCGTCCATCGAGGACGTGGTGCTCGGGCTCATCCCGGGCCTGCCGAAGGTGAACCTGGTCAACAAGGTGCTGTCGCCGAGCCTGGGCGGCGAGGACTTCCTGGCTCCGTACCGGGCGGCGGCCCGCGGTGACCTGGCCCCGTTCATCCTCGTGATCGAGGGGTCGGTCCCGAACCAGAACATCATCGAGGGCGGCGGCTACTGGACGTCGTTCGGCAACGACCCGGACACCGGTGAGCCGCAGACGCTCAACTGGTGGATCGACCAGCTCGCGCCCAAGGCCTGGGCGGTGGTGGCCGCGGGGACCTGCGCCACGTTCGGCGGGATCCACGCCATGGCCGGCAACCCGACCGGCTGCATGGGTCTCGCGGACTACGTGGGCTGGGACTTCAAGGCGCAGTCGGGGCTCCCGGTCGTCAACGTGCCCGGCTGCCCCATCCAGCCCGAGAACTTCATGGAGACCCTCGTCTGGGTGCTCCAGCACGCGGCCGGTGCCGCTCCCCCGCCGCCGCTGGACCACATGCTGCGTCCCCAGTGGCTGTTCGGTAAGACCGTCCATGAGGGCTGTGACCGGGCCGCGTACTACGAGCAGGCCGACTTCGCGAAGGACTACAACTCCCCCAAGTGCCAGGTGAAGGTGGGCTGCTGGGGCCCGGTCGTCAACTGCAACGTGCCCAAGCGCGGCTGGATGGCCGGCATCGGCGGCTGCCCGAACGTCGGCGGCATCTGCATCGGCTGCACGATGCCCAGTTTCCCCGACGCCTTCATGCCGTTCATGGACGAGCCCCCGGGCGGCACGCTGTCGTCGATGGCGATCCGGCCCTACGGGGCGGTCATCCGACGGCTGCGCGGCCTGACCAACGACATGGTGAACCACGAGCCCAAGTGGCGCCACAACAAGCGCAAGCTCACCAGCGGTTACAACCCGCACTGGCGTGCCTGACGCCGCCCCACCCGTCCCGCAAACGACCCGCCCGACCCGAACAGCGAGGGGCAGAACCGCAGATGACCACCACCGAATCGCGGCCGACAGAACGCAAACCCGCCCAGATCGTGGACATGTCCTGGGATCCGATCACCCGGATCATCGGCAACCTGGGCATCTACACGAAGATCGACTTCGCCAACCAGGAAGTCGTGGAGTGCCACAGCACCTCATCGCTGTTCCGCGGCTATTCGGTGTTCATGAAGGGCAAGGATCCGCGCGACGCCGGGTTCATCACCTCCCGGATCTGCGGCATCTGCGGCGACAACCACACCACCTGCTCGAACTACGCCCAGCAGATGGCCTACGGCGTCAAGCCGCCGAAGCTGGCCGAGCACATCACCAACCTCGGCGAGGCGGCGGAGTACATCTTCGACCACACGATCTTCCAGGACAATCTGGTCTTCGTGGACTTCTGTGAGGCGATGGTCAAGGCCACCAACCCCGGGGTCCTGGCCCGCGCCGAGCGCACCGACGCACCCCGCGGCGACATCCACGGCTACCGCACCATCGCCGAGATCATGAAGGCCTTCAACCCCTTCGAGGGCGAGGTCTACAAGGAGGCGCTGAAGGTCAGCCGGATCACCCGGGAGATGTTCTGCCTGATGGAGGGGCGGCACGTACACCCCTCCACGCTGTACCCGGGCGGTGTCGGCACGATGCCGCAGCCGAACACCTTCACCGACTACCTCAGCCGCCTGATGCGCGTCATCGACTTCATCAAGAAGGCGGTGGCCATGAACGACGACGTCTTCGACTTCTTCTACGAGGCCCTGCCCGGCTACGAGGAGGTCGGCAAACGGCGGATCCTGCTGGGCTGCTGGGGGGCCTTCCAGAACCCGGACGTCGTGGACTACCGCTACGCGTCGATGAACGAGTGGGGCCGGGCCATGTACGTCACGCCGGGCGTCGTGGTGGACGGCAAGCTGGTCACCAACAATCTCATCGACATCAACCTCGGCCTGCGCATCATGTTGGGCAGCTCCTTCTACGAGGACTGGGTCAACGAGGACCCGTTCGTCACCCACGATCCCCTCGGCAACCCCGTGGACATGCGCCACCCGTGGAACCAGACCACGGTGCCGGTGCCACAGAAACGGGACTTCGAGGGCAACTACAGCTGGGTGATGAGCCCCCGCTGGTACCACCCGGACACCGGTGAGCACCTCGCACTGGACACGGGTGGCGGACCGCTGGCCCGGCTGTGGTCGACCGCGCTGAGCGGCCTGGTCGACACGCCGTACGTCAAGACGACCGGCGGCGCCATCCGCATCACCCTGCCCAAGGGCGAGAAGCTGCCGGAGACGACACTGGAGTGGCGCATCCCGAAGTGGAGCAACACCCTCGAACGGGACCGCGCCCGGCCGTACTTCATCGCCTACGCCGCCGCCATGGCTCTGCAGTTCCTGGAGGAGGCCATGGGGATGCTCAGGAACGGCGACACCAAGGTGTACGAGAACTTCGAGGTGCCGGACGAGTCGATCGGCTGCGGCTTCCACGAGGCGGTGCGCGGCGTCCTCTCCCACCACCTGGTGATCCGGGACAAGAAGATCGCCAACTACCACCCGTACCCGCCGACCCCGTGGAACGCCAGTCCCCGCGACATCTACGGCACCCCGGGCCCGTACGAGGACGCCGTGCAGGGCCAGCCGATCTTCGAGGAGAACGGTCCGGACGACTTCAAGGGCGTCGACATCATGCGCACCGTGCGCAGCTTCGACCCCTGTCTGCCGTGCGGCGTGCACATGTACATGGGCAAGGGCAAGACGCTGACCACCGTGCACTCGCCGACGTACGGGGCCAACCATGGCTGAGACCGCCGTACGGCTGGCGGACCCGGAGGTGGAGGCGCGGCTCGCCCGCCTCGACGAGGTGCTGGCCGGGCTGGAAGGCACGCCCGGCCCGGCCCTGGAGGCGGTGCGGCTGCTGACCGAGGTCTACGGCGAGGCCCTCGCCCGCGTGCTCGACCACGCCGACGCGCGGTTGCGGGAGCGGCTCGCCGACGACGAGCTGGCGGGGCATCTCATGGTCCTGCACGGGATCCACCCCGAGGCCCCGGAGCGCCGGGCCGCCCGCGCGGTGGAGAAGCTGCGGCCCGTGGTGCGCGACCGCGGCGGTGACCTGGAGTGGGCCGGGGTCGACGGGCAGGTGGCACGGGTGCGGCTGAGCACCGGTGGCGGATGCGGCTCCGGGTGCGGTGGCGGCTCCTCCGACGTCACCGAGGCGGTCCGGGCGGCGGTGCTGGCCGTCGCTCCGGAGCTGACCGCCGTGGAGACGGTGCCGGACGAGCGCAGGGCGGCACCGGCGTTCGTACCGCTGACCACGATCAAGCGCCGGGCCACGCCGCAGGAGGCGCGGTGACCGTGGACGGAGCGCTCGCCCGCGTCATCCGCTCCGCCGCCGACCGCGCGGCGACGGCCGAACCCGAGGTCTGCGAGCTGTGCGCCGCCCGTGTGACCGAGGAACACGCTCACCTGTACGACACCGCTGCAGCCGAGGTGCGGTGCGTGTGCGGCCCCTGCTCGGTGCTGTTCGCCGACGACGCGGCGGGCCGCTACCGGCTCGTGCCCCGCCGCCGGCTGCGGCTACCGCCGGTCGACACCGGCGTGCTGGGCGTCCCGGTGGGCCTGGTGTTCTTCGTGCCGCGCTCCGACGGCACGGTCACCGCGCAGGGTCCGAGCCCGGCCGGGGCCATGCGCTGGGAGGTGGACGCGGCGGCCTGGCAGCGGCTGGCCGCCGTGGTCCCGCAGCTCGCCGCCATGGCACCCGACGTCGAGGCGCTGCTCGTGAACACCGTGCGCGGCCTCGACGAACACTGGATCGTGCCGGTCGACGACTGCTACCGGATGATCGCTCTGGTCCGCCGCGAGTGGCGGGGCCTGTCCGGTGGCGGCCGGGTCTGGACGGCCGTAGAACAGTTCTTCGGGGAGCTGACCGAGCGGTCGTGAGACCGGGAAGGAGAACCGACATGGGGAGCATCCGAGTGGGCCGCCCCCAGGCGAAGCCCGATACGCCCTCCCACGTGCGCGGACTGCACCAGGGCAACAAGGGCCCGTACAAGCACCAGACCGGACACCACAAGGACGGCAGTTCCGACGCCCGCCGCTCCACCGGTATCCACTGGAAACGGCATGACGCCCTGGTGAAGGACATGCCGAACATCTCGCCGGGATGAGGGAGCAGACAGTGACAGTCATGAACATGGCCATGCGAAGGAGAAGGCCCGTGCGGGCGGGGATGTCGGGACGGCAGCTGCTCGCGGCGCAGGCCGCGGTGGTCGGCAGTCTCGTGGCCGCCCTGTTCGTCAGGGAACTCCCGGGCATCCTGCGGGAACTGCGCATCTACCGGATGACCGGTGGGCTGCGCGCCAACCGCCGGTACCCGTGAGCTGCTCGTGCACGAGCTGTCGATCGCGACCGCGATCGTGGAACAGGCCGAGGAGATCGCCCGCGCGGACGGGGCGGACCGTGTGACAGCGGTGACCGTCCGCGTCGGCGAGCTGGCCGGCGTCGTACCGGACGCGCTGCACTTCGCCTTCGAGGTGGCCCGCGACGGCACGGCGCTCGCCGGGGCGCGGCTGGTCGTGGAGCAGGTGAGCGCGCATGCGTGGTGCGGCGGGTGCGCCGAGGAGTTCGCGGTCGGCATGCCGCCGTTCTTCTGGTGCCCGCGCTGCGACCGGCCCTCGCAGGAGCTGCGCAGCGGGCGCGAGCTGGAGATCACGGCGGTCGAGCCGGTGCCGGCCCCGTCCTGACGGGGCCGGTCCGCTCGACAGGTCCTGCGCTCAGCAGATCCGGGGCAGCTGCTCCCCGAGCGGCAGGTCCACCACCCGGGTGCCGCCGAGGCCGGTGGCGACGACGACCATGCCCGGGTGGTCGGCCACGCACTCCCCGATGAGGGCGGCGCCGGTGCCCTGCGGGTGCGCCCGCATCGCCGCCAGGACCGCCTCGGCGTGCTCCTGGGGGACGAAGGCGACGAGCCGGCCCTCGTTGGCGACGTACAGCGGGTCCAGGCCGAGGAAGCCGCAGGCGTTCGCGACCTCCTCCGGAACCGGGATGGCCCGCTCGCGCAGCCGGACGCCGGTGCCGGAGGCCCGGGCGATCTCGTTCAGGGACGCGCCGAGTCCGCCCCGGGTCGGGTCGCGCAGCACGTGGAGGTCCGGCGTGACCGCGAGCATGGCCGCCACGAGGTCCGCCAGGGGCGCGGTGTCGGAGGCGATCTCGACGCCGAACTCCAGGCCCTCGCGGACGCTCATGACGGCCACGCCGTGCAGCCCGATGGGGCCGCTGACGATGACGGCGTCGCCCGGCCGGGCGCGCTGCGGGCGGATGTCGACACCGTCCGGTACGAGGCCCACGCCGGCGGTGGTGACATAGACGCCGTCGCCGTGTCCGGACTCGACCACCTTGGTGTCGCCGGTGGCGACGGTGACGCCCGCCGCCTTCGCCGCCGCGCCGACGGCCTGCGCGATGCGGCGGACGACGTCCAGTGCCACGCCCTCCTCCAGGACGAAGGCGGTGGACAGGTAGGCGGGCCGGGCGCCGCTCATCGCCAGGTCGTTCACCGTGCCGTTGACGGCGAGGTCGCCGAGGCTGCCGCCGGGGAAGAACAGCGGCCGTACGACATAGGAGTCCGTGGAGAAGGCCAGCCGGGCCCCGCCCAGGTCGAGGACGGCCGAGTCGGTGAGCGCGGCCAGGGTGGGGTTGCCGTAGGCGGGGGTGAAGACGTCCGCGACGAGTTCGGCGGACAGGGCGCCGCCTCCGCCGTGGCCCATGACGACGACCGGCTGGTCGCGCAGGGGCGCGGGACAGGTCCAGTTCGCGGGGTCGACGGCCGTTTCGGTGGCGAGGTCAGCCAACGGGGTTCATCTCCTCCTGCTGGGACCGCGGCATGCGGGAGCCCTGCGGTGCCGGGGCGTTCATGCGGCGGTACAGGTAGTAGGCCGCGCAGGCGCCCTCGCTGGAGACCATGGTCGCGCCGAGCGGGGTGCGCGGGGTGCAGCCGGTGCCGAACGCCTCGCACTCGGTGGGCTTGATCAGGCCCTGCAGCACCTCGCCCGCGCGGCACACGGCGGGTTCCTCGGTGCGGATGCCGGCCACGTCGAAGCGGTGTTCGGCGTCGTAGGCCCGGTAGGCGTCGGACAACCGCCAGCCGCTGGCGGGGATGCGGCCGATGCCGCGCCAGTTGCGGTCGCCGACCTCGAAGACCTCCTCCAGCATGCGCAGGGCCGCCGGGTTGCCCTGCTCCTGTACGGCGCGCGGGTAGGCGTTCTCCACCCGGTGCTCGCCGCGCTCCAGCTGGTGGACCGCGCGGCGGACGCCTTCGAGGATGTCCAGCGGCTCGAAGCCGGTCACGACGATCGGCACCCGGTGCCGGTCGGCCAGCTCCGGGTATTCGGCGGTGCCCATCACGCTGCACACGTGCCCGGCGGCGAGGAAGGCCTGCACCCGGCATTCGGGTGCGGTCATGATGGCCTCGATCGCGGGTGGGACCCGCACGTGGGAGACCAGCAGGCTGAAGTTGTCCAGGCCGAGGCGGCGGGCCTGGTGGACGGCCATGGCGTTGGCGGGCGCGGTCGTCTCGAAGCCGATGGCGAAGAACACGACCTGGCGGTCCGGGTGCTTGCGGGCGAGGTCGAGCGCGTCCAGCGGGGAGTACACCACGCGGACGTCACCGCCCTCGCCCTTGACCCGGAACAGGTCGCGGTCGGTGCCGGGCACGCGCAGCATGTCCCCGAAGGAGCAGAAGATCACCTCGGGGCGGGCGGCGATGTCCAGGGCCTTGTCGATGACGTCGAGCGGCGTGACGCACACCGGGCAGCCCGGGCCGTGGATCAGTTCCACCTTCTCCGGCAGGAGTTGGTCGATGCCGTGCCGGATGATGGAGTGGGTCTGGCCGCCGCAGACCTCCATCAGCGCCCACGGCCGGGTGACCGTGGCATGGATCTCGTCCAGCAGCCGGCGCGCGAGGTCCGGGTCGTTGAACTCGTCGAGGTACTTCACCGGGTCTCACTCCCGCTCTCCTGCCGGGCCGCCTGTTCCCAGGCGTCCCCGAACTCCTCCTCCAGCAGCCCCAGTTGCCCGAACAGTTCCAGGGACGCCCGGGCCGACTCCTCGTCCAGCCGCTGCAGGGCGAAGCCGACGTGGACGATGACGTACTCCCCCACCCGGACATCGGGCAGGTATTCGAGGCACGCCTGCTTGCGCACCCCGCCGAAGTCGATCATCCCGGTCAGGGGGTCGGCGCGATGGTCGATGGACACGACCTTGCCGGGCACTGCCAGACACATGGGTCACTCCGTCTCGTGGTTGTTCGCTGTTCCCGCGACCATGAGCTGACCGAGCGCCAACCCGCCGTCGTTCGGGGGTACTTCGCCGTGCCGCAGGACCGTGAGGCCTGCCGCGGTCAGCCGTGCGGTGCACTCCCGCTCCAGCAGGCCGTTGGCGAAGACGCCTCCGGTGAGGGCGACCGTGGTCAGGCCGGTCTCGGCGCGGGCGCGGTGACAGACCTCGGCGACGGCCGCCGCGACGCCCCGGTGGAAACGGGCGGCGAGGACCGGTGCGGGGGTGCCGCGCCGCCGGTCCTCCAGGAGTGCGCGCAGCATGGGCGCCGGGTCGATGTCCCGCTGCCGGGCGATGCCGAAGGGGTACGCCACCTCGTCCGCGTCCCGGGCCTCGGCCGCCGTCGCCTCCAGCTCCAGCGCCGCCTGCGCCTCGTATGCGGCCCGGTGACAGACACCGACGAGGGACGCCACCGCGTCGAAGAGGCGGCCCATGCTGGAGGTCGGCACACATGCCGCCTGCCGCTCCAACTGCCGCCGCAGCACAGCGCGTTCGACGTCCGTGCAGGCCTGCGCGCTGGGCAGATCCGGCTCCCAGGGCACACCCGCCGCCCACAGCCGGGCCAGCGCCAGCCGGCACGGGTTGGCCACACCGGCGTCCCCGCCGGGCAGCGGGGCGGGAGTGAGGTGGGCGTAGCGCCGGTAGCCGGTGTAGTCGGCGAGCAGGATCTCGCCGCCCCACACGCTGCCGTCGTCGCCGTACCCGGTGCCGTCGAAGGCGACGCCGATCACCGGGGCCGTGCCGTCGAGGCCGTGTTCGGCCATCGCGGAGGCGATGTGGGCGTGGTGGTGCTGGACCAGCCGCAGGGAGCCGTCCGGCAGGTGCGCGGCGCGCCGGCGGGCCCGGCGGGTCGAGTGGTAGCCGGGGTGCCGGTCGGCGGCGACGCGGGCCGGGTTGACTCCGGTCAGGCGGGCCAGGTGCCGTTCGGCGCGCTCGGCGGCCTCCAGGCCGGCCAGTTCGCCCATGTCACCGATGTGCGGCCCGAACCAGGCCTGGTCGCCCTCGCCCAGGCACAGTGCGTTCTTCAGGTCGCCGCCGACCGCGAGGACGGGCCGCACCGGAACCGGGAGCCGCACAGGGCGGGGGACGTAGCCACGGGAGCGTCTGAGGACCTGTTCGGTGCCGTCGGGGCGGACCCGCAGCAGGGAGTCGTCGCAGGGCGAGGCGATGGGCCGGTCGTGGGCGAGCCAGGCGTCGGCGAGTCCGGCGAGCCGGGTCAGCGCCTCGGCGTCGTCGGTGACGATGGGCTCGCCGGAGCGGTTGCCGCTCGTCATGACCAGGACCCGGGGGCCGGGCGGATCGCCGGGCAGCCCGAACAGCAGGGTGTGGACGGGGGTGTAGGGCAGCATCACGCCCACGTGCGGGCTGCCCGGACAGACCTGGCCGGCCAGGCGGAGGCCGTCTGCCGGGGTGCGTCTGCGGAGCAGGACGATGGGGCGCCGGGTGCTGGTCAGCGCGGCCCGTTCGGCGGCGGAGAGGACGGCGAGCCGTTCGGCGGTGCCCAGGTCGGCGCACATCACCGCGAAGGCCTTGCCGCCGCGTTCCTTGCGGTCGCGCAGCGTGGCCACGGCCCGGGCGTCGGTGGCATCGCAGGCCAGGTGGTAGCCGCCGAGGCCCTTGACGGCGACGATCCGCCCGGCGGCCAGCAGGGCCCGCGCCGCCGCCAGGGCGTCCGCGTCGCGGGCCGGCCGGACGCCGAGTCCGTCGGCCGGGACCAGGGTGAGCCGCGGGCCGCAGTCGGGACAGGCGACCGGCTGGGCGTGGAAGCGCCGGTCGCCGGGGTCGCCGTACTCGCGGGCGCAGGACGGGCACATCGGGAAGCCGGCCATGGTGGTGGCCGCGCGGTCGTACGGCATCGCGGTGGCGATGGTGAAGCGCGGGCCGCAGTGGGTGCAGGTGACGAAGGGGTGCCGGTGCCGGCGGTCGGCCGGATCGGCCAGTTCCCGCAGGCAGTCGGGGCAGGTGGCGGTGTCGGGCGGGAGCTGGGTGCGGCCGGCGGCCCGTTCGGTGGAGCGGATGGCGAAGGCGCCGGTGTCGCCGGTCGCGGGCAGGACCCTGTCCTCGACGGCGGTGACGGTGGCGAGCGGCGGCGGCTGCTCCGCGAGCAGGACGCGGAAGCGGTCCACCTCCGGCGCCGGGCCCTCGATCTCGATGTGCACGCCGTCACCGGTGTTGCCGACGAACCCGGCCAGTCCGAGCCCCGCGGCGAGGCGGTGCACATACGGCCGGAAGCCGACGCCCTGCACGGTGCCCCGCACGGTGAGGACGCGGCGCACCGGTCCGGTGGCGGGGGCGGTCATGCGACGGGAGCGGGCGCGGTGTGGTGGTGGCCGTGCGGATGCGGGGCCAGGGGCGGCCGGTGCGGGACGCCGTTCCGGGCGGCGAGGGCACGCTCCAGGAGGGTGCCGACTCCGGCGCCGGTGCGGGCGCAGGACCGTACGATCTCCACGCCCGGGTTGACCCGGTGGACGTTCGCACGGAAGACCGCCTCGTCGAAGCCGGCCGGCTCGGCGAGGTCCGTCTTGGTGATCACGACCAGATGGGCGGAGCCGAAGGCGGTGGGGTACTTCAGCGGCTTGTCCTCGCCCTCGGTGACCGCCATCAGCACGACCCGCAGGGTCTCGCCGAGGTCGTACGCGGCCGGGCAGACGAGGTTGCCGACGTTCTCCACGAAGAGCACCGCGGTGTCCGGCGGCAGCCAGCCGTCCAGCCGGGCGCGCACCTGACGGGCCTCCAGGTGGCACAGCCCGTCGGTGAGCAGTTGCTGGACGGGGGCGCCGGAACGGGCCAGCCGGACGGCGTCGTTCTCGGTGGCCAGGTCCGCGGTCAGCGCGGCCACCGGCACGCCCTGCTCCACCGCGCGGGCCAGGACCCGCCCGAGGAGTTCGGTCTTGCCGCTGCCGGGGCTGGACAGCAGGTTGACGACGGTCACGCCCTGCCGGGCGAGGTCGCCGCGCAGGTCCGCGGCCAGGTCGTCGTTCTTCGCCAGAACGGCCTGCTTGACATCGGACCGGCACATGGGCGCTGCTCCTCGGATACGACGGCGGAGCCCGGACCGCGTCCCTGTGGCCCGGGCTCTCCCGATCTTCCGCTCAGCCGACCGTCCTGCCGGGCAGCGCAGCCGGGCGCGGGGGCCCGGATTCCATCGGGCGGCCCAACGGCGGCGCGGGTGCGGCGGGATCGGCGAGCAGGACCGGGACCAGGGTGTGCAGCGCGTCGACGGCCCGTCGGACGGCTTCCCGTACCGGTGTGCTGAGCCCCGGCAGCAGGTCCTCGTCGCCGGCCGGCAGCACCTGCGGCTCGCAGGCCAGCACGAGGACGCGGGGCAGCGGATCCTCGCCGAGGTGCGCGGCCAGGGCCAGCACCTTCGCCGGGTCCATGCCGTGGGCCTCGGGCACGACGGTGCCGTCGGGCGGTTCGGCCTCGATCAGCGAGAGGGTGCCGGGGCGGTGGCCGCGCCGCGCGGCGTCGACCAGCACGGCGGTGTCGTATCCGTCCAGCAGGGCGTAGGCGAGGTCCATGCCGCGGATGCCGTAGTCGTGCACCCGCGCCTCGCACGGCAGCGGGCGCTCGCCGAGGGCGCGGACCACCTCGGGGCCGAAGGCGTCGTCGCCGAGGAAGATGTTGCCGACACCGGCCACCAGCAGGCGCGGCGTCAACGGACGTCACCGGCGGGCAGTGCCAGGGGGCGGACACTGCCGCCGGGCACCTTCCGGACGAAGGCCGACCGCAGCGCGTGGTACGGGGCTTCGGGATCGAAGAAGACGGCGTGCATACGGGCCAGTTCGACCTGCCGGTACTTCGCCAGCGGCCGTGCCTTCTCGTCCGAGCGGCGGGCCGCCGCCTTCTCGGCGATGCGCCGGGTGATGTTCGGCGCGGCCGCGACGTCCGCCGCCATCCGCTCGACCTCTGCCGCGAAGTCCTGCGCCCCGGTCGGCAGCAGCCGGTCCACCAGCCCGATCCGCTGGGCCGTCGTGGCGCTGACCGGCAGCGCCTCGGTCGTCAGCCGGTGGGCCGTGTCCGCTCCGACGCGGCGCGGCAGCGTGTACGTCCAGAACTCCGAGCCGTACAGGCCCATCCGCCGGTAGTGCGGGTTGAGGACCACGCCCGTACGGCACCAGACCTCGTCGGCGGCGAGGGCGAGCATGGCGCCGCCCGCCGCCGCGTTGCCGGCGAGCGCGGCCACCACCAGCCGGTCGGTGGTGCGCAGGACCGCCTCGACGAGGTCGTCCATGGCGTTGAGGTTGGCCCAGGACTCCTCGGCCGGGTCGGCGGCCGCCTCGATGACGTTGAGGTGGATGCCGTTGGAGAAGAAGTCGCGGGCTCCGCCGAGCACCAGGACCGACGTGCGGCGGGCGAGGGCCGACTCGTAGGCGGCGAGCAGCCTGCGGCACTGGTCGGTGCTCATGGCCCCGCCGGGGAAGGAGAAGGCCAGGAAGCCGACGTCACCGCGCTGCCGGTAGCGGATGTCGGTCCAGGTCCGGCGGTCCGGGGACAGTTCGAGCGGGAGGGGGGAGGCCGCGAGCCGGAGGGAGGGCTGGTACGAGGCGAGCACGGAGGCGGCCGGGCGGCGGAAGGGCGCCGGGTCGCCGGAGTTCTTGCGCGGGCGGAGTTCCGGGATCCACACGGCGCCGTCCCGGGTGGCCCGGCAGACGGCGCCCGCCCGGGTCGCCAGCAGGGCGCCGGGGCGGCCGCGCAGCCGGTCCTCGGGGTGCCCGCCGTGCAGGAACACCTCACGGCCGAGGAGTTCGTCCAGGACGCCGGGCTGTGAGTCGGCGCCGCGGAGCTTGCGCAGGACCGTTTCGGTGTCGTCCCGCTCCCAGTCGATGCGGCGCCGCTCCTGCCGGAAGGCGTCGCGCCACACCACGCTGATCGAGTCGTCGGTCTGCGGCTGGGGCTTGTAGGAGCCCTCGGCGTAGCGCCGTACGGCGGTGAGGACGGCGGTGACGGCGGCGTCGGAGGCCTCGTTGCGGTACAGGTCGCTCTTGCCGACGGGCGCCACCGGGAACGGCTCCGCCGCCCAGATCGCGCCGGCGTCCATCGCCGCCTCGGCCTGCAGGACCGTTACCCCCCAGGTGGCCGCGCCGTCGGCGATGGCCCAGTCCAGGGAGGACGGTCCCCGGTCGCCGGGCGGGCCCGGATGGACGATCAGGCAGGTGTGTTCCCGCCATACCTCCTCGGGCAGGGCCGTCCTGAGCATCGGTGCGATGACCAGCTCCGGGCGCAGCTCGCGCACGGCTGCGCGGACGGGATCGGCACCCTGTGCGGCGAGGACGACGTCCACGCGGTGCCCGAGATCCGACAGTTCGGCGTACACACGCTGGGAGAGGCTGTTGAACGCGCTGGCGACGAGCAAAATGTCCATGACACGGCATGGTCGTCCCTGGCCGGGGTGCCGTGAAGAACCGCCGCGCGGTTTTGTCCCCCTCTGTCAGGTCTCTTCCTCCATACGGATCGCCTTGCGCAGGTCCTCGAAGGCCTGGCTCCCGTCGTCGGAGTGGGCCTCCAGCAGGGCCCCGGCGATCGCGTCGAGCTTGCGCTGGATCGCGTGCTCGGCACGCATCTCGGCGTTCTTCAGCAGCGCCAGGAGCAGCAGGGTGACCGCGGTCATCGACTCGCCCGCGAACAGCAGCAGCTCCATCCGCAGGTGCGCGAGGTGGGCGGCGGCGAAGAAGCCGACGAGGAGCAGGCAGAAGAGGAAGAACACCGGGGAGCTGGTGAAATTGGAGGCGTACTCCGCGAACTGCTCGAAGCGGCCGCGGCGCGCCCCGCCGCGGTGCACGGGATTCTTGAAGGTCATGACCGGGCCCTGTCCCTCGTCCGACGCAACCGCCCCCTCGGCCGGCGCAACCGGCTCACCGGCCGCCGGCCCCTCACGCGGCGGCCCGGGCCGCGGCCCGCATCCGATTCAGCGCCCCCATGCCCAGGCCCCCTGCGCCCGCGGCGTACGCGCGGCTGAGTACGGCTGAGGCCGTGCGCTCCGGCAGGACCGGGCCGAGGGCCCGCAGCAGGGTCGTGCGTGCGGCCGGCAGGGCGGGCACACCGCACGTGGCGGCTCCGGCGAGCAGCAGCCCGCCCGCACCGAGCCGCTTCGGCGCGGTCATGATCTCGTCCCGGACGGCGGCGCTCTCCTTGTGCTGGGCCGGCCGGGCCGCCGCGTCCCCGACTCCGCCGACCGCCGATGTCTCGTCGCCTCGCGCGCCCATCGCCTTCTCCTGCCTCCCGTCGCCCGGACCGACCGCCACCGGCGAACGACCCACGGACCAGCTCCGCAGTACCCCTGCGGGGGCGTACGACACGGGGCCGGTCGGTCATGTCGGACCGGGTGGGCCGGTGGGCCAAAGGGGGCAAGTGGGCCAGGTGGGCCTCGCGACTCCCGCTGGGCCTGTGGGTCGGGCTGGACGGGCCAGGCCGGCCCGGTGGGCCGCTACGACGACTCGCACCAGGCCCGGGGGGCGGACGCGACCCGCGGTCGGACTGGGCGAGGCCGGGTGGGCTGTCAACGTCTGGGGTGGGATAGTCCCGCAGGCCCGGCTGCCCCACAGGCCGCGCTGGACGGGCGGGCCGGGCTGACACGGCGGGTCGGGCCGCTGGGCGCTTGGGGCGGGTGTACGTGTTCAGGCGCGGAGGACACGGCCCGGTGCCAGCGGGTCCAAGGGGTGGTCGAGGCGCAGCTCGGCGACGAGTGTGCGGCGCGGACCCGGCCCGGCGGAAGCAAGGACCCCGGCGGCCAGGGCGTCGCCCGGTCCCAGCCGATCCACGAACCGGTCGAGGCGCAGCCCGGCCACAGGGTGTGCGGCAGCGGACCCGGCCCGGCGGAAGCAGGGGCCCCGGCGGCCAGGGCGTCGCCCGGTCCCAGCCGATCCACGAACCGGTCGAGGCGCAGCCCGGCCACAGGGTGTGCGGCAAAGGACCCGGACCGGAGGACGCAGGGATCCCGGCGGCCAGGGCGTCGCCCGGTCCCAGCCGATCCACGAACCGGTCGAGGCGCAGCCCGGCCACGGAGCCGGCCCGGTGGAAGCAGGGGCTCAGGCGGCCAGGGCGTCGCCCGGGCCCAGCCGGTCCAGGAGCTGGTCGAGGTGCAGCTCGGCCACGGGAGCGAGAAGGTCGGGGTGGCGCAGCAGCGCGGCGGCGCGGCGGTCACCGTCGTCGGGCGCGAGCAGGCGCCGGAACTCCACCGGTGCGCCCGAGGCGTGCTCGCCGTCGGCGAGTGCGGCGACGGCCAGCCCGGCCAGTTCCGGATCGGTGAGCAGGCCGGCCGCCCAGCTGGCGACCACCTCGTCCACCCAGGTGCGCCAGGCCCAGTCGTCCGCAGGGCCGTCCTCACCGGAACGCTCGGTGCCGGTGATCCAGTCGAGGCGTGCGGCACCGCCGGGACCGGCCATCGTGACCAGGGCCGCGTCGATCTCCGTCGGGTAGCGCAGCCACGCGGCGACGGTCACGGCCTGCCGGGCCTGCGCCTCGCACAGGGCGGAGGCCAGCGCGCCGCCACTGGGCGGATAGGCGACCGTCAGCCAGCGTGCCGTCGCGGCGATGAGGGGGGACAGATCAGTGAGCACAGCCGGGCCGTCCGAATGCGTGGGGGAAGGGGAACAGGGGCTCGTCGCAACGGTAGCCCGGCGCCGGGCTCGACAGGGAGGGGGTTGCGAAACAGGTCATATGTGGCATTGCCCACGTCAGGCGGGGCATCGCGACGCCGGCCCGGCGGACGCCGCCCCGTCTGCGGAGCCCGGTGCCCCGTGCGGCTCCTTGCGCGCGTGTCGCCGTCCCGGCCCGGGGAACTCGATGCGGGCCCCGGTGCCGACTGTGTCCGGGGAGGCATGGGAGGTCTCATGACGACGGACGCCGAGCGGTACGACGAGCAGGGCGACGTTCCTCTCGGCGGGTATGCCGCCCTCGTCTCCGTCTTCACGGCGGGCGCCGGCACCTTCGCGGTGCTGGCCCGTCGCCGGGGCGTCCAGCTGCCGGACGAGGTACCGCCCTGGGACGTCGTACTGATGGGCGCGGGGGCGTACAAGGCGTCCAGGCTGGTGACCAGGGACAAGGTCACGAGCGTTCTGCGGGCGCCGTTCACCCGCCGCGCGGACGAGGGCGAGGCGAACGAGGTCATCGACGAACCGCGGGGTCGCGGGCTCCGGCGGGCCATCGGCGACCTGCTGTCCTGCCCGTTCTGTACCTCGGCCTGGGCCGCCGGCACCCTGGTGTGCTCGTACGCCGCGGCGCCGCGGCTCACCCGTCTGGTCTGCGGGGGTCTCGGCGCGCTGACCGTCGCGGACTGGCTGCAGTACGCCTGGGCATGGACACAGCAGACCGAGCAGAGGGAGCAGACGCAGGGGAGCTGAGCGGTGCCCAGCCCGGCGATTCCTGCGCGGCAGTGGCCGTAGTCGCTACTCGTCGTCCGACGCGGCGCTCACCTCGACGTCGAGCACTCCCTCGTCCTGGAAGAACTCCGACGCCAGCCCCGACGAGTCCCCGGCGCCCTCCAGTTGCAGCAGTACCCGGGCCGCGTCGTCCGTGCGGCCCGGCAGCCGTTCGACCTTGACCCCCACGATCCGGAAACCGCGCCGGGTGCAGGTCTCCATCAGGCGCGGCAGCAGTGCCGCTCCGGTCCGGTAGGTCAGGCGCGCCTCGAAGGTACCGGCGGCGGTGCCGGGGATCAGACGGGACGTGAGCAGCGGATAGCCCCGCACCACCAGGAAGTGCAGGGCGGTCACCGCCAGCGCGAGGATGGGCAGTCCGCCGCCGCAGGCCATGCCGACCGCACTGGTCAGCCAGATGGTGGCGGCCGTCGTCAGGCCCCGTACGGCGTCCCGTCGTACGAAGATCAGGCCGCCGCCGATGAAGCCGATGCCGGACACGATCTGCGCCGCGACGCGGGAGGGGTCGAAGGAGACGTTCTCCAGCCCGAGCACCGCCGTGAAGCCGTGCTGGGACACCTCCATCATCAGCGCGCTCGCGGTGCCGACCAGGGTGTGGGTGCGCAGTCCCGCGCTCTTCTGCTGGGCCTCCCGTTCCCAGCCGATCAGACTGGCCAGCAGCAGCGCCAGACCCAGCTCGCCCAGCTGCCGCAGTCCCTGGCCGTTGTGCACGTCCCACAACGGCGCCGCCAGCCCCGTCCCTATCATGCACACCTCACATCTCGCTCCGCCGATGTCCGGTCGTTCGATGGTCCGCCGCCGACGCCTACCCCGCGAGGGGACCGCGACTCCACCGGGGCGGACACCGGCCGCGGCCCGGGTAACCGGCCGCGGCAACCGGGTACTCGGCATGTCCGGGTACCGGACGGGTCGAGACCCGCGCCTCACCCCCGGCGAGGGACGTACCACACCGTCAGGACTTCGTGCGGAAGGAACCGGGCTCATGCGGCACGACGAGATGATCGGAAAGGTGCAGGCACTGGCCCAGCTGCCGGACCGGGGTTCGGCCGAACGGGCCGCGCACGCCGTCGTCAGCACGCTGTCGGAACGGCTGCCGTCGGGGCTGGCCCGGCACGTGGCCGCCCAGCTGCCGCCCGACATGGCGGCGGCCATGCGGGAGGCGGCCGACGCCTCGGCCGCCGCCGACTCCGGCGCGGCGGGCGAGCGGTTCGGGCTGACCGTCTTCGCCGGGCGCATCGCCGACCGCGCGGGCACCGACGAGGACACCGCCCTGCGGGAGGCCGCCGCCGTCATGGAGGTGCTCGACGCGGCGCTCGCCCCGGAGCTGACCGAACGGATGGCCGGCGCCCTGCCCGCCGACATCCGTGACCTGCTGCCGGTGGGCCGGGCGACCGAGAACGCCGAGAGCAGCGAGAGCACCGGCCGCGCGGGCGGGCAGGGCTGACACCGGCGCCGGGCCGGCACCGGTGAAGGGGTTCGGGCGCCCCACGCCCGGCCCGTGCGGCGTGACGTGTGCCGCGGTGCTGGTTCAATCTGTGTGCCGGCGCCCGCCGAGGGCAGGCGTAGCAGTGACGCCCCCCATACCCCGCAAAGGTGCTCCATGGCCTTCTTCGCCCTTTCCCGGCACCAGCCGCTGGTCCTGCTCTCCTCCACCGACCTGGCAGCCGAGTACGACCGGCTGATGACCGAGAACCAGCAGCTGCAGCGCGCCGTGTCCTCGCACGCCGTGATCGACCAGGCCATCGGAGCCGTGGTCGTCCTCGGACGGATCGCTCCGGAAGAGGCCTGGCGGGCGCTGCGGGACGTCTCCCAGCGCACCAACACCAAGCTGCGGACGGTCGCCGAGCACATCCTCCAGTACGCCCGCGGCGGGACGCTCCCCGAACCGGAGCGCCTCGAACTCGGCAGGGCGATCGCGCGCTACCGGCGGTGCGCCGACCTGAACGACGCTCCGGCGACGGGGGACCCGACGGCGGATCAGTGACGGCCCGCCTGCGTACGGTTCGTACGGCGCAGTCGGCGGTGCCTGCTGTGGCGGGCGGCCGGAGGCCGCAGGATCCACCGGTCCTCGACCTGGTCCAGCCCGTACAGCAGGATGCTGAGGACCGGAAGCAGCAGTACGGCGATGGTGATCACTGGCGGATCCCTCTCTGCCGGCGGCACTTCCCGGGTGCCCCGCCCGCCACCGCCCACCCGGGGCGGTTGTGAAAGTCCTGTGACCGCCCTCTCTCCGGTCACATCCGCCGGCCGGACTCCGTCAGGACGGCGGAGGACGGAGTCGACCGGGAGCCAGGGGGTCACCCGGTGGAGGTCTACGAGGCGAGTCGGTGTACCACCGGACGGCCGCGGTCATCGTGTCGCCTCCGGAGGAACTGGTCCTGTTCGCGGGTGTGTCGATGGGCTTCGCGGACCCGACGGCGCCGTACGCCCGCATCGACCGGGCACCGCTCGGGGAGACGCTCACCTTCCTGGACGACGGTGCCGGCGGCGCACCCCCGGGTCGGCATGCCGCGTCGCGGACACGGCTCGCCGCGCGCCGAAACGTCGCCGTCCGGTGGACACCGCGCGCGGGCGCATTCCGCGCGCTCCGCCCGCCACCTGCGCTTACGGTGCTGTACATGTGACCGACCGTCATCACGGTGACGGAGAGGAGCCTGAATCGGTGGAGGGCGATGGGCGTCGGCGAGCGGCCGCAGCGGGCAGCCGACGCCGCGGGAGGCAGGTACTCGGCAGCCGGCCGGCGTACTCGGTGCGGATCCCGGCTCCCCCGCGGCCCGGACCGGAGCCGGTGGCCGAGCGGACGGTGCCGTGGCTGCGGGTCGGGGCGGCCTACGCCTGGCGGCTGATCCTCGTCGGGCTCGCCGTCTACGGCGTCTTCAGCATCCTCGGCAGTTTCCAGCTCATCGCCGTCGCCCTCTTCCTCGCGCTGGTCGTGACCTCGGTCCTGCGCCCGCTGACGGACCTGCTCAGCCGGATCCTGCCCCGGCCGCTGGCCGTCGCCGTGACGCTGGTGGGCAGTGTGCTGCTCCTGCTGGGGCTGCTGGCCCTGGTGGGCAACGCCGTGGCGGGCGAGTCGGCCCGGCTGGCGGGTGAGTTCCGGGGCGGGGTGCACCGCATCGAGGAGTGGTTGCAACGGCCGCCGTTCCGGATGAGCCCCGGCCGGCTGTCCGAGCTGGAGAACCAGGTGACGCACTACATCACCGCGCACCGGTCCAGCCTGCTCAGCCGCGCCGTCAGCGGGCTGAGCCAGCTGGTCGAGCTGGTCGCCGGGGGCGCGCTGGCGCTGTTCGCCTCGGTGTTCTTCATCTACTCCGGCGAGCGCCAGTGGAGGTGGATCCGTGACCAGCTGCTGCCGAGCGGCGCCCGTACGGCGTGGGACCGGGCGGGGCACGCGGCCTGGCGGGCCTTCGCCGGGTACACGCGCGGCATCATCATCGTGGCCGCCACCAATGCCGTCCTCGTCGGTGTCGCGCTGCTCGTGCTGCGGGTGCCGCTCGCGCTGCCGCTGACGTTGCTGGAGTTCTTCGCCGCGTTCGTGCCGCTGGTGGGCTCGCCGGTCGCGCTCGGCGTCGCCACGGTCGTCGCGCTGGCCGGACGCGGGCCGATCACGGCGGTGGCGGTGCTGGGGCTGATCGTCGTCATCGGCCAGCTGGAGGGGCATGTGCTGCATCCGCTGGTGATGAGCTGGGCCGTGCGGCTGCATCCGCTCGTGGTCGCGGTCTCGGTGATCGCCGGCAGCATCGTCGCGGGCGTGATCGGTGCGGTGGTGGCCGTGCCCCTGGTCTCGGTCGTCTGGGCGGTGCTGCGCGCCCTGCGCGCGGTGCCGCCGTGACGAAGAGCGCCGCCACCGTCGTACCGCTCAGCGCAGAGCCGCCGCCACGAGGCCCCTGATCTCCTCCTCCGACACGCTTCCGCCGTTCACCAGCCGGTCGAAGATCAGGCCGTCGACACAGGTCAGCAGCGTCACCGTGCGTTCCTCCGGGTCCGCCACGCCCTGGGCGGCGAGAAAGTCGCATGCCGCCTGCCGCGCCCGGTTCTCGCGCGGCAGCAGGATCTCGCGCAGTTCGGGATGACGCGCGCTCTCGACCGCACACGCGTAGCGCGCCAGGGAACGCCTGCGTCCCTCCCCGGTGAGCCGCGCCGCGGCGAACTGCGCCAGACCGGCGACCATGTCACCGACGGTGCGCGGCACCGGAATCCGGGCTCCGATCTCCTGCAGCTCGCCCTGGTCGAGTGCCACCAGGCGCCGGACCAGGGCGGTGAGCAGCGCCTGACGGGTGCGGTAGTAGGCGGATGTGGTACCGGCAGGCAGCCCCGCCGCCCGGTCCACGGCGCGATGCGTCAGCCCTCGCATACCGGTGTCGGCGAGCACGGCGATGGCCGCGTCGGCGAGGACAGTACGTCGATCCGTTGGCATGCCCTCTTTCTACACCTCATTCCACCTCCCGCTTCTACACCTGTAGAGCACGCGGGGTAGGCGGGGGTAGGATCTTCTACACCTGTAGAAGACGAAGGGGGACCGGCATGGGCGGCACGGCGGTGGTGGTCGGCGGCGGAATCGGCGGGCTGGCGGCGGCGATCGGTCTGCGCCGGATCGGCTGGGACGTCACGGTGGTGGAGCGGGCCGCCACCCTGGCCGACGCGGGGGCGGGCATCTCGCTGCACGCGAACGGGCTGCGCGCCCTGGACGCGCTCGGCGTCGGAGCGGCCGTGCGTGCGGCGGCCCGGCCGCAGTACAGCGGCGGCACCCGCACCCCTGGGGGACGCTGGCTGGCCCGGATGGACGGCGCCGCCCTGGAACGGGCGCTGGGCACGCCGATCGCCGGTATCCGGCGCGCGGTCCTGCACCGTCTGCTGCGTGCGGCCCTGCCGGCCGAGTGCCTGCGCATCGGGGTCACCGTGCCCGCACTGGCCCGGTCGGCCCCGGACCGGGTGGAGGTGCCGGTCGGCGACGGCGTTGTGGACGCCGACCTGGTCGTCGCGGCCGACGGGGTGGGCAGCCGGCTGCGCGGACTGCTGTTCCCCGGCCACCCCGGCCCGGTGTACGGCGGCTCGACGGTGCTGCGGGCCGTCACCACCCGGCCGCTGGAGCTGAGCGGCGACTTCGAGCTGACCTGGGGCGGGGGTGCGGAGTTCGGGCACATCACCTTCGCCGACGGCCTGGCCGAGTGGCACGCGGTGCTCACCGCCCCGCCCGGGGTCCGCCACGCCGACCCGCTCGGCATGCTGCGCCGGCGCTTCGGCGGCTGGCACGACCCGATCCCCGCGCTCCTCGACGCCACCCGGCCCCAGGATGTGCTGCACCACGACATCCACGAGCTGGTCACACCGTTGCGGTCGTTCGTCGCGGGCCGGGTGGTGCTCCTCGGTGACGCGGCGCACGCCATGACGCCGAATCTGGGCCAAGGTGCCTGTCAGGCGCTGGAGGACGCGGTCACGCTGGCCGCCGCGCTCGCCGCCGAGCCCTCGGTCGGCTCGGCACTGGCCCGCTACGACGCCGAGCGCCGCCCGCGCTCCCAGGCGGTCGCCCGCGCCGCCCGGCAGGCGGGCCGGATGGGCCAGCAGCTGTCCCACCCCCTCGCCGTGACCCTGCGCAACACCGCGCTACGGCTCGCCCCGGCCCGGGCGACGACGCGGGCGATCCTGCGCCACGCCGACTGGACGCCGCCCAGCCTGACACGCCACGGACAGTAGGCGGACCGGAAGCCCACCGCGGTGCGTCCACCGACAGCCCAGTCGCCCCGACCGCCTGGCATGGAGCGGTGTCCGCGGTGGCACCCGGGCGCCGTGCATGGATCGCGAACGACGTGGCAGGCGCTGCGGCGCGAGGTGAGGACTGCGGCGCACGCTGCGGCACGGGCCTGGGCCGGCCCGTGCCGGGAGCGGGATCTGGCCGCCCAGGCGATGAAGGCGGCCCTGGCCGCGTGGCTGGCCTGGGCGGTGGCGGGCTGGTGGCTGCACGCCCCGGTGGCGTTCGTCGCGCCGTGGGTGGCGGTGGTCCTGGTCGAGTCGACCGTGTACCGGTCGATCGCACACGGGCTGCAGCAGCTCGCGGCGATCGCGGCCGGCACGATCGTGGCCACCGCGGTCGCGCTGCCGCTGCACGACACGGTGGCCACGATGGCCGTCGTCCTGCCCCTCGCGATGCTGCTCGGCCAGTGGCGCCGCTTGGGCAGCCAGGGCATCTACGCCGCCACCGGCGCCCTGTTCGTGCTGACCAACGGGTCCGTCACCGTCGCCACTTCCACGGCCCGGCTCGCCGAAGCCCTGTTCGGAGCCGTGGTCGGCATCGCGGTCAACGCCCTGGTCCGACCGCCGCTGTATCTGCGGGACAGCCGGGCCGTCCTCAAGGACGCCACCGAGGAGGCCCACGACATCCTGCGCGCGGTGGCGCAGGGGCTGGCCGAGGGCCGCTGGGACAGGGAGGAGGCCGGCGCCTGGCACGAGCGGGCCCTGCGGCTGCACCGGCTCGTGGAGCAGGCCCGCTCGGCGCTCGCGTGGAGCCGGGAGAGCCTGCGCGGCAACCTGCGCCGCCGGCACACCCGTGCCGCACCACCGCCCGGCAAGGGGTACGACGACGCGATCCTGGTGCTGGACTACGCGGCCGTACACACGGCGGGCGTGACCCGCACGGTGCTGGAGGCCGCGACCGAGGACCGCGCGGCCTCCCGGCCGCCCCCCGAACTCGCCCGCCGCTACGCCGAGTTCCTGCGCCGCACCGCGCACGCGCTGCGGCTCTACAGCCACAGCCGGTTCGGCAGCGAGGCCTGCGACGACGAACTGCGCGCGGCCGTCACGCGGTTGCGCGCGACGCTGGACGAACTGCGCCGGGACCTAGTCCGCTCCACGACGGACGACCCCGACGAGGTCGCCACGTACGGCGTGCTGCTCACTCAGGCACACCGGCTGGCCGATCAGCTGGCCGCCTCGGGCACGTGACCCGGGGCCGGCCCCGGCCTGGCGTGGTCACCGGCGGCCGACGGCGGGTCGGATGCTCTTAGGATGCGCAAGCACTGCAGCACTGCATGGACCACTTGCGGGGGAACGTGTTGAGAGAGTTGGCCTGTGTCGCGCCGGAGGTCCGGGAGCGGCTCGTCGTTCGGTTCGGGGCCGAGGTGCTCGCCTGGTGCGACGAGCTGCCCGTCCTCGTCGGCGAACTCGCCGCTCGCTGGGATCTGCATCCTGTCGCGGCGGGTGGCGGAGGCACCTCCCGCGTGTTCCGCTGCTTGAGGCGTGACACGGGTGCCTCGGTGTGGCTCAAGCTCACGCCGGATCCGGCGATCGCCCGCGAGGAGGCGGAAGCCCTGCGGGCCTGGGCGGACACACCGTCGGTCGTCACCCTGCTGGCGGAGGACGTCGCCGCCGGGGCCTTGCTGCTGGAGAACGTGGAACCCGGAGTGCCGGTGCGGCAACTCACCTGGGACCTGCCTTCGGTCGCGGCTCTTCTCCGGGACCTGCGGGCCTCGCAGGTCTCTCCTCCCGCGCCAGAGGAGCACTCCGTACTGCAGCCTCTCTCACGCCGGATCGACTCCCTGTTCGGCTTGACCGACCGCAGGCTGGCAGCGGCGGCCCCCGGCAACGGCCTGATTCCCCCGGTGGTGCTCGGTCGGGCCCGAGCGGCCGCCCTGGAACTCGCCGCCGGTGGGCCCATGGGACTCGTGCACGGGGATCTCCATCCGGCGAACGTGTTGTCCGGTCCGGGCGCCCGCATGGTGGCGATCGATCCCAGGCCGACGTGGGGCGACCCGGACTTCGATGCGGTGGACTGGGTGCTCGAAGGGGTCACGGGTCTCGCCGAGCTGGAGCGGAGGATCGAGAAGCTGGCGACGCTGGTCCCCGGCCAGTCCCCCGACCGTGTGCTGGGCTGGTGCCGGGCCCTGGCCGCCCTCATCGCGGTTCCCGGGGTGTGCAACGGACGGGACGACGCGCAGACCCGGTTCCTCCTGGCCCTGGCCCGCGGCTGACTCCGCTCGGCGGCCATGGGGCCGACCGGACCGTGATCCAGGGACTGCGGGCTCAGCCGTCCGGTCGCCACTCGAACATCAGGATCGTGGCGTCGTCGCGGAGCCGGCTGTCCCTGGAGTCCAGGAGCGAGTGGATCAGGCGTCTGAGCGTCTCCGGCGCGAGCTCGCCGGTGGCGCTGGCCCTGATGACGTAGTCGGCGAACCGTTCCAGACCGAGCAGTCGCCCGTCGGCCATCCGGGCCTCGGTGACCCCGTCGGTGTGGAGCAGCACCCGGTCGCCGGGCTGGAGCCGCGCCTCGTGCACCTGGCGCCCCCGTGCGGTGAACAGGTTGCGCAGCCCCACGGGCGGATCCGCCTCGCGGGCCAGGGCGTCGGCGACGAGCCGCTGGCCGCGGATCAGCAGCGGTGCGGGATGGCCGCAGTTGCACCATTCGAGGATGCCGGTGGAGAAGTCGAGCTGCGCCATGATGCCCGTGCACGCAGATCGGCGTCGGTGCGCCGGGCGTTGCGACACGCCGCGAGCGCCACCGCGCTGGTCAGCCCGGAGGCGAGGTCGTGCCCCATCGCATCCAGCACGACGGTGTGCAGGGCGGTCGCGGTGAGGGAGTGGTCGAAGGCGTCACCGCCGATGTCGTAGGCGGGTTGGAGGACGGCGGTGGAGACGACGTACGGGTTGCCGACGGTGCGCGGCGGCAGGAAGGCCCGGAGCATCTCGGCGGGCAGGTTCATGGGTTCGGTGCGCGTCCGCCGTACGAAGGAGTCCGTGTAGGTCCGCTTCGAGGTGATCATCTTCGCGAGCAAAGCGGCCAGGGCGCGGCTCTGCCGCACGGACGCCGCGGTGAGCGACTCGGTGTGGACGGCGAGGACGTCTCCAGTGGCGCACCGCCCGAATCTGCCGTCACGTCGTCACCACCAACCCCGAGCGGTCGTCTTCCCAGCAGCCCCGCAAGGCTTGCCGGGCCCCGCAGCCCGGATTCCCCCGGACGAGCCCACTTCCGCGAGCGGGCTCGCCACTCTGACCGGGAGGGGCGGGGCTGAGTAGCCGTACTCATGCGTTCGCCCCGTCGGCCGGGCAGCGTGAGGGCCATGAATCTTCCCGTCGCCCCACCGGCGTTCGACGCCACCAACGGTCCCCGACGGCGCGACCGTGCCGACACCGGTGCCGACATCGGAGCCGGGTGCGGCCTGGTGTTGCTGGAACTGATGGCGCTGGCGTGCGACTTCGGGCTCTGGTTTCTGTCCGGAGTCAGTCTGGACCCGGCCAGGACCGTCAAGGCGGACCCGTTGTGGGGGTATCTGACCGCCGCGGCGGGGGTCGCCGCCTTCGCGCTGGTGGCAGCCCTGGTCGCGGCCCGGGCCGGGGCGTTCGTGACCGTCGTCAGCCAGCTCGTCATGGCCGTCCTGATCACCGTCGTGGTGGCGGCGGGTGCCACCGCGCAGGCCCACGACGACACCTCGGCCGACCACGGCACGCGCGCCTGCCACGCCGCACCCGCCGCGCCGCGCTCGGACGGGGTGCCGCGGGCGGCCGCGCCGAAAAGGAGTTGTCCGGGGCGCAGCACCGCCGCCATGATCGGCCCATGACCTCACCGACCGTCTTCCTGCCGTCGACCGCCACCCACCGATCGGTGCGTGGCCGGCAGCAGCAGCCCGGTCGATCGCGGAGGCCGGCACCCGTCCCCGCATGATGACGGCGCTGGTCGCGGGGCTCCTCGCGGGGTACGGCATCGCCGTGCCGGTGGGCGCCGTCGGGACGTATCTGGTGGCGCTGACCGCCCGTACCTCGTGGAAGACGGGTGCGTGCGCCGCGCTGGGGGTGGCCGCCGCCGACGGTCTCTACGCGCTGATCGCCGTGCTGGGAGGCTCCGCTCTGGCGCACGCCCTCCAGCCGGTCACCTATCCCCTGCGCTGGATCGCCGGCTCGGTGCTCGTCGTCCTGGCCGTTCGCGGCGCGGCACAGGCGATCGCCCACCACCGCCAGCCGCGGCCGGCCGCGCGGAGCGACGCGGCACGGGAGCGCCCCGCACGGGCCTTCATCGGGCTGTGGGGCGTCACGATGATGAACCCCCTCACCGTGCTCTACTTCGCGGCCCTGGTCCTGGGCGGTCAGACCTCGGCGGAGCCGAGTCCCCTGGAGCGGGCCGTGTTCGTGGTGGCCGCCTTCGCGGCGTCCGCCAGTTGGCAGCTGCTGCTGGCCGGCGGCGGAGCCCTGCTCGGCCGGCTCCTGACCGGCAGCCGCGGGCGGCTCTGCACGGCCCTGGCGTCCAGCGCCGTGATGGCCGCGCTCGCCCTTCGCGTGCTCGTCGTACCCGCTTCCTAGCCGGGCCGGTGGTGCAGGTTCAGCCGTTCACGAGGGCCTGCAACCGGTCGAGGGTGCCGTTGAAGCGGTCGTGGTCCCCGACGGTCTTGCCGGACGAGGTGTACTGCCACATCGTGTGGTACGGCCAGCCCGCGGGCAGTGTCCCGGCGGTCGAGGCATAGCGGGCGATCCACAACGGGTTGGTCTTGCCGAAGCCCGAGTAGTTGCCGGTGCACTCGGTCCACCAGTTGGTCGCCGTGTAGATGACCGCGTCCCGGCCGGTGCGGGACTTGTAACGGTTCACGAAGTCACGGATCCAGCTGACCATGGCGCTCTTGGACTTGCCGTAGCAGGAGCCGCCGTACGGGTTCCACTCGATGTCGAGCACGCCGGGCAGGGTCTTGCCGTCCTTGGACCAGCCGCCGCCGTGCTTCACGAAGTAGTCGGCCTGGGCGGCGCCGCCGGCCGTGTCCGGGGTCGCGAAGTGATACGCGCCGCGGACCATGCCCGCCTTGTAGGAGCCGGTGTACTGCTGGGTGAACGAGGGGTTGGTGTAGGACGTGCCCTCGGTGGCTTTCGTGTACGCCCACTTGACGCCGTCGCCCCACAGCGTCGCCCAGGCGACGTTCCCCTGGTAGCTGGAGACGTCGACGCCCTCGATCTGGTTCGCGCGGGCGGGGGCGGGCGTGGCGTCGGGGCCGCTGGCGCGTCCGTCATGGGCGAGGACTCCGATGCCCATGTACGCGGTGCCGCGCGGAGGGACGACCGGGGCCGACGCGGACTGGGCCGCGGGGCCGGACAGGGAGAACAGGAGGCCGGTCAGGACGCCCGTGACGACAAGGCGTGAGCGGCCGCGGGAGAGGGACATGGCGCTTCGCACGAACACCATCTGACACTCGGTCGGGCCGCGGCGCACTTCGGGTTCCGCCCAACGAAGCCATGGCGAACCATGTTTCGTCCGTTCGGGGGTCTCGGGGCGGTTTACGAGTGATACGCGGTGATACGCGAGCGGTAGGGGGGCCGGTCGTGGGAGTCATCAGGAGGCACACCCGCGACCGGCCCCACCGGATCAGCCGTCGATACGGTGCTGGGTCCAGAAGGAGGTGAGGTCGGTGCTCGTGGCGGCCTGGGCGGCGGCCTTGAACTCGGCCGTGGTCGACACGCCGTACCAGTGTGCGGTCGCGTAGTCCTTCATCAGCGTGGTCATGGCGGTGTCACCGAGGACACGGCGCAGGTCGTGCAGGGCGCACTTGCCGTAGCCGTAGACGACGGTGGAGTAGCGCGAGGAGTGCGCGTCCCAGTAGGCCATGGAATTGGTGATCTTCTCGGCGCTGGAGGCCCAGGAGACGCTGTTCCAGCAGTTGGTCCCGGTCTTGCCCAGGGCGAGGTCGGTGGCGTAGTCGGTGAACGCCTCGTCCAGCCAGGGGCTGTTGTACTCGTCGTCGCCGACGATGCCGTACCACCACTGGTGGCCGATCTCGTGGGTGAGGGCGGTGGTACTGACCAGGTCCAGGACGAAGCCGGGGTACTCCATTCCGCCGAACCAGTAGTTGTTGTCGATGACGGCGTCCAGTTCGCCGTAAGGGTAGGCGCCGAAGCGGGCCGCGTGGGCGTCCACGGCGGTCTTCGCGGTGCTGAGCATGGACTGGGCGCTGGAGGAGCTGATGCCCGAGACGGAGTAGACGTTCACCGCGACACCGGCCGACGAGGTCCCCGATATCCTGCTGAACGGCCCGGCGGCCCAGGCGAAGTCACGGACCTTGGAG
Organism: Streptomyces sp. NPDC001851; assembly: GCF_040297165.1. Classification (NCBI taxonomy): domain Bacteria; kingdom Bacillati; phylum Actinomycetota; class Actinomycetes; order Kitasatosporales; family Streptomycetaceae; genus Streptomyces; species Streptomyces sp. NPDC001851. Next base: position 84,028 of record NZ_JBEOYR010000005.1, on the reverse strand, counting down.
GCGGTCGCCGTCGTGACGGTACGGCCGCTGGAGCCGGGGGTGTCGGTGGAGGTGCCGGTGGCCGGGACCAGCAGGCCGCTGGGGTGGTCGAGGGTCACCTTGAAGTCGGCGGCGAGGGAGTAGAACGACTCGCCGTTGTTCGTGTAGGGGTCCAGGTGCCAGCCGCTGCCGTCGCGAACCGCGAGGACCGGCAGGGCGTTGCCGATGAAGCTGTAGGCGCCGTCGTGGCCGAACCGGTCGGCGCCGCTGGGCACGGTGATGCCGAGGTCGAAGCCGATGGTGGCGCTCTGCCCCTGGGCCAGCGCGGCCGGCAGGTCGATCTTCAGCGCGGTGCAGTCCACGGAGGGCGCGCCCGCGGTGCCGCCGGTGACGGACGTGACCCGGATCGGCGGGGCGTCACAGGTGCCGTGGTAGTTGTCCCACAGCCTCAGATAGACCTCGTTCAGCGCGGTGGCCGAGGCGTTGGTGAAGGTCACGCTCTCGTGCCCGGTCCATAGGGTGCCGCTGGTGTCACTGCTGAGGCTCACGGTGTACGAGGGCGCGGCCGGGGTGCGGGTGGAGTCACCCGGCGGTGGTGTGGTGCCGCCGGCGGTGTCGAGCGCGATGTCGTCGAGCACGAAGCTCGTCTGGAGGCTGGAGTCCTCGGCCCCGGTGAAGGAGAGGGTGACGGTCTGCCCGGCGTACGCCGACACGTCGACCGACTTCCGTACGTACCCGGTGTTCTCGTCGAGGTTCGAGTAGGTGGCCAGTGTGGTGCTGCCGATCCTGGCCGTGAGCTTGTCGTACGCGGTGGACGAGGTCGTCTCGTCGGTGTCTATGTGCAGCCAGAAAGTGAGGGTGGCCGCATCGCAGCCGGCCGGGATCGTGACGCTCTGGCTGAGCGTGTCCGTGTGGGTGCTGCCGGTACCGTCCAGCCAGGCGTAGGAGCTGCCGCCGTGGGCGGCCTCACCCGAGCGGCTGGTGACGACGGTGGAGGAGGACGTCGACCAGGGCGATGTCCCGCTCTCGAAGCCGCCGTTGCCGACGACCTGCGCCGGAGTGCAGGCGGCGGGTGCCGCGGCCGGGCGGGCTGCGGCGGGCGTGCCGGGGAGTACGAGGGCGGCGACCGCGGCGACGGTGAGCGCACCGGCGCCGAGGGCCTTGTGGGGGGTCGATCTCACACGCTACTCCTTTGGCGGCGGCCGGGATTCCCGGCCTGCTCGATGGCCGCCGGACGGCTGGGGTGAGCCGGGGCGGCCACGGACGGGGCTTGCGCGATCGCTGCACCGAGCGGTGCGCCGCGCCCTCACAGGCATCAGGGCGCGGACTGCCGGACCTTCGAGAGAGTGCCAGATTTGACCGGACCATGCCAGAAGGCGCGGAGTTTTGTGTGAGTCGCGGAGTCATTGGGTGCCGTCCTGGTCGTCGGCCGGCTCGGCGCCTGCGCCGTGGATCCAGCGCTCGCCCAACCCGCCGTGCTCCAGTCGTAGCCGGTCAGGGCGCTCTCGGCGTATGGCCTGCCTGCGGTGGGGAGTTCGGCCCATCCATGCGACTGGGCCGCCCCCTGCGGGGCGGCCCAGCGCGCCTCGGACTACTCCTCGTGCTCACCGCCCGACTTCGACGACTTCTTCGAGTGCTGCGGGTACTCGGGCTTCTCCGGGTGCTTCGGGTACTCAGGCTTCACCGGGTGCTCCGGGTAAGCAGGCTTGACCGGCTTCTCGGGATAGACGGGCTTGACCGGAACCACCGGCTTCTCCGGATACACCGGCTTCACCGGAACCGCAGGCTTGACCGGCCTCTCCGGATACACCGGCTTGACCGGAACCACCGGCTTCTCCGGGTACACCGGCTTCACCGGAACCGCAGGCTTGACCGGCCTCTCCGGATACACCGGCTTGACCGGAACCA
>NZ_JBEOYR010000005.1:81830-82045 GCF_040297165.1 Streptomyces sp. NPDC001851 | reverse complement strand
TCCACCGGCTTCTCCGGGTACACCGGCTTCACCGGAACCGCAGGCTTGACCGGCCTCTCCGGATACACCGGCTTGACCGGAACCACCGGCTTGACCGGAACCACCGGCTTCTCCGGGTACACCGGCTTGACCGGAACCACCGGCTTCTCCGGGTACACCGGCTTGACCGGAACCACCGGCTTCTCCGGGTACACCGGCTTGACCGGAACCACCGG
>NZ_JBEOYR010000005.1:81336-81731 GCF_040297165.1 Streptomyces sp. NPDC001851 | reverse complement strand
GCTTCTCCGGATACACCGGCTTCACCGGCCTCTCCGGATAGACAGGCTTCACCGGGTACACAGGCTTTTCGGGACTACGCGGGTAAGCGGGCTTCTCCGGATACACCGGCTTGACCGGCTTCTCCGGATACACCGGCTTCACCGGGACCACCGGCTTCTCGGGGTAGACGGGCTTCACCGGAACAGCGGGCTTGACCGGCCTCTCCGGATACACCGGCTTCACCGGAACCACCGGCTTCTCCGGATACACCGGCTTGACCGGGACCACCGGCTTCTCGGGGTACACGGGCTTGACCGGCTTCTCCGGATACACCGGCTTCACCGGAACCACCGGCTTCTCCGGATACACCGGCTTGACCGGGACCACCGGCTTCTCGGGGTACACGGGCTTGACC
>NZ_JBEOYR010000005.1:0-81236 GCF_040297165.1 Streptomyces sp. NPDC001851 | reverse complement strand
GGCTTCTCCGGATACACCGGCTTCACCGGAACCACCGGCTTCTCCGGATGGACCGGTTTCACCGGATACACGGGCTTCGCCGGATGAGCAGGGTACATGGGCTTCACCGGCGCGGCAGGCTTCGCCGGGTGAACCGGGTATGCGGGCTTCTCCGAATGATGCGGATAGCCGGCCTTCTTCGGGGCCGGCGGGTTGGGGGTGGTGTGGTCTTGGGCGTAGGCGGCTCCCGCGTTCGCCAGCGTGGTTGCGGCGAGCGCGGCGACTGTGGCGGCCGACGCCAGAACGTATCGCCGTCGCGGCGATGTCGTCATTCGTTCCACTCTCCTCGACTTGGGTCAGAGCTTTATGACGGCTGGTCAGTCCCAAGGGCTCGATAGTGGAATGATCAGGAAATCCGAGACATGAATAACGCTGCGGTGGCCATAAGCCACCGGATGGGGTAGTACAGGGCGCCAGTTGGCCCGGTCGGCGGCGACAATCCGGCGCAGGCCGATCCACCGCGGTGACATGCCACGCGCCGGTGCGGGGTAGTCGCGCTGCGACTTCGTCCACCGGCGACCCCAGGGAGGCGGACGCATGCTGATGGCACACCCCGCGGTGCTGAAGGACCTCATCGCCCAGTACGAGACCCTCACCCTCCTCGGGGCCGGGAAGAGCACCCCGCAGGCCCGGCAACGACTCGCGGACGTTTCGTACACGCTGTGCGTGGCCACCGGTACCGGGGACGCCGACATGGCCCTGATCGCGGCCCGGCACCGTCTGTCCGGGGCCCGGCCGGACGACGACTCCCTGCTGCAGGCGTCCGGTTCGCCGGAGGCGCCGTACGGTGTCTGACGCGAGCGAGGTGAGAGCCGTGGGACGGGCCGTCGGCCGTACCCTCCGCCGGCCGGCCTCGGCCCGCTGAACGCCGTTCTTCGTCGCCGTTGCTCCCGCGCGCCGGCGCCGCGCCCATGCCCGCGAACTCGTGGCTTCCCGCTTCTGGTCGACGGGACCTACCGGGCGGTATACAGGGCCGGTCGCATGCGTGCGGGGCCTTCGGTCCGCCCCGCGCGAGGTATCGGTCTCAGGGGGAGGACTCATGGCGAACGACACGCGTCCGGCGGGCGGTGCGAGAGGCCGGCGGCGGGCGGCCGTGCTGGGGGCGGCGCTCAGCGGTTGCGCCCTCGTCGCCGCCGGCACGACACCGGCCGCCGCGCAGCCCGCCGGACCCGGCCGCGGCCTCGGCTACGTGGCCCTCGGCGACTCCTACACCTCGGGCCCCGGCATCCCGCGCCAGGTGGACGCCGGCTGTGCCCGCTCCGACCACAATTACCCCTCGCTGGTGGCGGCACAGCGGCAGGTGACCGTCTTCACGGACGTCAGCTGCGCCGGAGCGACGACCGCCGAGATGTGGCGGGCGCAGGGCGGCAACCCGCCCCAGCTCGACGCGCTGGGGCGGGACACTGATCTGGTGACCGTTCAGATCGGCGGCAACGACGTCGGTTTTGGCTCGATCATCGCCACCTGCGCCCACCTGGCCGCCCAGGATCCGACGGGCGACCCCTGCGAGCGCGCCTACACGGCGTCCGGCTACGACGAGCTGGCCCTGGCCGTCCTGCGGACGGCACCGAAGGTCGACCGGGTGCTGCGGTCCGTGCACGCGAGGGCGCCGCACGCGCGCGTGGTGGTCGTCGGCTATCCGGACCTGCTGCCCGACGACGGCAGCGGGTGCTTCCCGCAGGTGCCCTTCGCGCAGCAGGACTTCGCCTACCTGCGCGACACCGAGAAGCGGCTCAACCTGATGCTGCGCGTGGTGGCCGGCCTCAACCGGGCCGAGTACGTCGACACCTACGGCCCCACGGTCGGGCACGACATGTGCAAGGCGCCCGCGGACCGCTGGATCGAACCGCTGCAGCCGGCCTCGCCCGCGGCCCCGGCGCACCCCAACGCCACGGGCGAGCAGGCCATGGCGCAGGCGGTCCTGGGCCGGCTGGACGGGCGGCACGGGCACGGCTGAACCTGCGGCGGCCACCGGGAACGCCCGTGCCGGGGGCCGCCGTACCCCGTCCGTCAGCCGCCGAGGGCGCCCAGCACCACGGCCTGGGCCTCCTCCTGCACGCGGGCGAGGTGGGCGGGGCCGAGGAAGGACTCGGCGTAGACCTTGTACACGTCCTCGGTGCCCGACGGGCGGGCCGCGAACCAGGCGTTGTCGGTGGTCACCTTGATGCCGCCGATCGCGGCGCCGTTGCCGGGCGCCTCGGTGAGCACGGCCGTGACCGCCTCTCCGGCGAGCGTGTCGGCGGTGACCTGAGCCGGGGACAGCTTGCCGAGCAGGGCCTTCTGTTCGCGGGTCGCGGGCGCGTCGGTGCGGGCGTAGGCGGGGGTGCCGAAGCGGGCGGTCAGACCGGCGTAGTGCTCCGACGGGGTGCGGTCCGTGACGGCCGTGATCTCGGAGGCGAGGAGCGCCAGGATGATGCCGTCCTTGTCGGTGGTCCACACCGAGCCGTCGCGGCGCAGGAAGGAGGCGCCCGCGGACTCCTCGCCGCCGAACCCGAGGGTGCCGCCGGCCAGCCCGTCCACGAACCACTTGAACCCGACCGGCACCTCGACCAGATGACGGCCGAGGTGGGCGGCCACCCGGTCGATCATGGTGGAGGACACCAGCGTCTTGCCGATGCCCGTCCCGGCGGGCCACTGCTCACGGTGCCGGTAGAGGTAGGAGATGGCGACCGCGAGGTAGTGGTTGGGGTTCATCAGGCCCCCGTCCGGGGTGACGATGCCGTGCCGGTCGGCGTCGGCGTCGTTGCCGGTGGCGATGCGGTACCGGTCGCGCTGCTCGATGAGCGAGGCCATCGCGTACGGCGAGGAGCAGTCCATGCGGATCCGGCCGTCCCAGTCCAGCGTCATGAAGCGCCAGGTGGGATCGGTGTGCGGGTTGACCACGGTGAGGTCGAGGCCGTGCTGTTCGGCGATGCGGCCCCAGTAGGCGACGGAGGCCCCGCCGAGCGGGTCGGCGCCGATGCGCACGCCGGCCGCGCGGATCGCGTCCAGGTCGAGCACGCTGGGCAGATCGCCGACGTAGGCGCCCAGGAAGTCGTACCGCCCGGTGGTGTCCGCGGCGAGGGCCCGGGTGTACGGCACCCGGCGCACGTCCTTCAGACCGCCCGTGATGATCTCGTTGGCCCGGTCCTGGATCCAGGAGGTGGCGTCGGAGGCCGCCGGGCCGCCGCTCGGCGGGTTGTACTTGAAGCCGCCGTCGGCGGGCGGATTGTGCGACGGCGTGACGACCACGCCGTCGGCGAGGCCCGAGGTGCGGCCCCGGTTGTGGGTGAGGATCGCGTGCGAGACGGCGGGGGTGGGCGTGTAGCCGTCGGCGCTGTCGATGAGCACGGTCACGCCGTTGGCGGCGAACACCTCCAGCGCGGTGACTTTCGCCGGCTCGGACAGAGCATGGGTGTCGGCGCCGAGGAAGAGGGGGCCGTCGGTGCCCTGGCCCGCGCGGTACTCGCAGATGGCCTGGCTGGTGGCGGCGATGTGGTCCTCGTTGAAGGCGCTCGCCAGGGACGAGCCCCGGTGCCCGGAGGTGCCGAACGCCACCCGCTGTGCCGGGTCGGCCGGGTCGGGGTGCAGTGCGTAGTACGCCGTGACCAGCCGGGCCACGTCGACAAGGTCCTCGGGACCGGCCGGCCGGCCGGCGCGCTCGTGCGGCATGGGTCCGCTCCTCCGCGTGGGTGTGGTCGATCGCTCACCGCCCATCTTTCCTCGTCAGGGGCCTGACACGCGAGTGGGCCCGCCCGTATGACCCGGTGCTCCGGTCTTCACGTCCTCCTGCCGCCCGGACCGGGCGCCTTCCCCGGACGGGTCCTCGCGCCGTGACCGCTTCCGCCGCCCGGGTGTCGGTGCTCTGCGTGTATGTGGTGACGGCCGCGATCGTGCTGTTCCTCGCGTGGTTCGCCCGCTGCCGGCGCAACGCCGAACTGCTCTCCCCCGGTGCGGTGCGCGGCTCGGCCTCGTGGGCCGTTCTCGCGTGGCTGCTACCGGGGGTCGACTTCTGGGCTCCGCGCAGGCTGCTGCTCGATGTGCAGCGCGCGAGCGGCCCGGCGGGCGCGCACCCGGGCCGTGGGGATGTCCTGGTGAACGTGTGGTGGGCGGCCTGGTTCGGGCACGGTGCTCTGTCCGTGTGGCGGTCATGAACCTGGCGGCGACACCTCGCTGCCGCTGCTCGTGGCGGTGCAGGGCCTCGACGTCCTCGCCGCCGTCCTGGCGGTCGCCCCGGTCCAGCGCATCACGGCGCGGCAGGCCGCCGGGCTGGGCTCGGGGCTCTGGGCGCCCGCGTCCGCCGACCTGCCGCAGACCTCATGACTCCGGCGCGTCAGCCGATGTGGTAACTGTCCCCGTAGACCTTCCAGTCGAGCGGCGTGTTCAGGTCGAGGTTGCCCTTGCGCAGGAACACCCGCTGCTCGGTGTCGACGCGGCTGGTGTCGCTGTGTGCCTCCTCCTGCTTCATGGCCCACACCCGGGCGTCGAGGAAGGCGTTGAGGTACGTCGTCTCGTTGCCGCCCTGCGCCGGGGGCTTGGCGCTGCGCAGGGCGCGCTTGCGTATGCTGCGGAAGCTGGTCGGGTCGTCGCCGTCACCGTGCATGACGAGGGCGTCGTAGTAGCAGAACTGGCCGAGGGCGCGCAGTCCGTCCGTCCTGCCCTGGGCGACAGCGGGGTTGAAGTAGACGCGGTCACGCTCGTCGTTCTGACACTGCTGGAAGACGGTGTCCTGGGCGGCCTTGCGCCAGTCCCTGGGGAAGTCCGGGTCGAGGCCGGCGTGCGAGTCGGTGCCGTTGACCCTGCGCAGGGCCGGGAGGTACGGGGCGAGGACGTTGCCGGGCTTTCGGTCGGTGTAGAGCTGGACCACATCGAGCATGTCGCCGGTGCCGGAGCAGAAGCCGATGATGCCGGCGGTGTAGCCGCGGCCGTCGCCGATGTCCTCGATGTACTTGTACTGGGCCTTCCAGTCGAGCGAGGAGTTCTCCGCGCTCGACACCAGTTCCATGGCGATCTCCTTCTTCGCCGGGTCGTCGAGGCCCGGCGCGGCCGCGGGGGCGGCGAGGGCCTGCTGGGTGCCCAGCAGGGCGCCGGAGGCGACGGCACCGAGTACGGCGACGACGGTCCGGCGGGAGAGGTGGGCGGGGGCCGCTGTTTCGGGGTGTTCGTGCACCACGGGGACTCCAAGAAGGGGTGGGGGGTGGCGAGTTGGTCCGCACCGCTAGCGATAGGAAAGTTTCCTATCAAATCCAGCGGGGCCCGGTAACCCGCATGCGAGAAGTTCGTAGGATCGGACAGCTCCCGGCGAGGGTCCGACCGGCTCAGTCGCGCCGCGCCCGCTCCCGGTCGCGGGTGAAGGCGTACAACTCCTCGGCGGCGAGGACCAGTTCGCGCCGCTCCTCCCGTGAACCGACCATCGGCTGCGAGCCCTTGAGCGGCACCTGGGCGCTCTCGGGAAGGAACGCGACGGTGAGCAGGCCGATGGCGCCCGCCAGCATCAGGTAGTACGCGGGCATCAGGTCGTCCCCGGTCGCGGTGACCAGCGCGGCCGTCACCAGCGGAGTGGTGCCGCCGAACGCGGCGACGGCGAGGTTGAAGCCGATACCCATCGCCGCATAGCGGACGGCGGTCGGGAACAGGGCGGGCAGCGTGGCCGCGCTCGGCGCGGCGTAGCACGCGAGCAGCGTGGACAGGAGCAGCACCCCGAGGATCGGCGGCCAGGTGCCGTGCGCCTTGATCAGCAGGAAGGCGGGCACGGCCAGCACGATCAGCGCGGCGGCGGCGACGGCGTAGACGGGCCGCCGGCCGACGCGGTCGCTGAGCCGGCCGAGGAAGGTGATCAGTACGACGATCCACAGCATGCCGACGAGCACCAGGACGTCCGCGGAGCCGCTGGGGCGGTTCAGGGTCTCGGTCTGATAGGTCGGCAGATAGCCGGTGACCATGTAGTTGGTGACGTTGTACAGCAGGACCAGGCCCATGCAGACCAGCAGCGAACGCCAGTGGTTGCGGACGATGTCCTTGAACTCGCTGCCCGCCGACTCCTGCACGAGGCTCTTCTCGTGGTCGTCCAGCTGCTGCTGGAAGGCCGGGGACTCCTCCAGCCGTAGCCGCATGTAGAGACCGGTCACCCCGAGCGGTCCGGCGATCAGGAACGGGACGCGCCAGCCCCAGGACAGCATCTGAGCATCCGTCAGGGCCAGGTGGAGCAGGGTGACCAGGGCCGAGCCGAGGGCGTAGCCGGCGAAGGTGCCGAAGTCGAGCCAGCTGGAGAGGAATCCGCGCCTGCGGTCCGGCGCGTACTCGGCGACGAAGGTGGTCGCGCCGCCGTACTCGCCGCCGGTGGAGAAGCCCTGCACCATGCGGGCCAGCAGGAGCAGGAGGGGCGCGGCGATGCCGATCGTGCCGTACCCGGGGATGACTCCGATGGCGAAGGTGCCGGCCGCCATCATGATCATGGTGGTGGCGAGCACCTTCTGCCGGCCGATCCGGTCGCCGAGCGGCCCGAAGACCAGACCGCCGAGCGGCCGGACGACGAAGGCCGCGGCGAAGGTCGCGAAGGAGGAGATGACCTGGGCGGCCGGGGAGGCGCCGGGGAAGAACACCTTGCCGATGGTGGCGGCGAGGTAGCTGTAGACGCCGAAGTCGAACCACTCCATGCAGTTGCCGAGCGCCGAGGCCCCGACGGCGCGCTTGAGCAGCGGGGGCTCGATGACCTGGACGTCGTCCTCGCCGAAGGCCCGTCGGCCCCGGCGGAGCCTGCGCGTCAGCTCCTCGCGGACCTGGCGGGGCAGCCGCGCGGCGGCCCGCGGCACCCCCGGCTCCTTCCGGTCGCCGTCCCGGCCGTCCGATGCCGCACCGCTCACGAGCGCCTCCTTCTGTCCCTCCAGTGATCACCGCCTGCCCCGAGGGCCGGCCCGGAAACGGACCCGAGTCTGGCACCGAGTGCCAAGGGCCCTGGACAGAAGGGAAAAGTAGGACATAATGGAGGTAGCTCGGACAGCGTTGTCATCGGGCGCGCACCGTCCCTTCCCCCTTTCCCTGCGTTCGTCCCGCGATTTCGAGGAGCCGCTCACCGCATGGCGTACGGAGCCCACCGCAGCCCTCTGCTGCCTCCCCACCCGGACCTGACACTCGCCCGTGACTGCGAGCAGTGCCTCGGCTGGGGAACGATCGTCACCCGCGACGGGGACCACGAACTGTGCCACACCTGCCAGCCCGCCCGCGGCGACGACGAGGACACCTCTCCCACCGCCTCCTGACCCACCCCGCTCCCCCACGGGTGCCGTGAGCTACGCGGGCCGACGAGCGGGGCGCTGATCGCGGCGACGTACCGTGGAGGCATGGCCGCCCCTCCCCTCCCGGGTCCGCTGGCGCATCTGGCACCGCTGCTCGGCCACTACGGCTACTGGGCCGTGGGGGCCGTGGTCTTCCTGGAGGACTTCGGGGTCCCCGCGCCCGGCGAGACGATCCTGCTGGCCGCGGGTGTGTACGCGGGCGCGGGGCGGCTGAACGTCGTCGTCGTGGCGGTCGTCGCGTTCGTCGCGGCCGTCGTCGGGGACAACGTCGGCTATCTGATCGGCCGGGTCGGCGGACGGGCCTTCGTGCACCGGTGGGGCCGGTACGTCTTTCTGACGCCGAAGCGCTTCGAGGCCGCCGAGGAGTTCTTCGGCCGGCACGGCGGCAAGATCGTGACCGTGGCCCGGTTCATCGAGGGGCTGCGCCAGGCCAACGGCATCATCGCCGGCACCACGGGCATGCACTGGCGCCGCTTCCTCGCCTTCAACGCGCTCGGCGCCGCGCTGTGGGTCGGTTTCTGGACGACCCTGTCCTACCTGGTGGGCAACCACATCACGACCGTCTACGACGAGGTCTCGCGTTACCAGCTCTACGTCCTGATCGCCGCCGCCGTCCTGGTCGCGGCCCTCGCCGTCCGGCACTTCGCACGACGACGGCACGAGCGCTGACCCGCCCCGGCCCGAGACCCCCGCCGTCGCCTGCTCATCGGCAGGCTGTGCGGGGCGTGGCCGCCCCGCGCGAGAGCCACCCGGCACTCCGGACGACCGGCCGGCTCCGGCCCGGCGGCCACATCCGGCACGGTCACCGCCGGCCGCGGCCTGCCACACCGCGGGGTGAGGCACCGTCCGCGCCCGGTATCGCCGGGCGGCACAGGACGCCCCAGCCCAGCCACAGCAGAGCGGGCCGGCGGTGGGGCCTGCCCGGCGGTCGGCGGTGCCGGATGCCCTGGGCGATGCCGAGCGTCCCGCCAGGACGAACCCGAGCCCCACGCTCGTCGGCCGTCGCCGCCGACGGGTCCCGCACGTCCGAGCACTCCGCCTAGGACGAGGTGCGGGTCGGCCGGGTCCTCGACGCGTCCGGTCCGGGGCGGTGGGCGTCGTCGTCGGGGCGCTCGTGGCCGCCGCGCAGGGCGGAGGCCAGCGCGGAGACCAGGGCCATGGCCGCGGCCACCGTGAAGACGATGGTCAGGCCGTGGTGGAAGGGGCCGGAAACCAGTTCCGGGAAGAAGGCGTGGCCCGTCAGGGTGGCCCGCTGGGCGGCGGTCAGGTGGTCCAGGGTGCCGCCGGAGCCGAGCAGATGCCCGATCGGGTTGTTGCCGAGGAACGTGGCGAACAGGGTGCTGACCGGCGGCAGCGCGGCCACCTCGTGCGCGGTCCCGGCGGGCACGCCGTGCGCCTCGAGCCCGCTGCCGAGCGTCTTCGGCAGGGTGCTCGCCAGGCCGGAGACCATCAGGGAGAAGAAGACGCCGATGGACAGGGCCGTGCCCGAGTTCTGGAAGGTGGCGCGCATACCGGAGGCCACGCCCCGGTAGCGGGCGGGCACGCTGCCCATGACGGAGGAGGTGTTCGGCGAGGAGAACATGCCCTGGCCCAGTCCGTTGAACAGCAGCAGGGTCGCGAAGACGCCGTAGTCGAAGTTCACCGGCAGGGCCAGCAGACCGAGGAAGGACGCGGCGACGATCACCAGTCCGGCGGTGGAGAAGACGCGGGCGCCGAACCGGTCGGACAGGTAGCCGGAGACCGGCCCGGCGACGAGGAAGCCGAGGGTGAGCGGCAGCATGAAGATGCCCGCCCACAGCGGGGTGTCCTCGAAGTCGTAGCCGTGCAGCGGCAGCCAGATGCCCTGCAGCCAGATGATCAGCATGAACTGGAGTCCGCCGCGGGCGATCGCGGTCAGCAGGGCGGCCAGATTCCCGGCGGCGAACGCCCGCACCCGGAACAGCGACAGCCGGAACATGGGCGCGGCGACCCGCGTCTCGACGCGGCAGAACACCAGCAGCAGGCACACGCCGCCGATCAGGCCCGCGAGTACCCAGGGGTTGGTCCAGCCGGTGGGGTGACCGCCGTAGGGCTGGATGCCGTAGGTGATGCCGGCGAGCAGGATGCCGGCACCGGAGGCGAAGGTGAGGTTGCCGAGCCAGTCGACGCGTCCGCGTCCGCCGGCCGAGGTCTCGCGCAGGCTCAGGTACGACCAGACGGTGCCGGTGACGCTGACCGGGACGCTCACCCAGAACACCGCGCGCCAGTCCACCGCGGCGAGCAGGCCGCCGGCGAGCAGGCCGAGGAACTGCCCGGCGAGCGCGGTGATCTGGTTGACGCCGAGGGCCATGCCGCGCTGCCGGGCCGGGAAGGCGTCGGTGAGGATGGCGGCCGAGTTGGCGGTGAGCATGGAGCCGCCGAAGGCCTGCACGACGCGCCACAGGATCAGCCAGAGCGCACCCGCGCCCGCCCGGAACGGGTCGAGGGAGAGGGCGACGGAGGCGCAGGCGAAGACGAGGAAGCCCAGGTTGTAGATCCGCACCCGGCCGAACATGTCGCCGAGCCGGCCCAGGACGACCACCAGCACGGCCGAGACCAGCAGATACCCGAGGATCATCCACAGCAGGTAGCCGATGTTGCCGGCCGCGAGCGGGTCGAGGCCGATCCCGCGGAAGATCGCCGGCAGGGAGATGATCACGATGGAGGCGTCCATCGTGGCGATGAGCACGCCGAGCGTGGTGTTCGAGAGGGCGACCCACTTGTAGCCGGGGCCCGCAGGGGTGTCCCGCAGCCGGGCGGAGCGGGCGGCCAGCCGGGCGCGCAGGCCCTGGGCCGGGGAGCCGTGCGGGGCGGGTGCGGGGCCGGTCACAGGCGTTCCGCCAGTCGGTCGAGCAGGGGCAGGACGTCGTACAGGGCCTGCCGCTCCTGCGGGGTGAACTCCTCCAGCGCGTGGGCGAGGCGCCCCACGGACTCCGAACGGCGCTGCTCCAGCATGGTCCGTCCGTGGTCGGTGATCGACACGATGGCCCGGCGGCCGTCGGCCGCGTCGGGACTGCGGCTCACCAGTCCGCGCTGTTCGAGTCCGGCGAGCGTGCCGGCCATCGCCTGGGGCCGGACGCGTTCCGACTCGGCGAGCGAGCCGGGCGAGTCCGGGCCGGTACGGGCCAGCCGGGCAAGCACGGAGACCTCGGACAGTGTGACGTCCCCGACCTCGTGCGCCTGCCGCAGCCGGCGGACGATCCGGCCCATGGCCAGCCGCAGCTCGGCGGCGAGTGCAACCGTGTCCATAAGTACTAACGATAGGTTTATCAGTTTGGACTGTTCAACCAAGCGTACGTAATCACGGGTCCGGTGGGCTGGTTTGGACCGCGGCCCAGCGGCAAGCCGACAGGGGACCGAAGCAAGCGAGAATGTGGGGATGTGACACCCGATGGCTGGCAACCAGAAGGCGAAGGCCAAGGCGGAGCAGGCCAAGGGGAAGGCCAAGGAGGCCGTGGGCCGCGCCGTCGGCAACGAGCGCATGGAGGCCGAGGGCCGTATGGAAGGCGCCCGGGGAGATGCCCGGCAGGCCAAGGAGAAGGCCAAGGACACCTTCAAGCACTGAATGCCGACCCTGACGGGCGGCCCCTCGGATTCCGGACGGGTCCGGGACGTCCAGCGGACGCTGGTGTCCCGGGCCCGTTCCGTCCGCCGCGCCGGTGACCTGGGACGCGTGTGCAACCGGAGGATTCCCGGCGGCCGTCCCTTTGCGCGACGGTCCAGCGGGTAACCGGGCAGGGACGGGCGGTCCCGGAGGGACAGGAAGGGATCCTGGCCCCGGACGAAAAGGGCAACGACGTATGGACATCCAGCACGCGACCACGCAGGACCGCCCCGCGACCCTGCGTTACAGCCGCACCTGGGGCACCGGCGCATCCCGCATCGGCGAGGCCAGGGACGCGGTCGCCGCCCTGCTGTCCCGGGTGCGACCCGCGCCCGCGCGGCGCTCGGTGCAGGATGCCCAGCTCGTCGTCAGCGAACTCGTCACCAACGCGGCCCAGCACGCGCCCGGCCCGTGCGCCCTGCGCCTGGAGCTGCTGCCGGGCGCGACCGCGCTGCGGATCACGGTGGCGGACACCTCCGCCGAGCCGCCCCGGCGGCGTCCTCCCGATCCCTGCCGGGTCGGCGGGCACGGGCTGCATCTCGTCGCGATGCTCTCCCGCGGCCTCGAAGTGACCTGGCTGCCCCACGGCAAGCAGGTCGCCGCCACCGTGCCGCTCACCGACGGGGAAACCGGCCCCTCGGTCAGCCGACCCTGATACCCACGATGCAGGTGTCGTCGTCGGTGTCCGACTTGCTGTAGGTGAGCAACCGGTCCAGCTGCTGGTCCAGGGGCGTCGGCGCCGAGCGCACCGTGTCCAGCAGATGGGACAGTGATTCCTCCACCGAACGGTCCCGGCGCTCGATCAGCCCGTCGGTGTACATCAGCAGGGTGTCCCCGGCGGCCAGTTGCTCCTCGGTCTCCTCGTACACCGCCTCCGGCAGGGCGCCCAGCAGCAGCCCCTTGAGCGCGGGCAGTGCGGTGGCGTCCCCCTCACGGACCAGCACCGGCGGAAGATGACCCGCGCGCGCCCAGCGCAGGGTCCGGCGCTCGCCGTCGTACAGGCCGCAGACGGCGGTGGCGGTGACGGCGCCCGTCAGATGGTGGGCGACGATGTTCAGCCAGGCCAGCAGCTGCGCCGGGCCGGCCCCGGTGACGGCGAGTCCGCGCAGCGCGTTGCGCAGAACGACCATGCTGGTGGCCGCCTCGATGCCGTGCCCGGCGACGTCCCCCACGCACAGCAGCACCAGCCCGGAGGGCAGCACGACGGCGTCGTACCAGTCGCCGCCGACCAGCTGCTCGGTCTCGGCCGGTCGGTAGCGCACCGCCACCTGCAGGCCGGGCACGCGCAGCGGTGCCTGGGCGGGCGGCATGATGGCGTGCTGGAGCTGGAGGGCGAGCCTGTTGCGTTCGTGGGCCTGCTGCTCGGTCTGGGCGAGCTGGTCGCGGGTCGCGGCCAGGGCGACCTCGGTCCAGTGCTGGGCCGAGATGTCCTGGTAGGCGCCGCGGACGACGAGCAGCTGACCGCAGGTGTCGAGGACCGGTTCGGCGACCACGCGGATGTGCCGGGTCACCCCGTCCGGACGCAGTAGCCGGAACGCGGCCGACGCCGGCCTGCGGTGGTGCAGCAGCGCGCGCAGGAAACGGCCGATGGCGACGGCGTCGTCGGGGTGAGCGTGGGCGGACAGGTCCTCCAGTGGGACCGGCGGGCTGGTGGTCGGGCGCCCGTACAGGTCGAACAGCTGGCCGTTCCAGGTGATCTCGCCGGTCAGCAGGTTCTCCTCGAAGCCGCCGATCCGCCCGAGCCGCTGGGCGTGCTGCAGCAGGCTGGCCAGCCGCGCGGCCTCGTCCTCGATGCGCCAGATGAGCAACACGCTGCAGCCGTGCCGGCTGATGCTGATGTCCGCGAGCGCGGAGAGCGGCACCTGGTCGACCAGCGCGGTGAGCCGCATACGACTGGCGCGGAACGGCTCGCCGGTGGCGTAGACCCGTTCCACGCGCTGGAACAGCTCGCTGGAGCCGGCGGCCATGGGGTAGGCCTCCAGCAGCAGGGCGCCCCCGACGACGGCCCGCGGACGGCCCGCGGGGTCGAGGAAGCGGCTGTTGACGTGCTGGATGCGGAAGTCGACGAGCTGCCCGGTGTGGTCGAGGTGCGGTACCAGGACCAGCGCCGGGTCGTGCAGGCCGTCCGCCAGGTCCATCAGCTCCACCACGTCGGGCAGCACCCGCGGCTCCTGCGTGGCCGCGGAGGGCAGCACGAAGGTGTCCAGGGTGTGCGCGCAGAGCTCGGCGAGCGCCTCCACCTGCCGTACCACCGGGCGCGGCAGCGGCTCCTCCGGCCCCGGCCAGGCGATCTCCAGGACGCCGTGGATCCGCCCGCCCGCACCCGCGGGTACGGCGATCCGGGCGCCGTCGGCGTAGTCCCGTCGGCCGATCGTGGGCAGCCCGGAGGCGGTGAGCGAGGGCAGCCACTGCCCGTCCGGCTCGGTCAGGCCGCGCCGGGCCACCGTGGCCACGTCGGGTGGGACGTAGTGCCAGCGGGCCGCCTCGCCCGCAGCGAATCCGGCGCTGCCCGCGAGGGTCAGCGAGCCGTCGGAGCCGGCCGCCCAGATCGCGACGGCGACCGCGCCGAGCGGGCGCAGGGCGTGGTCGAGCAGCGAGTCGGCCATCGCCTGGGTGTCATGCGCGGCGAGGACGCCGCTCTCGGCGGTGCGCAGCCGTACGGCGGCCGACTCATCGACCGGCCCGGCGGGGTCCGCGGCGACGGACAAGAACGCCTCGCTGACCTCCGTGACCCGGTCCCGGGCCGCCTGGTTGATGACGTCCACCGCGAACTCCAGCGGGGTCACCCGGGCCTGCTCGGCGAGTTCGGCGAGCTGACGGGCGGCCTGGGCGGGGCCGCAGCCCAGGCGCTCCACCAGGATGCCCTTGGCCAGCTCGATCAGCGCCCGGCCCTCGGCCTCCGCCTGCGCGGACCGCACCTCGCGGCGCAGCCGCTCCACGGTGGCGGCGAGCCTGCCCACCGGCGACATCTCCGGAACGTCGGCCGACACGGTGCCCTCGGGTGCGAGTGGAGCGGGCACACCGGCCGGTGCCTCCGCTCCGGAAGGCGGTTCATGACTGTTCACCGGCTCTGTACTCCTCGGCCTGCGGACGGGCGGGTAGGCGGTGCCGTCGCCGCCGTCATGCGGGGAGCCAGCGCCGGACGCAGGCGATGAGGTCATGGGTGTCCACCGGTTTTGTGACGTAGTCGCTGGCGCCGGAGGCGAGGCTCTTCTCCCGGTCACCCCGCATCGCCTTGGCGGTGACGGCGATGACCGGCAGGTCGGCGTACTGCGGCATCTTGCGGATCTCGGCCGTTGCCGTGTACCCGTCCATCTCGGGCATCATCACGTCCATCAGCACGAGTTCGACGTCCGGGTTGTTCACGAGCGTCTCGATGCCCTTGCGGCCATTGTCGGCGTGCAGGACGCGGAAGCCGTGCAGTTCGAGGATGCCGCTGAGCGCGAACAGGTTCCGCGCGTCGTCGTCCACGACGAGGACGGTGCGGCCGCGGGTGTGCTCGTCGGCGAAGTCCGCCGCCGCGTGCTGCGGTTCCTCGGTGCGGACCAGGGTGAGCACCTCGCCGGGCTCCTCGGCCGACAGATGCAGGGCGATCCGCTCCCGCAGTTCGTCCAGGCTGGACAGGTACTCCAGCGAGCCGCCCGGCTCACGGGCCGGGTGCTCGGCACGCAAGGAGCTGTGCACCAGCACGGGGACGCCCGAGAGAGCCGAGTCTGCGCGCAGTGCCTCGAGGAACCGGGCCGACTCCGCGTCCGGCAGGCCCAGGTCCACGACGACACAGTGGCAGGGCTCGGCGGCGAGGGCGCCGGCCGCCTCTTGGGCGCCGACCGCGGTGATGATGTCGACGGCCATGCCGGCACCGTTGTTGTGGCCGTGCCGGAGGTCGCCGACCACGCTCTCCGCGACGAGCGTCAGCAGGCCGCGCGGCCGGTCCTCCACGACCAGCAGCCGCCGCGCGCGCTGCCTCTTCATGGTGCCGAGCGGCGCCGCTGCCGTGACCTCTGCGCCGGTCGCTTCGCCCGTTCGCTCCGGTTCGGCCGCCTTCGGCGCCGTGCGTCCACCACGCAGCAACGCGTCGAAGTCGGGCCGGGCGACGGGCAGGAAGAGCGTGAAGGTGCTGCCCTTGCCCGATGTGCTGTCGACGGCGACGGCGCCGCCGAGCAGGTGGGCGATCTCCCGGGTGATGGACAGGCCGAGCCCGGTGCCGCCGTACTTGCGGCTCGTGGTGCCGTCCGCCTGCTGGAACGCACCGAAGACGGACTCCAGCTGCTGTTCCGGAATTCCGATACCGGTGTCCTTCACGCGGAACGCGACGACCGCGCCGCCGCGCATCACCTCCTCGGGTACCTCGTCGTCGGCAGCGGGCTCCACACGCAGCTCTACACTGCCCTGTTCGGTGAACTTCACCGCGTTGGACAGCAGGTTGCGCAGGATCTGCCGCAGCCGGGAGTCGTCGGTCAGCAGGTCGGCGGGTGCGCCGGCGGCCGTGCTGACGGTGAACTCAAGGCTTTTCTGCGAGGTCATGGGCCGGAAGGTGGCCTCGACGTACTCGAGCAGCTGCCTCAGCGACACCCTCTCGGGGGTGACGTCCATCTTGCCGGCCTCGACCTTGGACAGGTCAAGGATGTCGTTGATCAGCTGAAGCAGGTCCGAGCCGGCCGAATGGATGATACCCGCGTACTCCACCTGTTTCGGGGTGAGGTTGCGCGACGGGTTCTGGGCGAGCAGCTGGGCGAGGATGAGCAGGCTGTTGAGCGGGGTGCGCAGCTCGTGGCTCATGTTGGCGAGGAACTCGGACTTGTACTTGGACGCGAGCGACAATTGCTGGGCACGCGCCTCCAGTTCCTGCCGAGCCTGCTCGATCTGCAGGTTCTTCGCCTCGATGTCCCGGTTCTGCTCGGCCAGCAGCGAGGCCTTCTCCTCCAGTTCGGCGTTGGACTGCTGGAGTTCCTCCTGCCTGACCTGCAACTCCGCGGAGCGCGACTGCAGTTCACTGGTCAGCCGCTGCGACTCCTCAAGGAGTTCGTCGGTGCGGGCGTTGGCGACGATCGTGTTGACGTTGACGCCGATGGTGTCCACCAGCTGCTGCAGGAAGTCCCGCTGGACCGCGGTGAACGGGGTGACGGACGCCAGCTCGATGACGCCGAGGAGTTGCTCCTCGAACACGATGGGCAGCAGCAACAGCGCGGTGGGTTCGATCCGTCCGAGTCCGGACGAGATCGTGACGTAGCCGGGCGGCAGCTCCTCCACGGCGATGGTACGGCGGCTGCGCGCGACCTGGCCGACCAGGGAGCGGCCGAACGGGATGACGGCGGGCCGGGTGTCCTCCTCGGGCCGGCCGTAGGAGCCTACGAGCCGCAGCCCGGGTCCCGACGGACCGTCCTCGGCAAGGTAGAAGGCGCCGTACTGGGCCAGCACCAGGGGTGCCAGTTCGTCCATGATGAGTTCGGCGACGACGGGCAGGTCGCGGTGGCCCTGCATGAGGCCGGAGATCCGGGCGAGGTTCGTCTTCAGCCAGTCCTGTTCCTGGTTGGCCCGGGTGGTCTCGCGCAGGGACTCCACCATGGAGTTGATGTTGTCCTTGAGGTCGGCCACCTCGCCGGAGGCGTCGACGGTGATGGACCGGGTCAGGTCGCCCTCGGCGACGGCGCTGGCGACGTCGGCGATGGCGCGCACCTGCCGGGTGAGGTTCCCGGCGAGTTCGTTGACGTTCTCCGTGAGGCGCTTCCAGGTGCCGGAGACGCCCTCCACCTCGGCCTGACCGCCGAGCCGGCCCTCGGTGCCGACCTCGCGGGCCACCCGGGTCACCTCGTCGGCGAAGGCGGAGAGCTGGTCGACCATCGTGTTGATGGTGGTCTTCAGTTCGAGGATCTCGCCGCGCGCGTCGACGTCGATCTTCTTCGACAGATCGCCCTTGGCCACGGCTGTCGTCACCAGCGCGATGTTGCGCACCTGACCAGTGAGGTTGTTGGCCATGGAGTTGACGTTGTCGGTCAGGTCCTTCCAGGTGCCGGCCACGTTGGGCACGTGGGCCTGCCCGCCGAGCCTGCCCTCGGTGCCCACCTCGCGGGCCACGCGGGTGACTTCGTCGGCGAACGCCGACAGAGTGTCGACCATGGTGTTGATGACGTCGGCGAGGGCGGCGACCTCGCCCTTGGCCTCGACAGTGATCTTCTGCGAGAGGTCGCCCTTGGCGACGGCGGTGGCGACCTGGGCGATCGAACGGACCTGCCCGGTGAGGTTGGAGGCCATCACGTTGACGTTGTCGGTCAGGTCCTTCCAGGTGCCGGCGACCCCGCGCACCTGCGCCTGCCCGCCGAGCCGGCCCTCGGTACCGACCTCGCGGGCCACCCGGGTCACCTCGTCCGCAAAGGCCGAAAGCTGGTCCACCATCGTGTTGATGGTGTTCTTCAGCTCCAGAATCTCGCCGCGCGCGTCCACCGTGATCTTCTGCGACAGGTCACCCTGCGCCACGGCGGTGGCCACCTGGGCCACGTTGCGCACCTGGGCCGTCAGGTTCCCGGCCATGAAGTTCACCGAGTCCGTCAGGTCCCGCCAGGTGCCCTTGACGCCCTTGACGTCCGCCTGGCCGCCCAGCCGGCCCTCGGTACCGACCTCGCGGGCCACCCGGGTCACCTCGTCCGCAAAGGCCGAAAGCTGGTCCACCATCGTGTTGATGGTGTTCTTCAGCTCCAGGATCTCGCCGCGCGCGTCCACCGTGATCTTCTGCGACAGGTCACCCTGGGCGACGGCCGTTGTCACCTGGGCGACATTGCGCACCTGAGCGGTGAGATTCCCGGCCATGAAGTTCACCGAGTCCGTCAGGTCCCGCCAGACGCCGGCGACGCCGGGAACCTGGGCCTGTCCGCCGAGCCGGCCCTCGGTGCCCGCCTCGCGGGCCACCCGGGTCACCTCGTCCGCAAAGGCCGAAAGCTGATCGACCATCGTGTTGACGGTCTCCTTCAGCTGAAGGATCTCGCCACGCGCGTCGACGTCGATCTTCTGGGACAGGTCGCCCTTGGCCACCGCCGTGGCGACCTGGGCGATGTCACGGACCTGGGTGGTGAGATTACCCGCCATCGCGTTGACGGAGTCGGTCAGGTCGGCCCAGGTGCCGGAGACCCCGGGCACCAACGCCTGTCCGCCGAGGGTGCCCTCGGTGCCCACCTCGCGGGCCACGCGGGTGACTTCGGAGGTGAACACGGACAACTGGTCGACCATGCCGTTGAAGACGGTGGCGATGTCCCCCATGAGCCCGGTGGAGTCGTCCGGCAACCGGGTGCCGAAGTCTCCGTCGCGCACCGCGGTCAGCCCCGCGAGCAGTCTTCTCAGTTCCTCTTCACCCGGGACCACGTCCGTCGTCCCACTAGCCCTGCCGGCCATGCGCACCCTCGTTCCACTCCCCAGGAGCCCTCGTGCGGAAGGCTCGGAACCACTGCCGGGCACACGGCCTGACCCGACGGCTGGCATGTGCATTTCCGCAGTTCACGGACGTGCACGATGAGAAAATACGCCGCAGGTTAACGCGGCTGCACCGGCTCGGACAAAGCATTCGGCCAACCTTCGACGATCACGAAAATCACCCGGGGAGACGGGAATGAGGCCGGGTCAGCCGGGTAGCCGAAGAGGTTTGGGCTGGGCGAGCACGCCGCGGCCCAGACCGACGCGACCGTTTCGGGCGAGCGTCGCAGGGGCACCCGTGCCAGGCTCAATACAGAGCACCGGGAAAGAGGGGTCCGGCACGCGCGGAAGGCGGGCGCGGTGGCGGTGTCCGAGGCGGGCGTCTGGCTGACGTTCTTCTTCCACCCGGACATGGCGCAACGGCCGTACACCGGCTCGTATCTGCCGCTGCGCGGCCCGATGACCTCCGAGGCGTAGGCGCCGGTGCTGCACACCGGCTTCGGCCTGCGTGCGAGCGGCGTCGGGCGAGGTACCCGAGGAGGGATGAGTGAGGAGGTGCGGGGATGAGCGAGGGCGACGAGGTCCGCGGAAACCTGCTGTACGGCCCACAGGCGGACGTGGCCGGCGCCTCCGGCTATCCGGACGCCCCGCCGCGGATGGGCTTCTTCACGGACACCTCGGTGTGCATCGGCTGCAAGGCGTGCGAGGTGGCCTGCAAGGAGTGGAACGCCATCCCTGAGGACGGCCTCGAACTGACCGGTATGTCCTACGACAACACCCAGAGCCTGGGCGCCGGCACCTGGCGGCACGTGGCCTTCATCGAGCAGCGCAAACCGTTCGGCGGGCAGGAGCCCGGGGTGGCGCACGAGGACGTCGACGTGTTCGCCGCCGCAGCGCGCCTCGGCACCGACGCCGCCTCCCCCGGCCCCGGCGCCACCGCTCCCCCGCCCGGCCCGCCCCCCGAGGGCGCGCCCGCCGGGCAGATCTCGCCCCTCTCGCCCGACGGCCGCACCGAGCTGCGCTGGCTGATGGCCTCGGACGTGTGCAAGCACTGCACGCACGCCGCCTGCCTGGACGTGTGCCCGACCGGGGCGCTGTTCCGCACCGAGTTCGGCACGGTCGTCGTCCAGGAGGACATCTGCAACGGCTGCGGCTACTGCGTCCCCGCCTGCCCGTACGGCGTCATCGACCAGCGCAAGGACGACGGCCGGGTGTGGAAGTGCACGCTGTGCTACGACCGGCTCGGCGTCGGCATGGAGCCCGCCTGCGCCAAGTCCTGCCCCACGGACTCCATCCAGTTCGGCCCGCTGGAGGAACTGCGCGAGCGGGCCCGGGACCGGGTGGCGCAGCTGCGCGCGGCCGGTGTGACCGACGCCCGGCTGTACGGCGAGAACCCCGAGGACGGGGTCGGCGGCGACGGTGCGTTCTTTCTGCTGCTGGACGACCCGGAGGTCTACGGCCTGCCCCCGGACCCGGTGGTCACCACCCGGGACCTGCCCGACATGTGGCGGCACGCGGCCCTGGCCGCCGCCTCCCTGGCCGCCCTCGCCCTCGGCAGTTTCGTTCGGAGGCCGCGATGAGCGAGCCGGACGTGTCGCGGAACGGCGTCCAGGGCGCGCGGCCCGGCCGCAAGGCCCCGACGGGCGCCCAGGCGGGTCGCCGCCTGCGTCGGCGCGGGCGGGGCGAGCAGCCGATGGTGCCGGACGCCACGTTCTCGTCGTACTACGGCAAGCCGGTGCTGAACAAGCCGACGTGGAAGCCCCTGGACATCGCGGGCTATCTCTACCTGGGCGGCCTGGCCGGGGCGTCCTCGCTGCTCGCGGCCGGGGGCCAGGTGACCGGCCGGCCGGGGCTCGCGGCACCGGCGAAGCTCGGGGCGGCCGGGGCGATCTCGCTGTCGCTGGCCGCGCTGGTGCACGACCTGGGCCGCCCGGCGCGCTTCCTGAACATGCTGCGGGTCCTCAAGCCGACCTCCCCGATGAGCGTGGGCTCGTGGCTGCTGGCGGGGTACGCGCCGCTGACGCTGACCGCGGCGGCCACCGAGGTGACGGGCCGCTACCGGCTGCTGGGCGCGGCGGCGACAGCGGTCGGCGCCGTCCTCGGCCCGGCGGTGGCGACGTACACCGCGGTGCTGCTCTCGGACACGGCGGTGCCTTCCTGGCACGAGGGCTACCGCGAACTGCCGTTCGTCTTCGCCGGCTCCGCCGCCACGGCCGCGTCCGGTCTGGCCCTGGCGGCGGCTCCGACGGCCCAGGCGGAGCCCGCCCGCCGGATGGCCGCCCTCGGCGCCGCTGTGGAACTGGGTGCCTTCCGGACGATGAAGCGGCGCATGGGCCTGACGGCCGAGCCCTTCGAGCAGGGCAGGCCGCGTCTGTTGCTGCGCACGGCGGAACTGCTGACGGCGGGCGGCGCGGTCCTCGCCCTGTTCGGCGGACGGGACCGGCGCCTCGCCCTGGCGGCTGGGGCCGCCCTGCTCACCGGCTCGGCCGCGCTGCGCTTCGGCGTGTTCCACGCCGGGGTGGCCTCCGCCGAGGACCCCAAGTACACGGTCGTACCGCAGCGGGAGCGGCTCGCCGCGCGCGGCCGTTGAGCTACTCGGCGCCGAGCCGGGCCGCCAGGTCCGGCAGGGAGGTGGCGGTCAGGTCGGCGGGGCGGGCCACCGAGGGGTAGGGGTGCGATGTGCGGCGCAGCCAGGCGGTGGTCAGGCCGGCGCGGCCGGCGCCGTCGATGTCCCAGGGGTGCACCGAGACCAGCAGGGCCTCGTCGGCGGCCACGCCCACGGCGTCCAGGGCGTATGCGTAGGCCTCCCGTGCGGGCTTCCAGCGGCCGGGGCCCGCCACGTCCAGGTGGGTGGTGAAGCAGTCGGTCAGTCCGGCCCGGTCCAGCACGGCACGGGTGGTGTCGGCCGAGCCGTTCGTGAGGGTGGCCAGTCGGTATCCGGCCGCGTGCAGCGCGCGTACGCCTCGGGGCACGTCCGGGTGCAGGGGCAGTTCGGGCAGTCCGGCGAGGACGTACGCCGCGGCCTGTTCCGGGTCGCTGGCGCCCTCTTCGGCGGCCGCCAGCGCCCGCAGACCTTCCCCGGCGACGGCCGCGAAGGAGGCGTGGCCGCCGGCCAGGGTGAGGGCCACGCCGTCGCGCAGCACGCCGGCGAACCAGGCGGTGAGGAGGTGGCCGGGCAGACCGACGTGCTCCAGGCGGGCGGCGAGCGGGGCCATGTCGGTGAGCGTCTCGTTCACGTCGAACAGCAGGACGTAGGGGCGGCGGACAGCGGGCAAGGGGGTCACCTCCGGGCGCGGGAAGGGCGAGCGCCTGGGCCTCGCGTTCCTCCCGGATACCGGGACTGCCCGACGGCCTCGCGACGGCGGTGCCAACTGGACATTACCGGCACCAGGTGGCGGGCCGTGCGCCGACACACCAGCGGCGGGGCTCCCCGGCGCTTCTGTTTGGCCCCGCCCGACGGGGGTACTCCGCGGCCCACCAGGGCGAGAGATGCCGTCGCCGCGCGCATGCGGGAAAATCAGGTCAGTGAGCGGAAGGAGTGGCCGTGGGTGTACGCACCTGGATCGACTCCTGGCCGGTCTACCGCCAGCTGACGGGCACCGACCCGCTGGGCCGGGGCGCTGCCGCGAAGAGCGGGCGCAGTGAGCGCCTGCAGCCCCGGGTGGCCACCGCCGACCGGGTGGTGAAGTCCGTCTGCCCGTACTGCGCGGTGGGCTGCGGCCAGAACGTCTACGTCCAGGACGAGCAGGTCACCCAGATCGAGGGCGACCCGGACTCCCCCATCTCGCGCGGCCGGCTGTGCCCCAAGGGCGCGGCGAGCCTGCAGCTGACCACCGGCGACGCACGCGAGCACCACGTCCTCTACCGGCGCCCGCACGGAACCGGGTGGGAGCGCCTGGACCTCGACACGGCCATGGACATGATCGCCGACCGGGTGATCGAGGCGCGCCGGGCAGGCTGGCAGTGGGAGGTCGACGAGACCCGCACCCGGCGCACGCTCGGCATCGCGAGCCTCGGCGGGGCCACGCTCGACAACGAAGAGAACTACCTGATCAAGAAGCTGTTCACCGCGCTCGGAGCGATCCAGATCGAGAACCAGGCGCGTGTTTGACACTCCTCCACCGTTCCCAGTCTGGGAACCTCGTTCGGACGCGGCGGCGCGACCACCTTCCAGCAGGACCTGCAGAACGCGGACTGCATCGTCATCGAGGGCTCGAACATGGCCGAGTGCCATCCGGTCGGGTTCCAGTGGGTGATGGAGGCCAAGGCGCGGGGCGCGAAGCTGGTCCACGTCGACCCGCGCTTCACTCGCACCAGCGCCCTCGCCGACCTGCACGTCCCGCTGCGGGCGGGCAGCGACATCGCCTTCCTCGGCGGGATCATCCACTACGTCCTGGAGCACGAGAAGTACTTCCGCGACTACGTCGTGGCGTACAGCAACGCCCCGGTGATCCTGCGGGAGGACTTCCGCGACACCGAGGACCTGGCGGGTGTCTTCTCCGGTCTCGACGCCGCCAGCCGCTCCTACGACAACAGCAGCTGGCAGTACGAGGGCACCGAGATCCAGGCGGCCTCCGGGCAGCGCGACCAGGAGTACGACAAGCGGACCGGCGGCGGCAGTTCGGTCACCGAGGCGGCACCCGGCGAGGCACACGGCTCCGGCGGCGCGGTGATCGGCGAGGGCGAGCCGCAGCGGGACGAGACGCTCACCCATCCGCGCTGTGTCTTCCAGGTGCTCAAGCGGCACTACGCCCGCTACACGCCGGAGATGGTCGAGCAGGTCTGCGGGGTGCCGCAGGACCTGTTCCGGCAGGTGTGCGAGCTGGTCACGGAGAACTCCGGCCGGGACCGCACCACGGCATTCGCCTATGCGGTGGGCTGGACGCAGCACACGGTCGGGGTGCAGTACATCCGCGCCGCGTGCGTCCTGCAGACCCTGCTCGGCAACATCGGCCGGCCCGGCGGCGGCATCCTCGCACTGCGCGGACACGCCTCCATCCAGGGCTCCACCGACATCCCGACCCTGTTCAACCTGCTGCCGGGCTACATCCCGATGCCGCACGCGCACAAGAACGAGGACCTGGACGCGTTCGTGCGGGCCGAGGCGGCCCACAAGGGTTACTGGGGCAACATGCGCGCGTACCTGGTGAGCCTGCTCAAGGCGTACTGGGGCGAGGCGGCCACCGCCGACAACGACTTCTGCTTCGACTACCTGCCCCGGCTCACCGGCTCCCACTCGGCGTACGAGACGGCCATGGCCCAGCGGGAGGGCACCTGCAAGGGCTACTTCCTGTTCGGTGAGAACCCCGCGGTGGGCAACGCCAACTCCAAGCTGATGCGGCTCGGCATGGCCCACCTGGACTGGCTGGTGGTCCGCGACTTCTCGCTGATCGAGTCGGCGACCTGGTGGAAGGACGGCCCGGAGACCGAGACCGGGGAGCTGCGCACGGAGGACATCCGCGCCGAGGTGTTCTTCCTGCCGGCCGCCGCGCACACCGAGAAGGACGGCAGCTTCACCAACACCCAGCGGCTGCTGCAGTGGCACCACCAGGCCGTCGAGCCGCCCGGCGAGGCGCGCAGCGACCTGTGGTTCACGTACCACCTGGGGCGGCTCATCCGGGAGAAGCTCGCCGGGTCCACCGACGAGATGGACCGGCCCGTGCTCGACCTGGCCTGGAACTATCCGGTGAAGGGCCGGCACGCCGAGCCGGACGCGGAGGCCGTGCTCGCCGAGATCAACGGCCATGACGCCGAGGGCAACCCGCTCTCGTCGTACGAGCAGCTGAAGCCCGACGGCTCCACCACCTGCGGCTGCTGGATCTACTGCGGTGTCTACGCCGACGGCGTCAACCAGGCGGCCCGCCGCAAGCCCGGCCGGGAGCAGGACTGGGTGGCCGCCGAGTGGGCGTGGGCCTGGCCCGCCAACCGCCGCATCCTGTACAACCGCGCCTCCGCCGACCCCGAGGGAAAGCCGTGGAGCGAGCGGAAGGCCCTGGTGTGGTGGGACCCGGAGAAGGGCCAGTGGTCCGGGCACGACGTGCCCGACTTCAAGAAGGACAAGCCGCCCGATCACGAGCCGCCCGAGGACGCGACCGGCCCGGAGGCGTTGTCCGGCACGGACCCGTTCATCATGCAGGCCGACGGCAAGGCCTGGCTGTATGTGCCGTCCGGGCTCACCGACGGCCCGCTGCCCACCCACTACGAACCGCAGGACTCGCCGTTCCCGAACCTGCTCTACGACCAACAGCGCAACCCGGTACGGCAGTTGATGCCGGCGGTCCGCGACAACCGCTACCAGCCGAGCGGTGACGAACCCGGCTCACAGGTGTTCCCGTACGTGGCCACCACCTACCGGCTGACCGAGCACCACACGGCGGGCGGCATGTCCCGCTGGCAGCCGTATCTGGCCGAACTCCAGCCGGAGTTCTTCTGCGAGGTCTCCCCCGAGCTGGCCGCCGAGCGGGGTCTGGAACACACCGGGTGGGCGACGATCGTCAGCGCACGCGGGGTGATCGAGGCGCGGGTGCTGGTGACGGACCGGATGGCGCCGCTGACCGTACAGGGGCGCCGGCTGCACCAGGTGGGCCTGCCCTACCACTGGGGCCCCAACGGCTACAGCACCGGGGACGCGGCCAACGAGCTGCTGCACCTGTCGCTGGACCCGAACACGCACATCCAGGAGTCGAAGGCGTTCGCCGTGGACATCCGCCCGGGCCGCCGGCCACGGGGCCCGGCGTCCGTGGCGCTGGTGCGGGCCTACCGGGTCCGCGCGGGCATCGACGAGCACACGGGCACGGAGCCCTGAGTCACTTGAGCACCAGGGAGTGCGGACCGCGGGGCACCAGCTCCCCCACCACCGGCGCGCCGGGCACCTCGCCGGCGACGAGCAGCCCGCCGGAGGTCTGGGCGTCCGCCAGCAGCAGCCGGGTGTCGGCGTCGGTGGTCCCGAAGTCGGTGTGCGGGGCGACCCATGCGAGGTTGCGCCGGGTGCCGCCGCTGACATAGCCGTCCCGGACGGCCTCCCGCGCCCCGTCCAGGTAGGGCACGGCGGCCGTGTCGACCACGGCGGTCACGCCGGAGGCGCGGGCCAGCTTGTACAGATGCCCGAGGAGACCGAACCCGGTGACGTCGGTGGCGCAGGTGGCCCCGGCCGCGAGGGCGGCCTCGGCGGCGTCCCGGTTGAGCGCCGTCATCGTGGCGACGGCCTGTTCGAACCGCTCGCCGGTGACCTTGTGCCGGTTGTTCAGCACGCCCACGCCGAGCGGCTTGGTCAGCGACAGCGGCGTCCCGGGCCGCCCGGCGTCGTTGCGCAGCAGCCGGTCCGGATCGGCGAGGCCGGTGACGGCCATGCCGTACTTCGGTTCCGGGTCGTCGACGCTGTGTCCGCCGCCGACATGGCAGCCGGCCTCGGTGGCGAGGTCCAGACCGCCGCGCAGCACCTCGCGGGCCAGGTCGAAGGGGAGCCGGTCGCGCGGCCAGGACAGCAGGTTCACGGCGAGCACCGGACGGCCGCCCATCGCGTACACGTCGGACAGCGCGTTGGCGGCGGCGATGCGTCCCCAGTCGTAGGGGTCGTCCACGACGGGGGTGAAGAAGTCCGCCGTACAGACCAGCGCCGTTCCCCGGTGGGTGACCACGGCGGCGTCGTCCCCGGTGGCGAGCCCGACGAGCAGCGGGGTGTCGCCCCCGGCGAGCGGGTGCGCGGCCAGCCCGGCGACCACCTCCTCCAGCTCTCCGGGCGGGATCTTGCAGGCGCAGCCGCCGCCGTGGGCGTACTGCGTGAGCCGGACGGGCGCCCGGCCGGTCGGTGGGGATGTCGATGTCATACCGGCGGTCTCCCGGGGCAGTAGCCTGACGAGCGGTGGAGGCGTGTGGGTGCCTGGTGGCCCTCCCGGTCTTCAAAACCGAGGGGCCCGAGGATCTCGGGCCGGCGGGTTCGATTCCCGTCCGCCTCCGTTCTCCGGGTCCGTGCGGCAGCGCCGGTGCTGGTCGTCGACGCGTTCGGTGTGGCCGCGCGCGTCGAGGAACTCCAGCAGCGGTACGGCCACCCGGCGGGTGGTGTCCAGCGCACGCCGGGCCTCGCTGAGCGTGAACGGCTGGGGCAGGGTGCGCAGCACGGCGGCGGCCTCGGCGTCGGCGCCGGGCAGCAGCACGATCCCGTCGGCGATCCGCAGCAGGGCACCGGCCGCGACGGCGGCGGCCAACGCCCTGCGGTCCAGGCCGAGTTCGGCCAGCCGGCCGGCCTCCGGCGCCCGGAACGGCATACGGGCGAGATCCTCGCGCACCGCGTCAACGGCGGCCCGGACGGACGGGGGAAGGTCCGGGCGGACACGGTCCGAGGCGTACAACCGGCCCTGACGGGACCGGAGTCGGGGTGTCGCGTCGACCAGCGCGTCGACCAGGGTGCGGTCGGGCAGGCCGAGCAGCCGGCGGGCCGCCTCGGCGGGCAGGCCGGGCTCCAGCGGGTGCGCGCGGGCGTGCCGGCCGGCCTCGGCGGCCAGCCGGTCCTTCAGGGCGTTCCAGTACGTCGCGTCGACCAGCCAGTCCCCGGCGACGGCGGGGGCCGGGGCGGAAAGGCGCCCTGCCCCCGTCCGCGGGCCGCCCTGGGCCCCGGCCGCGGGCGGCGGGACGCCCATCGCCCTCAGGTCGGCGCGCCGGATCAGCTTGCGGCGGCGCAGTTCGGCGGTGCCGTCGGGGCGGCCGGTCATGCCCGCGAGTTCCGCCGCGCGGGCGCGGCCGGCACCGCGCCGGGTCAGCCGGGGCGGTCGTACGTCGAGGACCGTGACACCGCAGGGCATGCGGCTGCCGCCGGGTTCGCGCAGTACCGCGCGGTCACCGACCCGCAGGGGCAGGCCGCGGGCGAGGGTGAGCCGGGCGGTGTCCTCGCCGAGGGGGCGTACGGCCACCGGTACGGCGGCGGTGCCGATGTGCAGGGTGACGGCGCGGGGCAGGCCGGCGACCGGCTCGCCGGTGACCCGGACGTCGATCAGCGCACTGCTCAGCCAGCGGTCCGGGGTCAGCAGCACATGGCCCCGGCGCAGGCCGTCGTCGCCCGGTCCGTGCACGTTGACCGCCACGCGGGCCACCGCGCTGACCTCCCTCCGCTCCTCCTGCAGGGTCTGCAGCGCGCGCACCCGGAGCACGGCCGTGCCGTCCCCCGTGACCAGCCGGTCGCCGACGCGCAGGGTGCCCGCGCCGAGCGTGCCGGTCACGACGGTGCCGTGCCCGCGCACGGTGAAGGCCCGGTCGAGCCAGAGCCGTACGTCGGCGTCGGGGTCCGGATCGGCCAACTCGCCTGCCAGCCGGGCGAGTTCGTCGCGCAGCTCGTCGAGTCCGGCGCCGGTGACCGCGCTCACCGCGACCGCGGGCACCTTGCCGAGGGAGGTCCGGGCCAGCCGTTCGACGGCGTCGGCGCGCACGGGTCCGGGGTCGGCGAGGTCGCTGCGGGTCACCGCGAGCACGGCGTGCCGGACGCCGAGCGCGTCGAGGACGGCCAGGTGTTCCTCGGACTGGGGCTGCCAGCCCTGGTCGGCGGCGACCACGAACAGCACGGCGGGCACCGGTCCGACGCCGGCCAGCATGGTGGGCACGAAGCGTTCGTGGCCGGGGACGTCGACGAAGGCGAGGTGGTCCCCGTCCGGGCCGAGCCGGGTCCATACGAAACCCAGGTCGAGGGTGAGTCCCCGGCGGCGCTCCTCCTCGTAGCGGTCGGGCTCCATGCCGGTGAGGGCCCGTACCAGGGCGGACTTGCCGTGGTCGACATGGCCGGCGGTGGCGAGCACCCGCATCATGCCCGCCCTCCCCCGGCGGGCCGGGCCGAGCGCACGGCATCGGCCAGCCGGTCGTCGTCCTGTTCGGGCACCGCCCGCAGATCCAGCAGGCAACGGCCCGCCTCCAGGCGCCCGACGACCGGGACGCCGCCGGTGCGCAGCGCGGCGGCGTAGGACGCGGGCAGGGAGAGGGCGGCGCTGGGCAGGGTGACTCCGGGGGCTCCGCCGCCGCCGACGGCAGCGGCGGACTCGACGGCCCGTACGTCGATGCCGTCGGCGTTGAGACTCTCGGCCAGCCGGTCGGCGCGGGCGCGCAGGCGGGCCGGGTCGGCGGTCAGGGCGACGGCGGTAGGGGTGGGCGGGCCGGTGAGGGTGGCCTCCAGCGCGGCCAGGGTCAGTTTGTCGACGCGCAGCGCGCGGGCCAGCGGGTGCCGGGCGAGGGCGCGGACCAGGTCCTGGTCGCCGAGCAGGAGTCCGCACTGAGGTCCGCCGAGCAGTTTGTCGCCGCTCGCGGTGACGAGCGCGGCACCCGCGCGCAGCTGCGTATCGGCGTCGGGTTCCTCGGGCAGCGCCGGGTGCGGGGCGAGCAGCCCGGAGCCGATGTCGACGACGACCGGGACGCCGAGGCCGGTGAGTTCAGCGGTCTCGGCGGACCGGGTGAAGCCGGTGATACGGAAGTTGGACGGATGCACCTTGAGCACGAACCCGGTGTCCGGGCCGATCACGGTGGCGTAGTCGGCGGCGGTCGTGCGGTTGGTCGTACCGACCTCGCGCAGCCGGGCGCCGGTCGAGACGAGCAGGTCGGGCAGGCGGAACCCGTCCCCGATCTCCACCATCTCGCCCCGGCTCACGACGATCTCCCTGCCGGCCGCGAGAGCGGTGGCGGCGAGCACCAGCGCGGCGGCGCCGTTGTTGACGACATGCACCGCCCCGGCCGCCGGTACCCGCTCACGCAGGGCGGCCAGGGCGGAGCGGCCACGGCGGGCGCGTACGCCGGTCGCCAGGTCCAGCTCCACGTCCGTGGGCCCGGCGGCCTCCTGCACGGCCTGCCGGGCGGCGGCCGACAGCGAGGCCCGGCCGAGGTTGGTGTGCAGCAGCACCCCGGTGGCGTTCAGCACCGGGCGCAGCCCGCTCGCGGTTCCGGGCAGCAGGGCGAGGGCGGTCCGCAGCACCTCCTCGGGCGGGACCCCTCCCCCACGGGCCCGCTCCTGCGCCTCGCGCACGGCGGCCTTGACCGCGCCGACACCGAGCCGGTCCACGGCCGCGGCCAGCCGGGGGTCGCGCAGCAGGTGGTCGGTGCGGGGGATGCTACGACGCGCGTCGGTGTCGGCCGGTGGCGGAGCCGGGTTCTCGGGTGGCCGTGCGGAGTACTCCGCAGGGCGGACGGGGTCCTCCGGAGGCCGGGCGGCAGTCGACTGTACGCAATCCGCCGACGTCCACGCGGTGTGATCCCGCGGCCCCACGGTCGCGTCCGCGTGCCGCTGTGGGGCGGCCGGGCCGGGCCGGCCCGCCCCGGCCCGCTGCTCGGCCGCGCTCGCCGTCCGCTGCTCCATGCCGCCGCTGTCCCTCCGGTCCGGCCCGGGCCCGTCCGGGCTGCGCCCATCGTCTCCCAGTGCCCCGGACCGGCCGTTCGACACGCCGGGAGAGGGGTTGGCACCCGCCACTGAGCCGGGCAGCGCCAACTCCGTTGCGTGTCATGGGGGCCCCGTCGGCCAAGCCCAGTCGCCCGTGTTCCGGGTGTTCTGGGCATCGTGGGCGTCCGGCTGTGGCCGGGGTGGCGGGGCCTCGCCGGCGGTGAGGTGTTCCAGTACCTCGACCAGTTCCTGGCACGCCCGCTCCACCGAGCGCCGGGTGTTGCGCTGCTCGGTGATCAGCGCGGACAGCAGGAGCGCGGTCAGGGCCATGGAGCCGTTGAACGCCTGGAGCTTCGCCATGACCTCGATCCGGCTCAGCCCGGTGAAGGCGCCGACGCCGTCCGTCGCGGCGACGGTGGCCAGTACGGACGTCAGCAGCGCGGACAGCACGCTGCCCACCAACTGGAAGCGCAGGGCGGTCCAGATGAGGAGCGGGTAGACGAGGTAGAGCAGGCTGACCGTGCTGTAGACCGCCAACGGCACCAGGCAGCAGGCGACGGCGGTCAGCGCGGTCACCTCCTTCCAGCGGGCCAGGGGCGGTGGCCAGCGCGCGCGGTGCAGCAACAGCAGGAGCGGGGTGACGATCAGGACGCCCATGGCGTCGCCCACCCACCAGGCGAGCCACACGAGCCAGAAGTCGGCCGGGTCCAGCTTGTCCGTGACGACGAGGAGACCGACGCCGACGGTGGCGCTGATCAGGGTGGCGGTCAGTGCCCCCAGGAACACCAGGGCGAGGCCGTCCCGCAACCGGCTCAGGCCGGTGTGGAAGCGGGCGCGGCGCAGCAGGAGCGCCGCGCACACCGGTGCGCCGGTCTGGCCGGCCAGGGTGATCAGCACATCAGGCCGGAAGCTGGTGATGTACATCACGGCGAAGAAGGCGCCGATCGTGATGCCGGGCCAGCAGCGCAGGCCGAGGATCAGCAGCGCGGCGACGGCGACGCCCGTCGGCGGCCAGATGGGGGTGACGACGGCGCCTTCGACGGTGAGTTCGCGCAGGAGTCCGAGCCGGGCGGCGGCGTAGTAGCAGGCCGCGACGGCCAGTACCTGGACGGCGTAGCCGCCCGGCCGGCGCAGAACCTCGAAACCCACCACAGCAGCCATCCCACACCGGCGGCCCCGGGTCGGCGAGGCGAGAGCCGGTGCCGTCCGGCCCTATGGCTGAATCCCCGGCCGGTGGGCCGGTGCTGACAGGGCCGGACCGGTCAGGTGCGGACTCCGTCCAGGCCCACGACGAGGACGGCCGCGTCGTCCTCGTGCCCGACGCTCTCGGCGCCCTTGATCACGGCGGCGGCCAGCGCGTGGGCCTCCAGGCCGGCGACGGCGGCGATACCGGCGAGGCGCACCACTTGGTCGAGGCCGTCCTCGATGGTCAGCGAGGGGCCCTCCACCACGCCGTCGGTGAGGAGGACGAACACGCCGCCCGTGGTGAGCCGGTGGCGGCTGACCGGGAACTCCATGCCCTTGTCGATGCCGAGCGGCGGCCCTCCCTCCTCGTCGACGACGCCGGACTTGCCGTCCGCCGTCGCCCACACGAACGGGATGTGGCCGGCCCGTGCGCTCTCCAGCACTCCGGTGGCCGGGTCGAGGCGCATGAAGGTGCAGGTGGCGAAGAGTTCGCTGCCCAGTGAGACGAGCAGGTCGTTGGTGCGGGCGAGGAGTTCGCCCGGCTCCCCGGTGACGGAGGCGAGGGCGCGCAGTCCGGCCCGCACCTGGCCCATGAAAGCGGCGGCCTCGATGTTGTGCCCCTGGACGTCGCCGATGGACAGCCCGATCCGGCCGTCGGGCAGGGTGAACGCGTCGTACCAGTCGCCGCCCACGTTGAGACCGAGGTTGGCCGGTGCGTAGCGGACGGCGAGACGCAGGCCGGGTGCGGTGGGCAGGTCCCGGGGGAGCATGCCGCGCTGCAGGGCGATGGCCAGCTCGACCTGGGTGCGCTGCAGCTCCGCGCGTTCCCGTGCCTGGGCGATGAGCGAGCCGAGCCTGGCCAGCAGCTCGTCGCCGTCGTCCGTGGGGCGCTTGCGGGGCATCGATCACTTCCGGCGGGGCGGTGGCCTTGCCTGACCGGCCGCCTGCAGATTCGGCAAACGCCTAGATTTTACCTATATCGGAAGTTCTCGCCCTGCGGGTGAGGGGCGGTACGACTCCCGGTCAGCGCACCTCGGAGTCGATCCCGGTGATCACGGCGGGTCCGAGCGGTGCGCTCCGTTCGTCCAGTCCCGCTCCCCGGAGGGCGGAGTCGGCCAGCCGGCGGGCCTCCTCCTCGGCGTGCGGACCGGTGTCCGCCTCGACGGTCAGGCGCAGCGTGAAGGTGTTGTCCTCGTTCACGCTGAGCACGTCGAGGTCCTCGGCGCTGCCCATCCGGGTGCCGTGCGGATCGGCGGGCCTGAGCGCCGTGGCCAGGCGACTGCGGGTGTCGGTCCCGACATCCGCGGTGAAGGTACCGGGAACGGTGATCACGTAGGTCGTCATGACGGTCCTTTCCTCGGGCGTCCCCCCGTCTACCCCGATTCACGGCGTTCGCACGGCACCCCCGCGGAGCAGACCGTGCAGCCCGGCGGCGGCCGTCCACCCCAGCACCGGCAGCACGGCGACTCGTTCCATGCCGCCCATGCCGAGACCGAGGTAGTGGTGGGAGAGGAAGAGCCCGAAGGCGACGAGGGCGACACCGCCCAGCAGCGCGCTCCCCCACCGCAGCAGGCGCGGCGCGCCGTCGGCGAGAGCGGGGCCGGCCAGCAGCAGGCCGGTGTTCCCCGTTCCCATGATCAGCAGGGCGCCGAGCACATGCTGGTTCTCGTGCACGTCCGCCGGCGCCAGCCCGACCAGGACGAACCCGACGCCGGCCCCCGCGAGCAGCAACCGGCACAGGACCGCGGCAGTGCCGCGCCGCCAGAGCGGGCCCGTCAGCACGACCCCGGCGACGAGCAGCAGCCCGAGGGTGACGAACGAGGTGTTCATCAGGGCGTGTCGGGGAGAGCAGACGTATCTCGGCTCGGGGTCGGTCTGCCAGGCGCAGCGCGCGTCGCCGAGATCGCTGATGTTGTTCCGCGCCCAGCTGTACGGCCGTTCCCATGCCGACTCGACGAGGCTGTGGGCGACGAAGAACTGTGCCACCCCCGCGATCCACGCCGCACGCCAGATCCTGTCCCGCATCCGTCCGCCTCCCCTGCCCCCGGCCTGTGTCACGGCAAGCCGATCATGGGTTGGGCGAGCGGCACGCTGCGGCAGGCCCCCGTATGCCGGGTGCGGGTACCCCCCGGCACTGCTGGTGTCTCCGAGTGTGTTCGGTTTCCTGGCCGTCGGGCTCGCGGCGGCGACCGGCCACGCTCGCCTGGGTGGCGGGCGTGCCCGCCGGGGCCGCGCCGGGCCGACTGCTGGGCCGGCGTTCGGCGTTCCGAGCGGTGGCTGTGCTGTCCGCGCCCGCACTCGCCGCGATCGCCCGCTCGGCGCCGGGCAGCCCGGCCGAGGTGCCGGCCGTGCCGGCGCTGGGCGGGGCCGCGTCGCTCACGGCTGACTCTGCCCGCGCCGCCCGCCGGGCACACCGTGGCGGCCCTCCCCCCTGGTCCCGTTGCGGGGGCCTCTCGACGTTCTGGGCCGGTGCGACGCTGATCACCCGGGTGCTCCGCGAGGCGACGTCCGCCCCGTCGCTCGCGCGGGCGCGTTCGCGATGTCCGCGCTGAACGTCGGAGCCGCCCAGGTCCGGTCCTGGGCGGCGTACGCCGGGGCGGGCGGGAGCGGAAGCCCGTGTGGCGAGCCGGTGGGGGCTCACAGCGGGGAGCGGGCCACCGCCGTCACATAGGCGCCGAACAGCAGGGACACGACGGTCAGGGCGCCGTAGACGACCACGGCGTGGGCCGGCCGGAGCCGCCAGGTGCGGGTCAGGGCGCGGGCCACCGGGATGAGCAGCGGGAAGGCGGGCAGCAGGAACCGCGGCTTGGAGGAGAAGGAGCCGGAGCCGCCGACCACGAGCAGGATCAGGATGCCCGCGAAGACCACCAGGACGAACGGGGCACGTTCCAGGCACAGCAGCGCGAACAGCACCACACCGATCGCGACGATCGCCAGGGCCACGGGGTAGACGACGCCCCCGCCGTGCAGCAGCAGGGCCTTCAGGAAGCGCGCCGATCCGGCGCCGAAGTCGAAGCGGGAGTCCCAGGCGCTCTGCACCTTGAAGTAGCCGCCGAACACGTCTCCTATCCGGGTTCCCACCCACAGCACATAGCCGAGCCAGCCCAGTGGGGCCAGTACGGCTCCGGCCCACAGGCTCACCGGCACCCGGCCCCGCTGCCGCAGCGCCTCGTACCCGGCGGCGAGGGAGACGGCCCCGGCGATCGCGAAACCGCTCGGCCGGGACAGTCCCGCCAGCGCGGCCAGTGCCCCGGCCCACAGCCAGCGGCCCTTGAGGACGCAGTACAGGGACCAGATCGCGAGCGCGGCGAACAGCGACTCGGTGTAGGCGATGGTCAGTTCGACGGAGTGCGGCAGGGCGGCCCAGAGGGCGACCAGCGCGGTGGCGACCCCGCGGCCGTAGAGGTGGTGGCCGATGACGTACACGCCGTACGCCGCCACGCCCGCGGCGGTCCAGGCGATGAGCAGCGCGGCCTGGCCGGGGGTGAACGGCAGGATCGTGGTCAGTGCCCTGATGAGCCCCGGGTACAGCGGGAAGAACGCCCAGTCGCTCTGGACGTCGCCCTGCGGGGTGATCCAGATCTTGTGGCCGTAGCCCTGGGCGGCGATGTGCAGGTACCAGCGGGAGTCCCAGGAGTGGGCCAGGGTCCGGAGGAGCGGGTGGCCCCTGACCGCGTTGGTGAGGACCACCGCGAGGACCCCGGCGAGCCGGACGGCCGCGAACAGGGCCAGGGCCGGCAGGGCGCCCTCGGTGATCCCGCGCCGGGTGATCCGTGGCAGGCCGGGGCGTCGGGCAGGGCCGGAAGGGGCGGCCGACTCGGGCGGCCGGGGTACGGAAGAGGTGCTCACTCTGTTGACCTTGGGCACGCCAGGTAAGACGTGCAAATCGCGACCCGGGTTTCTTACGCACTTCCACCCCGATTCAGGAATTGGTCAAGGGATGGGTGTAAATCCCTTACCTCACGACCCCCGGAAGGAGCACCTGAGGGGTGTGGTTACCATATGAGCGCTGCCTAGCTCGAAAGATGGATCCGTGACTGTCAACGACGACTCGTTCACCAACTGGAAGATCCGCGAGGAGATCGCGGAGTCGATGATCCCGCTCATCGGGAAGCTGCACCGCGAGCGGGACGTGACCGTCCTGCTGCACAGCCGCTCCTTGGTGAACAAGTCGGTGGTCAGCATCCTCAAGACGCACCGTTTCGCCCGGCAGATCGACGGCGCGGAGCTGTCGGTCACCGAGACCATGCCGTTCCTTGAGGCCCTGACCGCCCTCGACCTCGGGCCCTCCCAGATCGACCTGGGCATGCTGGCCACCACCTACAAGGCCGACGACCGCGGCCTGAGCGTGCAGGAGTTCACCGCCGAGGCCGTCGCCGGCGCCACCGGTGCGAACAAGATCGAGCGCCGTGAGCCGCGCGACGTCGTCCTGTACGGCTTCGGCCGCATCGGCCGGCTGGTCGCCCGCCTGCTGATCGAGAAGGCCGGGTCCGGCAACGGTCTGCGGCTGCGCGCCATCGTGGTCCGCGGCGGCGGCGCCCAGGACATCGTCAAGCGCGCCTCGCTGCTGCGTCGCGACTCCATCCACGGCCAGTTCCAGGGCACGATCACCGTCGACGAGGCCAGCAGCACCATCGTGGCCAACGGCAACGCCATCAAGGTGATCTACGCGGACGACCCGTCAGCCGTGGACTACACCGAGTACGGCATCCGTGACGCCATCCTCATCGACAACACCGGCAAGTGGCGCGACCGCGAGGGCCTGTCCAAGCACCTGCGCCCCGGCATCGAGAAGGTCGTGCTGACCGCGCCGGGCAAGGGCGATGTCCCGAACATCGTGCACGGCGTCAACCACGACACCATCAAGCCGGACGAGCAGATCCTCTCCTGCGCCTCCTGCACCACCAACGCGATCGTGCCGCCGCTGAAGGCGATGGACGACGAGTACGGCGTGCTGCGCGGTCATGTGGAGACGGTCCACTCGTTCACCAACGACCAGAACCTGCTCGACAATTACCACAAGTCCGAGCGCCGTGGCCGCTCCGCGCCGCTCAACATGGTGATCACCGAGACCGGTGCCGCCTCCGCCGTCGCCAAGGCCCTCCCGGACCTCAAGGCGAAGATCAGCGGCAGCTCGATCCGCGTGCCCGTGCCGGACGTCTCGATCGCGATCCTCAACCTGCAGCTGGCCCGCGAGACCACCCGCGAGGAGGTCCACGACTACCTGCGCGAGGTGTCGCTGACCTCTCCGCTGAAGCGCCAGATCGACTTCATCACGGCGCCCGACGCGGTCTCCAGCGACTTCATCGGCTCGCGCCACGCCTCGATCGTGGACGCCGGCGCCCTCAAGGTCGACGGCGACAACGCGATCCTCTACCTCTGGTACGACAACGAGTTCGGCTACTCCTGCCAGGTCGTCCGCGTCGTCCAGCACGTGTCGGGCGTGGAGTACCCGACGTACCCGGCGACGGCCGTCTGACGGATACCCGCGCACAGGCCGCGGCCGCCGACCGGGTTCCGGTCGGCGGCCGTCCTGCTGGGGCGCGTGCGGTCAGGCCTTCGCCGGAACCGCGCAGGCGCCCGCGGCACACGCGGTGAGCCACTGGTCGAAGTCGGCGTCGTAGCGGGTGCCGATGCCGTCGTGGTAGACGGCGTATCCGCCGGCGTAGTCACCGACGCGGAAGCGGGCGAGCATGCTGTGCAGGTCGTCGGGGTGCTTCTCCGCCATGTAGCGCACGGCGAGGTAGCCCCACGGGTAGGTGCGGATCACGTCGCTGTTGTCGTAGGTGCTCTCGAAGAGGGTGCTCAGCTTGTACGTGTGCTTGGCCGCCTCCTGGACCGCCTGGTCGTCGGCGATGCCCCGGTAGCTGTAGGACACGTACTCGGCGAGGCCCTCGATCCACCACACGTCCGGTACGGAGATCTGCTGGTCGAACGCGCCCTTCATGTCGTCGCGGCCGTCGAGGAAGTGCGTGTACTCGTGGTTGAGGTTCCAGATCCGGGCCGTGAATCCGTCGTCGGAGGGCTTCTGGTACATGATCGACGTGACGTGGTTGGCCGGGTCGGACGGGTTGCCGTCCAGGGTCATGCCGCCGTTGTCGGTGCCGATGCCGTAGATCGGGCCGGCGTAGGTCTGGTAGTCGGTGCGGCTGGCGAACACCACCAGCTGGATGGCCGACACGTACTGGCCGGGTATCGCTCCGTCGGCCTTGACCACACCGCGGAAGTAGCCGCTCTGGTTCAGCACGCTGGCGCAGGCGGCGTCGAGGTCGGCGGCGGTCAGCGACTGGGCGAGGATGGTGACGTTCGCGTCACACTGGTGGCTGACGGGCAGCACGGCCTTGGTCAGCTTCCCGGACAGGTCGCAGACGTCGTAGTAGGAGCAGTTGGCGCCGTCGTAGGCGCTGGCCTGGGTGGCCACGGCGACCCAGAGCCCGGCCGTGGGTCCGGTCATCGCGGTCCGGTCCAGGACGTCCTTGGCCAACGGCCGGGCGTTTTCCTGGAGTTCGGGGTGCTCGACGTAACGCGCCAGGTTCATTCCGGCGTTGGAGTCCAGGAAGGCCAGGTCGGTGCCGAGCTGGTCGGTGTTGGCGAGCGCGAAGTCGTACAGGGTGTCGATGATGCGCGGGTCCGACTCGACCGCCTTCACGTACGACGGGTTCCAGTTGCCGCGCCACAGCGGGGTGTAGACGTTGTTGACGGCCCGGATCATGCTGTCGACCGCGTCGTAGGAGCTGTCGTAGGCGTTGAGCAGTCGACGGTATACATACAGGTAGCGGCCCTGCTGGTCGGCGCTGTCGGTCAGGATGACCGTCTCGCCGAGGATGTCGCCGTTGGCCGCGCTGACGTCCCGGGAGTGGGAGCGGGCGAAGAAGGCGTCCAGGCCGGCCGTGACGGCCGAGGTGAGGCGGGAGGTGTACGGCCCCACGTCCGCGGAGTGGTTGAACTGCACGTAGTAGCCGGCGCGCAGGAAGAGGACCAGCTGCTCGATGCCGCCGGAGTCGTCACCCCGGTACTGCCCGGCCGTACGCGTGTACGCACTCGCGACGGTCAGCATCTGGGCCTGCTGGAAGATGTCGTGCGCGTTCTTGCCGGTCACCGAGAAGAGGGTGTTGACGCAGTCCGTGGACGAGGCCTTGACGAAGGCGACGAGGGCGGAGCCGGAACGGCTGCCGAAGTCGCCCGGAGTGCAGGAGGCCGCCGTCGCCGCCCTGCGGGCCGGCTTGGCCGTGAGGGGCTGCAGGGGCGGGAGTTGGGACGGGCTGAGCCGTCGGGACTGACTCGCCGGGTGCTCGGTGACGGCGGTGGTCGCGCCGGCCGGCGACGGTACGGATGTGTGCCCGTGGGGAGCGGTGGCGGCAGCGGTGTGCGGCAGCGGTGCCGCGAGCGCCGGCGTGGCCAGCAGACCGGTCACGGTGACGCAGACGGCCGCGGCGCCGGCCAGGCGTCCGCCCGTGTGGGGGTGCCTGCGGCCGGGCATGCGTCTGGGCAGCGCGAAGCGATAGCGCATCTGGGGTTCCTCCACGAAGGGATGCGCCTCGGTGGGGTGTTGAGGCGTGTGAGGCACTGTCTCAGCGGGCCACCCGGCCCAACAATGCCGTGTGACATAGCACATGCCACTGCATGCTCATAACATCACGGCGCACCTTTGACACACCGCGGCCCCGCCCGGTACGAGATGCCTGGAGGTCAGGCGCCGGTGACGCTCCACGTCCGCGAGGCCCAGGCCCGCAGGTGGGGGGCCTGGGCGACGAGCTCGCCGTAGGCGGCCGTGGCGGACTGGGACAGCGCCTCCACGACCTCATCGGTGACGGTGTCGGGCCGCCAGGCCAGCACATAACGGCACCACAGCGGGGAGCCGACCAGCGGCTTGACCACGACGTGCGGGATCGGCCGCAACGTCGGCTGCACGAGCGACACCCCCAGACCGTCGGCGATCATGCTCTGCAGCTGGGTCTGGTCGCCGAGGAACTCATGGACCGTGACCGGGGTGAACCCGGCCGCCGCGCAGGCGTCGTAGAACACCCCGGGCCAGCCGGCACCGTCGTCCGGGGTCACGAACCACGCGTCCTCGGCCAGATCGGCGAGCTGGACCTGGGCGCACTGACGCAGCCGGTGCCGGGAGGGCAGGGCCACGAAGGTGGGTTCGGTGACGATCCCGCGATGCCGCACCGCGACCGAGTGGCGCAGTTCCATGCCCGGATAGTCGGCGGCGATGGCCGCGTCCACCGCGCCGTCCTCCAGCAGCTCGACGATCCGCGAGGAGGCGTAGACGCTGGTGACCGCGAGGGACACTTCCGGCAGCCGGGTGCGGACGCGGGAAACCGTGCCGGACAGCATGGGCGAGTTGGTCGCCGCCATGCGCAGGGTACGGCGGGCTCGGGCGGCGGCCGGGCGGTGGCCGATGGCGTCGGCGCGGGCCAGTACGTCACGGGCCTGGGCGACGACCTCGGCGCCGTAGCGGGTCGGCCGTACTCCGCTCGTGCCGCGCTCGAAGAGCGGCTCGCCGAGGTGGCGCTCTATGCGCCGCAGCTGGGTGCTCACGGCGGGCTGCGAGTAGCCGAGCTGCGACGCGGCCCGGCCCACGCTTCCCGCGTCGGCGATCGCGCACAGCACCCGCAGATGCCGCAGCTCCAGCTCCATCGCTCCACTCCCCGTTCCGTCCACGGCCCCGGCAGGTCCGTCCGCCTCCCGGGAAAGCCACTGCTCACAGCCACCGCCGGCCGTGGTCGTGACCGGCGGACCGAAGCGTCGCACCGTGCCGCGTCCGGCACAAGTCGCAGGTCCGCCGAGCTCGGGGCACCGCCTCCGAGCGAGCCGGTCCGGTCAGTGGCGGCCCAGCACCTCCGCGACCCGGATGAAACCGTCCGCGCCGTGGCCGAGGCCTATGGTGCGCCGGGCCATGCCCTCCACGGCACGCATCACGCCCGCGTCGATCCCGTGGTCCTCGGAGACGGCCACGACATGGGCCATGGTCGACACGGCCGAGGTGAGGGGATTGATCGCCCCGGAGTAGGTTCCGTCGTCG
Source organism: Streptomyces sp. NPDC001851 (assembly GCF_040297165.1). Classification (NCBI taxonomy): domain Bacteria; kingdom Bacillati; phylum Actinomycetota; class Actinomycetes; order Kitasatosporales; family Streptomycetaceae; genus Streptomyces; species Streptomyces sp. NPDC001851. Next base: position 41,343 of record NZ_JBEOYR010000005.1, on the reverse strand, counting down.
GCGTCCTGCGCGAACTCGGCGAAGAGCGGCGGCAGGATCGCACCGATGCCCTGGGCGAAGGGTGCCAGCTCCCCGGCGGTGACGCCCTCCGCGCGGGCGACCGCCACGGCGTGCGCGTAGCCCGCCATCGCCGTCCAGAAGAGGTCGAGCAGGGCGATGTCGAAGGTGGCGGCGCGCCCGATCTCCTCACCGAGGTGGGTGTGGCTGCCACCGAGTGCCTCCAGTACGCGCCGGTGCTCCTCGTACAGGTCCCGCGGTCCGCTGTGCAGGAAGACCGCGTCGGGTGTTCCGATGCTGCCGGCCGGGGTCATGATCGCGCCGTCCAGGTAGCGGATGCCGTGGGCGGCGGCCCAGCCCGCCGTCTCCCGGGCACGGGCCGGGGTGTCGGCGGTGAGGTTCACGACGGTGCGGCCCTTGAGGGCGGTGCTGACGGGCTCGGGCCGCAGGAGGGCGTCGACCGCGTCGTAGTTCACCACGCAGACCACGGTCAGGTCACCGGCGGCCACGGCCTCCCCGGCCGATCCGGCGCCGGCCGCACCCTGCTCGATCAGCTCCCGGTCCCTGCCCGGTGTGCGGTTCCAGACCGTGGTGCGCAGCCCTGCCCCCAGGAACGCGCCGGCCAGCGAGCGGCCCATCGGGCCGAGACCGAGCACGGTGACGGCAGGAAGATCCGTGGACGTGGACATGTTTCAACTCCTGTACATGCAAAGGATTGTGGCCGTACGGCCTGACGAGGAACAGAAGAGGACGCAGATGACACGCAGTCGCGCACAGGACACGAACGTCTGCGGGGTGACCGCCGCGATCGCCGTGATCGACGGCAAGTGGAAGACGTCGCTGCTGTGGCTGCTGGAGTCCGGTCCGCTCCGGCCCGGCGAACTGCGGCGCCGGCTGCCGGGGTTGAGCGAGAAGGTGCTGACTCAGGCGCTGCGCGAGATGGAGGAGGACGGCCTGGTGCACCGTGAGGTGTACGACGTGCTGCCGCCGAAGACCGAGTACACGCTGACCGGTTTCGGCCGAGACCTGTCCCAGGCCCTGGGCCCTGTGTCCGAGTGGGGGCACGGCCATGTGGAACGGCTCCGCGCACGCGGGGCGGCGTCCTGACGCACTGCTGCTGTCACCTCCTCCCGTGCCGTCGCCGTGGTCCCTGACCTCGGAGAACAGCCTCTCCCGGCCGGGCGGCGGCTGCCAAGTACGCACAAAAAAGTGGGTATGCCAGGTGTCGAGGTCGGCCCTGCCGGGCCACATCCTTCGACGCGGGTGTGACTTGCGCAGGAGGGCCGGTCGGTGGACCGGCCCTCCGCCTCTGGGCGGGCGCCCCTCCCGCGACGGCGGAAGCGCCCGCTTCCGTCAGTACGCCCGTCCCACGACCGCCACGTTCCCCGGCTGGTCGTCGCTCTCCGGGACCGAACCGTCCGCCGCGACCAGGCACCGCACCGACACGCCCTGCTCGGCGAGCCTCGCCTCGCCCTCCGGGCCCAGCGTGGCCCAGGGGACGCGGGCCCAGCCGGTGCTCGCGGCCTCCGCGGCCTCCTCCACCGTGGTCACCTCGACCGTGCGGTCCTCGCGGCGCCGGCGGGACTGCTCCAGCAGCAGCGCCTGGTCGTCCTCCAGCATCCCGGGCAGCAGCGCGGGCAGCGCCTCGGCCGTGACGGGCTCCTTGGTGCCCGGGATCCGGCGGACCAGCACGGCGGTGCCGTTCTCCAGGTCGCGGGGCCCCACCTCGATCCGTACGGGCACGCCCTTCAGCTCCCAGTCGACCGCGCGCCGGCCGAACGGCACGTCCGTGCGGTCGTCGACGCGGACCCGGACACCCGCCTCCCTGAGCCGTTCACCGATCGCGTGGACCCGGGCCAGGACCGCCGCGTCGTCCTTGACGGCGAGCACCACCGCCTGGACCGTGGCCAGCCGGGGCGGGACGCGCAGCCCGTCGTCGTCCCCGTGCATCATCACCAGTGCTCCGACCATCCGCGTGGTGGATCCCCAGGAGGTCTGCCAGACGTATTCCTGCGAACCGTCCCTGGACAGATAACGGGTGTGGAACGCCCTCGCGAAGTTCTGCCCCAGCTCATGGCTGGTGACCATCTGGAGGGCCTTGCCGTCGCCCATCATGCTTTCCAGCGTGAGTGTGTTGACGGCGCCCGCGAAGCGCTCCTTGACCGTCTTGCGGCCGGAGACGTGGTCCGCCGCGAGGACGTTCTTCAGGAAGTCGCCGTAGACCTCGCTCTGGATGCGCGCCGCGAAGGCACGCGCCTCCTCGTACGTGGCGTGCGCGGTGTGTCCCTCCTGCCACAGGAACTCCGTGGTGCGCAGGAACACCCGCGGGCGCAGCTCCCAGCGCACCACGTTCGCCCACTGGTTGATCAGCAGCGGCAGATCCCGGTAGCTCTGCACCCATTTCGAGAAGTACTCGTTGACGATCGTCTCGGAGGTGGGGCGGACCACGACGGGCTCCTCCAGCTCCTTGCCGCCCCCGTGGGTCACGACGGCCAGCTCGGGCGCGAACCCCTCGACGTGCTCGGCCTCCTTCGTCAGGTACGACTGCGGGATGAGGAGCGGGAAGTACGCGTTCTGCGCGCCCGTCTCCTTGATCCGGGCGTCCATCTCCTGCTGCATCCGCTCCCACAGGCCGTACCCGTACGGTCGGATGACCATGGTGCCACGCACCGGGCCGTTGTCGGCCAGCTCAGCCTTGCCGATCAGGTCCTGGTACCAGCGCGGGAAGTCCTCCGCGCGGGGTGTGAGAACGGGTGCTTTCGCCATGCCCGGCAGGTTAGGTGCCGGTCATCGCGACCCGCTAACCAATTAAGGGCCCTGCCAGGGCCTTCCTAAAGCTTTTAGGTAACTTCATAATAGCTTTTGGCAGAGGGGAGACATCTGATGGCGCGCGCGGGACTGACCACCGAGCGTCTGGTCCGGGCCGGCGCGGAACTCGCCGACGAGGTCGGCTTCGACCAGGTGACCGTGTCGGCAGTGGCCCGGCGGTTCGACGTCAAGGTCGCGAGCCTGTACTCACACCTGAGGAACTCCCGGGATCTGAAGACGCGGATCGCGCTGCTCGCCCTGGAGGAACTGGCCGACCGTGCCGCCGACGCTCTTGCCGGCCGGTCCGGCAAGGACGCCCTCGGCGCCTTCGCGGACGTCTACCGCGACTACGCCCGCGAACACCCCGGCCGCTACACGGCCGCCCGGCACCCGCTGGACCCGGAGACGGCCGCCGCGAGCGCCGGGGCCCGGCACGCACAGCTGACCCGGGCCGTCCTGCGCGGCTACGACCTGGCCGAGCCCGACCAGACCCACGCGGTCCGCCTCCTCGGCAGCGTCTTCCACGGCTACGTCAGCCTGGAGGCGGCCGGCGGATTCAGCCACAGCGCCCCCGACTCACAGGAGTCCTGGACGCGGATCGTGGACGCCCTCGACTCCCTGCTGCGCAACTGGCCCGCCCCCTGACCCTGGACACGCCCAGATGATGCACACCACGCCCCTGACCGCCGAACTCGTCCGCGGCGCCCTCGACCTGGAGCGCACCGCCCACGGCCTGCTGCCGCACCGGTTGCCGGCCCGCGCCCGCGCGCAGTGCGCCGATCCGCAGCTGGCCATGGCGGAGTCCCAGCCCGCCGGCGTACGACTGGTCTTCCGCACCCGCGCGACCACCATCGAGCTGGACACCCTGCCCACCAAGCGGACCTACGTCGGCGCACCGCCCCGCCCGGACGGCGTGTACGACCTCCTCGTCGACGGACGACCGGCCGGCAGCGGCCGGGTCGCCGGCGGCAACACGCTCACGATCGACATGGCCGCCGGAACCGCCGCACACCGGCCGGGCCCCGTCGGCACCGTGCGCTTCACCGGGCTGTCCGGCGCCGCCAAGGTCGTGGAGATCTGGCTGCCGCACAACGAGACGACCGAACTCGTCGCCCTGCGCACCGACGCGCCCGTCGAACCCGCACCGGAGCGGCGCGGCAGGGTGTGGCTGCACCACGGCAGTTCCATCAGTCACGGCTCGGACGCGGCGAGCCCGACCACCACCTGGCCCGCGCTCGGCGCGTCCCTGGGCGGTGCGGAACTGGTCAATCTGGGGCTGAGCGGCAGCGCCCTGCTCGACCCGTTCACCGCGCGCGCCCTGCGCGACACGCCCGCCGACCTGATCAGCGTCAAGCTCGGCATCAATGTCGTCAACGCCGACCTGATGCGGCGGCGTGCGTTCGGCCCCGCCGTCCACGGCTTCCTCGACACCGTGCGCGACGGCCACCCGGACACCCCGCTGCTCGTCGTCTCGCCGATCCTGTGCCCCCTCCACGAGGACACGCCGGGCCCCACCCTCCCGGACTTCTCCGCCCTGAGCGAGGGGCGGCTGCGGTTCCGGGCGGCCGGGGACCCGGCGGAAACGGCGAGCGGGAAACTCACCCTGGAAGTCATCCGGGAGGAGCTGGCCCGGATCGTGCGCGAGCGGTCGGCCGAGGATCCGCGTCTGCACCACCTCGACGGCCGTGACCTGTACGGCGAGGCCGACTTCGCCGAACTGCCGCTGCCCGACGGCCTCCACCCTGACGCCGCCGCGCACCGCCGGATCGGCGAACGGTTCGCTGCGCTGGCGTTCGGGCCGGGCGGCCCCTTCGCTGACTCCGCCGTCCGGCCGTAGGGGCCGGTTCACACCAGGTGGGCGAAGACGACGAGGTTGTCGGTGTAGTCCCGCACCTCGTGGTCGTAGTCCCCCGCACAGGTGATCAGCCGGACCTCGGGGCGCTGGGCGTCGGCGTAGACCCGCTTGCTGGGGAAGGCGTCCTTGGCGAAGGTCTCGGCGCTGTCCACGACGAACTCGGCGTCGCTCCCGTCGGCGCGCTGCACGGTGAAGCGGTCACCGCGCTGCAGCTCGCCGAGGCCGGCGAACACGGCCGCGGAGGTCGTCGTGTCGACGTGCCCCGCGATGATGGCGGTGCCCTTCTCACCGGGGGAGACACCCTTGGCGTACCAGCCGACGAGGTTGGTGTCGCCCGCCGGCGGGGGCTCCAGCTGGCCGGAGGCCCCGATGTCCAGCGTGGTGAAGGGTGCGTCCACGGAGATCTTCGGGATGACCAGGCGGGTCGGCGCGGACCGGGGCAGCGCCTGGCCGGTCTGCTGCGGATCGGCCGGCGCGGCGGCGCTCGCACCCGCGGCACGGGACGCCTGCGAGGTGCCGTCCGAGCCGTGGTGGCCGCCGAACATGGTGACGGCGATGATCGCGATCGCCACGCCCCAGAAGGTCAGCCGCCCGCCACGGCCCGAACTCTGCCCGGCCGCCGGGGGTTCCGCGGGGGGCGAAGAGGAGGAATCTGCTGCCATCGGACACCACCTCACTCGGGCACGGCAGCACGGGGAATCAGAACAGGGGAATCAGGACAGGGGACGCCGGTGCGCACGGCCCGTCGTGGCAAAGGGACGCGTCAGAGGTGCCAGGCGTCGGCATACAGGGTGGGCGGGTGCGCTACGCCAGGCGTGGGGCGGGGCGCAGGGGCCGGTCGCCGCGGGTGCGGGCCGCCGACGCGGTGGGCGCGTCGGCGGCGGCCGCAGCCTCTCGTCACGAGCCGTCGGATCAGGACGCCGGCTGGCCGGCCTTCTTGCGGCGCAGCGCGTACATGCCGGCGGCGCCCACGCCCAGCACGGCCAGACCGCCCGCGGTGACACTCGGAGTGGCAAGCGCGCCGCCGCCGGTGTGCATACCGCCGCGCGGCTTCTCGTGGTCGTCGCCTCGCTCGTCGCCGCCGCCGCGACCGCTGTCCCGGCCGCCGCCCTTGCCTCCGTCCCGGTAGCTGTCGGGGTCGAACCGGCTGTCGTCGCGCCCCGAGTCCGAGTCCGAGCCCCAGTCGTCGCCCTGCACCATGGCGAGCGCTCCGCCACCCGTGTGCATTCCGCCGCGCGGCTCGTCGTGTCCGCGGCCCTTGTCGTGGTCGTCGCCGTGATCATTGTCGTGGTCGCGGCCCGAGTCGTCGCCACGGTCACCGCCGTGGTCGTCGCCGTGGTCGTCGCCGGAGCCGTGGTCGCGCCCCTGGCTGTGGGAGGAGCCGTCCCGGCCTCCGTCGCCACCCGCCGGAACCGCGAACGCGGCGCTGGGCGCGGCGAAGGCGAGGGCTGCCGTAGCGGCGGCCGTCGCCAGAATCATGCGGGCAGAACGCATAGTGATGTCCTTCCGCCGTGGCCGGGCAGCGGATACCTCATCAGCTGGATAAACCCGGCCTCGACATGAACCACCGTCAGGGAGCCCTCCGACTCCCACCATCCGAGCCGCCCAGCCGGGTCACCGGGCCACCCGTCTGCCCCACTCTTCCCCTCGGCGTACCCCTCCGTCCGGGCGAATCCGTGTGTTCGGGAGCCGGACGGCGCTCGGGACACCCACCCCTCTTGTTATGACCGCCGTCATAACGCAGGCTGGTGCCGACAGCACGGAGTGTCGGCGCGGTGGGAGGAAGCGGTGGCGGACGGGATGGCGCGGGAGCTGTGGGAGCGGTACGAGCCGGTGCACGATCTCGTGTACTTCGCGCCGGAGGTGCGCCGGGCGGCGGACGCGCTCGGGATGCGCGGGTTCTGGATGGGGTACTTCGCACTGCGCGCCGCACCGCTCGGTGCCGTTCCCCCGTCCGTCGTGACGAGCTGTTTCTACGTCTTCCACCCGGCCCGGGTGACCCGCGCGCTGCCGGACGCCTGGACGTACGCCGCCCCCACCGACGTGCTGGCCGCCCGGCAGGATGCCCTGGACGCGGTGATGACAGGCCTGTTCGGGCGGGACACCGTGGGCTCGGCGGAGTTCACCGAGGCCGCCGACCTCGCCTGGGAGGCCGCCGCCGCGGCGGACACCGCGGGCCGCGTACTGGCCGCCGCAAATCAGGCGCTGGAGCGCCCGGACCGCCCCACCGCGCGGCTGTGGCAGGGCTTGACGACCCTGCGCGAGCACCGGGGCGACTCGCATGTCGCGGTGCTGGTGGGTCAGGGGCTCGGGCCTGTCGAGGCCATGGTGCTCAAGGCGGCGGCCGGCGAGTCCGACGGGGCGCTGCTGCGGGAGACACGGAAGTGGGAGCAGCCGGACTGGGAGGCAGCGGGGACGCGGCTGCGCGAGCGGGGACTGCTCGCGGCCGACGGCTCGCTCACCGCGGCCGGGGCGGCCGTACGCGTGGAGGTGGAGGCGCTCACGGACGCGGCGGCCGAAGGACCCTGGACCGCGCTCGGCAGCGAGCGCACCGCACGCCTGGCCGAGCTGCTGGACCCGCTGGCGGGCATGGTCGAGAGCTCGGGCCTGCTGCCACCGGGCAATCCGGTGGGCCTGACCCGGGGCTCGTACCGCGTCGGCCGCTGACCCGCCCTCGGGCCGACTGGCGACTGGCGCTCCGCCCTCCGTCCTCCGTCCTCCGTCCTCCATGGGAATCCTCAGGGACCAGCCGGCGTCCCCGCCCGGGGGTGCCGGGGCGGGGACGCCGTACGGGTGGCGGGGTGTCGGGGGCTACCAGGTCACCGGGAGCCGCTCGGGGATCCGCTTCATGAAGCCCGTGCGCCAGACCAGTTGGCTGGGCGGTACGGCGAGCGCGAGGTCCGGGAACCGGTCGAGGAGGACCTCCAGGGCGATCCGGGCGTGTGCGCGGCCGAGCGCGGTGGCGGGGCAGTAGTGGGCGCCGCCGCCGAAGGAGAGGTGGTCGGCGGTGTTGTCGCGGTGGAGGTCGAAGCGGTGCGGGTCGGGGAACTTCTCCGGGTCGAGGTTGGCCCCCTCCACCAGTACCAGGACGAGTTCGCCCGCGCGGATGCCGGCGTCGCCGAGCCGGACGTCCTCCAGGGCGAGGCGGGGCAGGGCGTCGCCTATGGAGAGGTTGACCCGCAGCAGTTCCTCCACCCCCGGCCCGATGAGGTCCGGGCGGTCGCGGAGGAGGTCGCGGGCGATGGGATGGGTGAGCAGGTACACCAGGGCCATGGAGAGGAAGCCCGAGGTGGAGATGACCCCCGCGCCGAACATCGTGACGCCGACGGTGGCCAGCATCTCGTCGGAGAGGTGCGCGTAGTCGGGGTCGTCGCGCAGGGCGGCGAGTTCGCCCATCAGGCCGTGCGTCGCCGGATCGTCGAGCAGGGCCGCCATCCGGGCGATGTCACGGTCCCAGTTGATCTTCGCGCCGGTGATCGGGCACGGGGAGTTCATGAAGGCGATGTCGAGGCTGCGCAGGAAGCCGGGGGCCTCGGTCTGCGGGATGCCGAGGATGCGGCAGTGCATGCCCGCCGAGTACGGCTCGCAGAACGCGCCGCGCAGGTCGGCCGTCGGACCGTCGTCCGCCATCCGGTCCACCAGCCGGTACGCCTCCTCGCGCAGCCACTCCATGAGGCCCGGTGACTTGGGGTTGAGCGCCTTCAGCACCGCCCGGCGCAGCCCGGCACCGGTGATGTTGCCCATGTTGTTCACGACCTCGGGCGGGATCGTGAGGGCGTACTGCCGGGGCACGCCGGGGGCGGAGGTGTCCTTCAGGGAGAACCGGTCGTCCTTCAGCACCTGCGCGCACAGCTCGTACGACGACACCAGCCAGGCCTCGTCGCCGGCGATGGTCCGCACGCGCCGTACGGGGGTGGCGGCGCGTATCTCCTCGACCTCGGCGGGGACCCGGGTGCCGTCCCAGGAGAACGGGAAGTCGAGCAGCGGCGGGTGGTCGGTGCGGGTGTCCGGGGCTGTGGTCATGCCACGGCTCCTTCCAGGGCGGTAGGGGTGACAATGGCGTGGCCCTGGTTGCGGGAGGCGCGCAGGCCGGCGCCGCGGGAGTACAACAGCTCGGCCATCGGCAGCAGTTGGTGGTAGCAGTTGAGCGACGAGGGCACCTTCAGAATGGCGGGGGTGTCCAGGAAGAGCGGGGCCTCGGCGCACACGTACTCCAGGCACACGGCGCGCTGCCGCTCGGTCGGGGTGCTTCCCCGAGTACTGAGGAAACGATTCACCAGGGTGTCGCACACGGCCCGGAAGGCCGCGTCGGAGGCCAGGCGCGCCTGGAGGTGCCGGTGGATGCCCTGGTAGGCGGGGTTGGTGCGGAACTCCGACATCGGGTGCCAGTCCAGCCGCAGGCCCTCCGGGTCGGCCGCCGACACGGCGTCACGGACCTTGGCGCGCACTCCGCGCAGGTTCTTCACCGCCTTGCGCCGGGCCTCGTCCGGGGGGTAGCCGGAGGCCTCGTACATCTCGGCGACGTACAGGTCGGTGTAGACGAAGTCGACCCTGTCGAAGTGGTCCAGCCCCCAGCGGGCGAGGTCGTGCAGGCGACGGGCCGAGAAGTAGCTGTTGCCCGGGGACACCCCGATCACGGCGTGCGCGCCCTCGCCGAGGATCACTTCGCAGTGGGAGGTGTAGGGCTGGACTTCGAAGACGTCGGCCATCAGCACGGATGCTGTGGTCAAGGGGGAAATCCTCCGCCGCGCGCTAGTCCCGGCGGGGCCCTGTGCCCCTGGTGTGGCTGCGCGGCGCCCTCACGCTAGCGGTACGGAATCAGCACGGGTAGTTACCGCCGGGGTTTGGCTGAAAACCGTCGTAGTAATGGTTGAAGTGCCCAACTGACGGCCCTTGTTGCGCGCCGTAGGCTGGGGCCGTGGTCAACCGAGACGAGGATCACGAGGACCCGCGGCGGGCGGCGTCCCGGCTCACCGGACGCGCGGTCACCAGCGCGCCCGCGGCGTCCGGGTCACCGGCCCGGGTCACGCTGGACGGCGGGACTTCGGTGATGGTCAAGCGAGGCGATGCGCCGGGCGCCGTACGGGCCGAGGTGGCGGGACTGCGCTGGCTGGCCGCCGCGCAGGCGGTCCGGGTGCCGGCGGTGCTCGGGTACGACGAACGCTGGATGGTGACGGAGCGGGTACCGACCGGGCGCCCGGATCCGGCGGCAGCGCTGCATTTCGGCCAGGCCCTCGCCGCACTGCACGCCGCGGGCGCTTCGGATTTCGGAGCGCCGCCGCCGGGCGGCCCCGAGGACGCGTTCATCGGCCTCGCGCCCCTGCGCAACACTCCGGGCACCGACTGGCCCGGCTGGTACGCCGAGCACCGCGTGCTGCCGTATGTGCGTGCCGCGGTCGACCGCGGCACGCTGCGCCCGGGCGAGGCGGCCGTGTTCGAGCGGGTCTGTGCGCGGCTGCCGCAGCTGGCCGGCCCCGCCGAGCCGCCCGCGCGGCTGCACGGGGACCTGTGGAACGGGAACGTGCTGTGGGGCGCAGACGGCGAGGTCCGGCTCATCGACCCGGCCGCGCACGGCGGCCACCGGGAGACCGACCTGGCGATGCTCCAGTTGTTCGGCTGCCCGTATCTCGACCGGGTGCTCGCCGGTTACGAGGAAGCGGCGCCGCTCGCGGCCGGCTGGCGGGAGCGGGTCGGCGTGCACCAGCTCTTCCCGCTGCTGGTCCACGCGGTGCTGTTCGGGCGCGGATACGCGGAACAGGCCCTCACCGTGGCCCGCAGCGCACTCGCGGCCTGACGCGGACCCGGACTCCTCACCCGGGCGGCCGTCCGGGGCGCTCTCCGACCTGCGGTTACGGAGCGTAAGGAAACCAATCACCCGTTCGACTCGTATTAGGACGTGAAAGCCGAATCAGGGAGAGACTATGCAACCGTTCACGCTCAACTACGCACGCCCCGCCGTGCAGTTGGACGTCACCACTCCGTACGCGTACGACTCCGGACTGCAGTTGAACGTCCTCCCGGACGGGCGGATCGCCGCCACCGACCACGCGACTCTCAGGGCACTTGGGACCACGACCTCCACGGCGGGCTCCAAGACGCACTTCGACGACTGAGCCGCGGGCCCCGGAAGATGACCGTGCTCATCCTGACCAGTGAAGAAGACGTGACGGCCGACATGGTGGTCCTGCGGCTGGGCGAGGCCGGTGTGCCGGTCGTCCGGCTGGACCCCGCCGACCTCACCAACGGGGTGGCGCTGTCGGGCGAGTACGTGCAGGGCGCCTGCCGTGGACACCTGTCCGCCGGCGGGCGCCTGGTGAGCATGAACGGCCTGCGCTCCATCTGGGTCCGCAGACCCGGGGACGCCGCCGCCCGCGCCGCCCAGCCGTCCGTCTGGCTGACGGAGGAGTCGTCGCAGGCGCTGTACGGCATGCTGCGCGCCACCGACGCGCGCTGGATGAACCATCCGGACGCGGCCCGCCGCGCCCGCCACAAGCCCTGGCAGCTGCGCCTCGCACAGCACAGCGGCCTGGCGGTGCCGGCCACGCTGATCACGACGTTCCCGCAGGCGGCGCGGGAGTTCGCGGAGCGCTTCCCGGACCTGGTGGTCAAGCCGGTGTCGGGTGCGCATCCGCAGGAGCCGCCGCGTGCGGTGCCGACCAGCCGGGTCGCGCCGGACACCGACTTCTCGGCGGTGGCCTTCGGTCCGACGCTGCTGCAGCGGCGGATCACCAAGCGGGCCGACATCCGGCTCACCGTCGTCGGCGACCAGCTGCTGGGCGCGCGCAAGCCCGCCGACCCGGACGCCCACCCGGACGACGTGGACGTCCGTTTCGCCCCGTCGGTCTCTCCCTGGCTGCCCGCGGACGTGCCGCCGCGCGTCGCCGAGGGCGTGCGGCGGTACATGAGGGGCGCGGAACTGGCTTACGGCGCATTCGACTTCGCGGAGGACGCGGACGGGATCTGGTGGTTCCTGGAATGCAACCAGTCGGGCCAGTTCGGGTTCGTCGAGATGGACACAGGTCAGCCCATCTCCGCGACGATCGCCAAGTGGCTTGCCGAGGGCGGGGACCGGGACCGCAGGTGTGCGGAGGGCGACCGGAGCGCAGCATCTTGAGGGTGCGGGGATCGGCCGGGAGAAAGGAACGCCACATGCGTATCGGACTGCTGGGGACGGGCCCGTGGGCCCGGGCGGCGTACGCCCCCGCCCTCGCCGGGCACACCGGCGTGGAGTTCGCCGGGGTGTGGGGCCGCCGGCCGCAGGCGGCCACGGCACTGGCCGAGCAGTACGACGTCCCCGCGTACGCCGAGGTGGACGCGCTGCTGGCCGACGTGGACGCGGTGGCCGTGGCCCTGCCGCCGTCCGTGCAGGCCGAGTTGGCGGTGCGGGCGGCTCGGGCGGGCCGTCATCTGCTGCTGGACAAGCCGCTGGGGGTGTCGGTCGCCGAGGGGCGGGCGGTCACGGAGGCGGCGGAGCGGGCCGGGGTGGCGTCGGTGGTGTTCCTCACCGCGCGCTTCCAGAAGGAGCCGGAGGCCTGGATCGAGGAACAGGCGGGTGAGGCGGGCTGGTTCACGGCCCGTGCGCAGTGGCTGGGGGCGGTGTTCACCTCCGACAGCCCGTTCGCGTCCTCGCCGTGGCGGCGGGAGAAGGGCGCGCTGTGGGACGTCGGCCCGCACGCGCTGTCGGTCCTGCTGCCGGTCCTCGGTGACGTACGGCAGGTCGTGGCGGCGGCGCACGGGCCCGCGGACACCGTCCACCTGGTCCTCGACCACGCCACCGGCGCGTCGAGCACGCTCACGCTGAGCCTGACGGCGCCACCGGCGGCGGCCGGGGCCGGTGTGGAGCTGCGTGGCGAGGCGGGCGTGGCGCTGATGCCGGGCAGCTCCGAGGGCGCGGTCCCCGCGCTCACCCGCGCCGTCGACGCCCTGGTGCGGGCCGCCCGCACGGGCCGCCCGCACGCCTGTGACGCCGCGTTCGGCCTGCGCGTCACCGAGATCCTCGCCATGGCGGAGTCCCGCCTGGCGGCTTCCGGGGCCTAGGACTGATGGGTGTCCGTGGAGGAAGGGGCGGCGTCCGGTGTGTCACCCGGCGCCGGCGACGCCGTCGGCCCAGAAGTTGATGCGCTCCCGTACGACGGGGTAGCCGGCCGTGGTGAAGTGGGCGGCCATGGGGACGTTGGTGCGGTCGGTGGCGGCGGCGATGAACTCGGCGCCCTGAGCCGCCAGGAAGTGGGTGCATTCGGCGAGCAGGTCGTAGGCGTAGCCGTGGCCCCGCTGCTCGGGCACGACGCCGATGAAGCCGACGCAGGGGCCGGACGGATTGCGCGCGGGGATGTGGATGCCGACCGTCTCGCCCTCGGGCGTACGGGCGATCCGCCACCACGCGCGCGGGGACGGAAACCAGCGGAAGACGTCCAGCTCCTGCTGTGCCGCCCGGTCCGGTCCGCCCTGCTCGATGGCCCGGCGGGCGTGCGCGTCGAGTGTGACGGAGTGGATCCGGCGCAGCAGGCCGAAGAACACGTCGTCGTCGGGCTCTCCCGAGAAGAGCAGACGCCCGGGCCGCTCGGGCAGGCCCCGGTCGGGGGTCCAGCGGTACAGGAACCGCTCCACGAGGGGGGCGTACCCGGCCGCGCGGGCGGCAGCGGCTCGGACGTCGGCGGCGGCCCGCTGCCCGGCGTCGGCGCGCCAGCCGGCGGGCAGGTCGAGTTCGAGTTCGCCGGTCCGCCACGGTGCCGTGCGCAGGAGTTCGGCTCCGGCCTCCTCCTCGCCCTCGGCCACGTCGAACCAGTTGATCACGAGCGGCTCGGGGTCCTCGGGGCGGCCCCACCAGGCGGCGCGGGCCACGGTACGGCCGTCGCGTACGGCGATGCGCTGCCAGTCGGGGCGGTAGCGGGTGCGCCGGTGCTTGTCCCGGAACGCCAGCGGGTCGGGCATGGTGTGGAAGAGGTGCGCGGTGCTCTCGTCGAGCGTGTGGATGACCGGGGTGGTCATGGATTCCTCCGGGCTGCGTGCCGCGGTGCGGCGGGGACGGCGCTCCCGGTCAGGCCTGGCACACCCGCGTGACGGGGAGGGGGGAGCGCGGACTGGCAGTGGCCATGACGCTTCGCCTCCTCCCGTCCGTCTCGGGCGTGCCCGCACAGGCTATGCCGCCCGCCTCCGGGCGTCCACCGCCCGTCGACGCCGTCGGCTCATCGCCCGTGCCGGACGGGAGGCCTCCGCGCCGTCCGTTCGGCAGGCCCGGTGCCGCCGGAGGCGGGAGGCCCGGTGCCGCCGGAGGCGGGAGGCCCGGGTGGGGAGGGCGGCGTAGCTTGGGGATGTGCGATGGGTGCGCGGCGGGTCGTCGCGTGGGGACCTGGAGGATCGCGGCTGGCTGCGGGGCGCGCCGCCGCCGTGGTGGGTGCGGGTGCTGCCCGTGCTGCTGCTCGTGGCCGTCAGCACGGCCACGGCGGTCACCGCCCACGCGCGCGATCTGGGCTTCCTGCTCGGGGCCATCCCGCCGCTGGCCGTCCTGTCGTACGGCCCGCTGGCCACCGCGGTCCTCGGCGGCGGGGTGGTCGTGGTGCTGAACGTGCCCGCCACCCATCTCGACCGCCCCGGCAACACCGATCTGCTGACCATTGTGTTCGTCGCCGCGCTGAGCGTGTTCGTGTCGTATGTCCGCAGTCGCCGGGACGCCCAGCTGGACACCGAGCGGGCGATCGGCGAGGCCGTGCAGCGGGCTGTGATGCCGCTGCTGCCGCGGCGGGTCGGGGGCGTGGGGTGCACGGGTTTCTACCGGGCCGCGCAGGACGGGACGCTGGTGGGCGGGGACTTCTTCGACGTGCGGGACGGACCGTACGGGGTGCGCGCGGTGATGGGCGACGTGCAGGGGCACGGACTGTCGGCGGTCGCCACGGTGGTGTCGCTGCTGGGCGCTTTCCGGGAGGCGGTGCTGGACCAGCCGGACCTGGAGTCGGTCGCCGCGCGGCTGGACCGCAGGCTGGCGGTGGACTCGGCGGGGGTGCGGCACACGGAGCTGTTCGCCACCGGGGTGCTGCTGGAGTTCTCCGCCGACGGGCGGGTGGTGCGGGTGGTGGCCTGCGGTCATCCGGCCCCCGTGCTGCTGCACGAGGAGCAGGCCCTGGAGATGACGGTCGTGCCGGGACCGCCGCTGGGGCTCGGGCTGGTCGGCGTCGACCCGCCGAAAGAGGCCACGGTGACGCTCGGACCGGGCGACCGGCTGTTCCTGGCGTCGGACGGGGTGTGGGAGGCACGGGACGCCGGCGACGCCTTCTATCCGCTGCCCGCCCGCCTCGCCGCGCTGGCCCGTACCCCGTCCCCGGAGCTGCCCGGGGTGGTGTGGGCGGACCTCATGGGGCTGCGCTACACGGTCCGGGACGACGTCACGATGCTGGTGCTGGCACCCGAGCCGCCGGCCGCCTGATCACCCCGGCTCCTCCCCCAACCGGCGAACCCGCGGTCGGGGTTCGAACGTCCCGTCTCAAACGCCAGGGTGCGCCACCCCTTCCGCCAGATAGAAATATCTACGAGCATGCATATGCCGGGTTGGTGTGCAGGTACACGAAGTGCCCGGTCACGGTCGTTGCCTGCGCCGGGCGTGGGCGAGCGAGGACACCCGGAGCAGTGCATGACGAACACGGTGTGGACGCGGGGCGTGGAATGGCTGGCCGCGGCGGCTGCGGACCCGCGCTCCTGCAAACGGGAGTGGGACCACGGCGAGGGCGTCGCGCTGCTGGAGGCCGGCCGCTTCTGGGACGTGCTGACCGTCCCGGAGCGGCTGGGGCTGCTCACCCTGGACCTGTTGTGGCGGCCCGGGATGCCGGCGCCGGGACCCGCGCTGGTGGACACGGCGGCGGGCCGGGTCGGGTTCTTCCTGCCGCCGGACCCGTCCGGGGGCTGGGTGGGGGCAGGTCTGCGGTACGCGACCAAGGGGGCCTGGGTCGCCGTACCGCCGCCGTACCGGTCCGCGCGCTTCCTGGAGTGGCTCGTGCCGCCCGACGGCACCGGCACGCTCCACTCACCCGGCGTCCTGGAGGACGCTCTGCGGCAGGCCAACGGCACCCTCGCCGTCCTCGCACCGCTGCGCGGGCGGTGAAGGAGCACTGGCGCCGGGCGTGCGCCCGACGGGCGGGGCCCAACGGGCGCTCCTACGCTGGGAGGGTCCGGGCTCCGACGTCCCGCTCACCGCACGTTCGGCTCTCCCGTGCTTGGAGTCAGGCCATGCCGCAATCCCGCCGTCTGCTGAGGGGGGCCGCGGTCGCCGTCACGGTGGGGACGCTGATGGCACCCGTGGCCGCCGGACCCGTCCGGGCCTCCCCGGTCCCCGTGCCGGCCGCCCTCGCCGCCGGGCAGCCCGGCCCGACGCCCTCCGGACCGGCCGTCCGCGACCCGACCCCCCGCGTGGCACGCCGGCTCGACGGCGCCGTGCGGAAGGTGATGCGCGAGGCGAACGTGCCGGGCGTGACCGTCGGCGTCTGGACGCCGGGCCGGCCGGACTACGTCCGCTCGTTCGGTGTCGCCGACAAGAGCACGGGCCGGCGGATGGCGTCGGACATGTACCTGCGCATCGGCAGCGAGACGAAGACGTTCACCGTGACCGCGTTGCTGCAGCTGGTGGACCAGAAGAAGGCCGGTCTGGACGACCCGATCGGCAGGTACGTCGACGGCGTGCCGAACGGGAACAGGATCACGTTGCGTCAGCTCGCCGAGATGCGCAGCGGGCTGTTCAACTACTCCGAGGACCCGGGCTTCGCCAAGGCGCTCACCTCCGACCCGCGACGGCCCTTCACACCCCGGCAGCTGCTCGCGTACTCCTTCAAGCACCCGGTGATGTTCCAGCCGGGGCGGAAGTTCTTCTACAGCAACACCAACCTCATCCTGCTCGGTCTGGTGGTGGAGAAGGAGAGCGGGCAGCGCCTCGGGGACTACATCGCGCGGCACATCCTCGACCCGGCCGGTATGAAGCACACGCTGTTCCCGACCGGCAACGAGTTCCCCGCCCCGCACGCGCAGGGTTACACCCGGCAGACGGCGGACGGCAAGGAGGCCGACTCGGCCGACTGGAACCCGTCGTGGGGCTGGGCGGCCGGCGCGATGATCTCGACGCTCGGCGATCTGCGCACCTGGGCGCGCACGGTCGCCACGGGCCAGTTCCCGGACGGGAGGCGGATGGTCGCCGCCGCCACCCAGAAGCAGCGGCTGATCACGCCGTCGACCGGCTCGATCGAGGGCACCGGATACGGCCTCGGCATCTTCGACGTGCGGGGCTGGATCGGCCACAACGGCTCGCTGCCCGGCTACGAGTCGCTGACCGTCTACCTGCCGTCCGCACGGACCACGCTCGTCGTGCTCCTCAACACCGACACCAGCTATCGGTCCCAGGAGCCGAGCACCGTGCTGGGCGAGGCCATCACGAAGATCATCTCCCCGGCGCACGTCTACAACTTGCCAGTCTCACCGACGGGTTGAGACCCGGACGCGGCCGGTTTCCCACCTCCGCGGTGCCCGCGCGGTGTGCCGGCCGGCGATGGCGGCGTCTACTGAAGGCGACCGCCTCGCACGGGGGCCGTTCGCCCAGGAGAGCAGACGTGACCGTCACCGACCGCATCGCCCTCGATCCCTTCGGCTCGGACATCGTCGCGCAGAGCGCCCGGCTGCGCGCGCTCGGCCCCGTCGTACCGGTCGAACTGCCCGGCGGCATCCCCGCCTGGGCTCCCACCGGCTACGACTGCCTGAAGGAGCTGATCCTCGATCCCCGGGTCAGCAAGGACGCACGCCTGCACTGGCGGCTGTGGCCGGAGCTGGCCCGGCATCCGTCCTGGAGCTGGATGGCGACCTGGGCGGGTGTGGTCAACATGCTCTCCACCTACGGTGCCGACCACGCCCGGCTGCGCAAGCTGGTCGCACCGAGTTTCACACACCGCCGTACCGAGGCGATGCGACCGCGTGTGGCGGCCCTGACCGGCGAGCTGCTGGACGCGCTGGCGGCCGAGGCGGCCGACGGCCGGGTGGTCGACCTGCGGGCCGGGCTGGCGCATCCGCTGCCGATGCGCATGATCTGCGAACTGCTCGGCGTGCCGGACGAGTTGCGGCACGGCGCGGCACGGCTCATCGCCGACATCATGGACACCTCCGACCCGGGCCCCGAGTTCGCCGCGTCCGTGCAGGAGCGGATCGGCTCGGTGTTCGGCGCGCTGATCGCACACCGGCGGACGCATCCGGGCGACGACGTCACCACGGAGCTGATCCGGGTCCGCGACGAGGACGGCGACCGGCTCTCGGACGAGGAGTTGCTGCACACGCTGCTGCTCGTGGTCGGGGCGGGGTTCGAGACCACCGTCAACCTCATCGGCAACGCGGTGGTCGCGCTGCTGACCGACCCGTCGCAGCTGACGGCGGTGCGCTCCGGGGCGGTGGGCTGGGGCGCGGTGGTCGACGAGACCCTGCGGGTCCATCCGTCCGTCGCGGCGCTGCCGCTGCGGTTCGCCGTCGAGGATCTGAAGGTGGGGGGCGTGACGATCCCGGCCGGTGACGCGATCATCACGACCTACGCGTGCGCGGGCCTGGACCCCGCGCACTACGGCCCCGGGGCGGCCGTCTTCGACGCGGCCCGGGACGCCGAGGACCATCTGGCGTTCGGGATCGGTGTGCACCGCTGTATCGGCGCTCCGCTGGCCCGGCTGGAGGCGCTCACGGCGCTGCCCGCGCTGTTCGCCCGGTTCCCGGACCTGCGCCTGGCCGTGGACGCCGGCGAGCTGCGGCACGTGCCGTCGTTCATCGCGCACGGCTGGCAGGAGATCCCGGTCCTGCCAGGGCCCCGGCAGGCAACGTCTGCCCGCTGAGGAGCGGCGTCCGGCACGGCCTGATCCGACCTGATCCCGACGAAACCCCCTGGGGGCCTGAGCCGGAGCGCGGGGCCGCGACCGGTCCCCCGTGCCGGTCGTGCCCCGCTGCCTGCCGAAGCTACGCCCCGCTGCCGGGCACGGGACAGTGCACCGGTGCCCGGTGCGGCCCGCACGGCACTCACCGGTGCACAGACGAGTCCGGTTGGTCCTGGTTCGTCGCACCGAGGTCGGGCACGGGCAGTTCGCCGGTGACGAGCTGGGCGAGGACGACCTCGTACAGGTCGGTGCCGCCGGCCGTCAGCCGGCGCTCCAGGACGGGTTCGGCCGCGCGGACGCGGTCGCGCACGGTCTGGGCGTGTACGCCGAGTGCCTGGGCGGCGCGCTCGGCGTGTGTGTCGGCGGCGGTCCAGGCGCGCAGGGTGCCGCGCAGGTCGCGGCCGTCCGTGTCGAGGCGGCCGAGGAGCCCCTCGGCCCAGGAGCGGAGCGCGGTCGTGTCGAGCAGCGCGGTGAGCCGGGTCCGGGCCGGCGGACCGGGCGCGCCGCCGTGCGGGTCGCAGGGGCCGTGGGCGGCCTCGGAGCTAAGGGCGGCGTGCACGACGGCGCGGGCGGCCGGCCGGGAGAGGTCGGCGCCGAGCAGTGCGGCCACCCGGTCCATCCGGGCGCGGACCGTGTTGCGGCTGACGCCGAGCACCTTCGCCGCGTTCACGGCGGTGAACTCCAGGCCCAGCCGGGTGGTGGCGAGCAGTTCCGCGCGCACAGGGTGCGGCAGCGTGTCGAGCGGGCGCAGTACGGCGGCGGCCCAGGCCCGCAGGGCGGCGGGGTCCATGAGCTGGGCGGGGCGGGTGCGGGCGGCGTAGACCGCGGCCCGGTCGGGGCGGAAGCGGGCCACGGCGAGCGCGGTGACGGCCTGCCCGTAGGCGGTGGCGGTCAGCGCGAGGCGCATGCGGGGGCTGCCGCCGAGGTAGGTGCCGGGCCGGTCGGCGAGCAGGGACCGCAGCCGCTGCCCCACCTCGGGGGACGGGCCGACGACGATGACGTGTTCGTCCACCGCGGGGCAGCGCACGACGAGCGCCCGGCCGTCGGTGGCGTCCACGCACGCGTCGGCGAGCCGGTCGCGTCCGGCGGCGGTGCCTTCGAGGACGTACACGCGGGCGGTGTCCTCCTCCAGCAGGCCCGGCCACAGGCCGGCGGCGACCCGGCGGGCGGAGACGGTGTCCTCCACCATGAGCAGTTGCAGGATCGCCAGCCGCAGATCGGCCGTGACCCGCCGCAGCCGCCGCGCGGATTCGGTCAACTCCTCTTCCCTGAGCAGCAGTTCCAGCACGCCGGCGGTGTGGCCGAGGATCTCCGCGGTGCGCCGGTCGAAGGGCGCCGGGCGGGCCACGGCGAGGACGGCCCGGGCCGCGGGGCCGGGCCCCGGATGCGGTATCCCGACCAGGCGCACATGCCGTTCGCCGTCCTGCAGGGCCGCGGCGGAGACCCGGCCGGAGGTGACGTCGGCCGCGACGGCGTCGTCGAGCGGCAGGCGCTCCCCGGCGAGCAGGCCACCGCGGGCGTCCTGGAGACACACCGACGCGCCCGCGGTCCGGGCGAGCCAGGCGACGAGCCGGCGCGGGTCGCGCGCGGCGGGCCGCAGATGGCCGAGCAACTCCTGGGGCCAGGCGTCGTCGCCGC
This sequence comes from Streptomyces sp. NPDC001851, assembly GCF_040297165.1. Lineage (NCBI taxonomy): Bacteria > Bacillati > Actinomycetota > Actinomycetes > Kitasatosporales > Streptomycetaceae > Streptomyces > Streptomyces sp. NPDC001851. Next base: position 21,168 of record NZ_JBEOYR010000005.1, on the reverse strand, counting down.
CGTACGGCTGCTGGGACGCCGGGCCGTCGTCCGGTCGGCCGGCCACGAGCCCCTCTCTCGTCTCCGCGTTCACCTGGGCCTACGCGCCGCACGCTACCCCACGTCACCCTCCCGGGCCGGACATGACTCCGCCGACGGCCCGGGGGGGGTGAGCCGTCGGCGGAGTCGTCGCGTCCTGAGCCGGGGGGAGGCCCGGGACGGCGTACGGGTCGCATGCCCGGGAAACGCGGGAATTACGCACGTCAGTACCCCGCCACCTGTCGAGCTCGCGGGTTGCACCGCGGGGCGCCTGGGTGCGTGGGTGCGTGCGGGGCACGCGGACGGCATAAGCTCGACGCGTGGCGAAGTACTTCGACGTGCATCCCGACAACCCGCAGCCGCGCAGCATCGCGCAGATCGCCGACGCGGTGCGCTCGGAAGCGCTCATCGCATACCCGACCGACTCCTGTTACGCGCTGGGCTGCCGGCTGGGCAGCCGGGACGGCATGGACCGGATCCGCTCCATCCGCCATCTGGACGACCGGCACCACTTCACCCTGATGTGCCGGGACTTCGCGCAGCTCGGCCAGTTCGTGCGGGTGGACAACGACGTGTTCCGGGCCGTGAAGGCGTCCACGCCCGGCAGCTACACCTTCATCCTGCCGGCCACCCGCGAGGTGCCGCGCAAGCTGCTGCACCCGAAGAAGAAGACGGTGGGTGTGCGCATTCCCGACCATGTGGTCACCCAGGCGCTGCTGGCCGAACTGGGCGAGCCGCTGCTGTCCAGCACGCTGCTGCTGCCGGACGAGGAGGAGCCGCTGACGCAGGGCTGGGAGATCAAGGACCGGCTCGACCACGCGGTGGACGCGGTGGTCGACTCCGGTGAATGCGGCACCGAGCCGACGACGGTCGTCGACTTCTCCGGCGGCGAGGCGGAGATCGTGCGGCGGGGCGCCGGGGACACCAGCCGCTTCGAGTGAGGGTGCGGCCCACCGGGTGCGGTGGTGCTGATCTTGCGTGACAGCATGGGCCGCAGTCCCGGCGCCGGGGGCAACAGCCGCCCGGCGCCCGTCCCTTCAAGGAGGCCTCCTCACCATGACCGATGTCCAGGGAACCGACCTCGACATCCAGACCGGGGACGGCGTCGCCGACGCCTACCTCGTCCACCCCGCGGACGGACGTCCCCGTCCGGGTGTGCTGTTCTACATGGACGCCTACGGCCTGCGCCCGCACCTGAGGTCGATGGCCGACCGGCTGGCCGCCGCCGGCTACACGGTGCTGGTGCCCAACGTGACCTACCGCCTCGGCCGGGCACCGGTCATCGAGCTGCCGGAGTTCATCGACCCGGGCGCCGACCCGACCATCTGGGAGCGGCTCGGCCCGATCGTGTTCTCGCTCACCCAGGACCTGGTCGAGCGGGACTCCGCCGCCTATCTGCGCTGGATGGCCGACAGCCCGCTGGTCGCCGACGGGCCGGTCGGGATCACCGGCTACTGCATGGGCGCCCGGCTCGCCCTGTGGACGGCGGCGGCGCATCCGGACCGTGTGGCGGCCGCGGCCGGGTTCCACGGAGCCGCGCTCGCCACCGACGATCCGACCAGCCCGCACCTGGGTGCCCCGCGCATCACCGCGGAGCTGTACCTCGGACACGCCGACAACGACCCCTCGCTGCCTCCGGAGCAGATCGAGCGCTTCGAGAAGGCCCTGACCGAGGCGGGGGTCCGGCACACCTGTGAGGTCTACGCGGGCGCCCGGCACGGCTACACGCAGGCGGACACGACCGCGTACGACCGCGAGGCCACCGAGCGGCACTGGGCGGCCCTGCTGGACCTGCTCGCGCGGACCTTCTGACGCCTGCTCACGGCGCCTGCCGGTCGGCAGGCGCCGCAAGCGGATCTGTTCATTGCATTGACATGAACGCGTACCAGTACCAGCCTGAGAGCGCTCTCACAACAGGTACGGACCAATATCCGTACGACCCCGACCCCCACACGGAGGCAAGAGAGTGCCACATCGACTCACCCGCCCCATGCTGCCCTTGGCCGCCACCACGGCCCTGGTCGGCGGAGTGCTCGCCCTGGGCACCCCGGACCACGCCGGTGCCGCCGTACCGGACACCGTCCCGCTGAAGATCACCAACAACTCGGGCCGCTCCGAACCTGTCTACGTCTACGACCTCGGCACCCAGCTGTCCTCCGGTCAGCAGGGCTGGGCCGACGCGAACGGCGGCTTCCACGCCTGGCCGGCGGGCGGCAATCCGCCGACGCCCGCCCCGGACGCGGCGATCGCCGGCCCGGCCCCCGGGCAGTCGAAGACCATCCGGATACCGAAGTTCTCCGGCCGGATCTACTTCTCCTACGGCCAGAAGCTCGACTTCCGGCTGGCCACCGGCGGCCTGGTGCAGCCCGCCGTGCAGAACCCCTCCGACCCCAACCGGAACATCCTGTTCAACTGGTCCGAGTACACCCTCAACGACTCCGGACTGTGGCTGAACAGCACCCAGGTGGACATGTTCTCCGCCCCGTACGCGGTCGGCGTACAGCGCTCCGACGGCGGTGTGAGCAGCACCGGGCACCTGAAGTCCGGCGGGTACAAGGGCTTCTTCGACGCGCTGCGGAGCCGGCCGGGCGGCTGGTCCGGGCTGGTCCAGACCCGCTCCGACGGCACGGTGCTGCGCGCCCTGTCGCCGCTGTACGGCGTGGAGACCGGGGCCCTTCCGGCGAGCGTGATGGACGACTACGTCAACCGGGTCTGGCAGAAGTACACGACGTCGACGCTGACCGTCACGCCGTTCGCCGACCAGCCGAACACCAAGTACTACGGCCGGGTCTCCGGCAACGTCATGAACTTCACCAACGCCTCGGGTGCGGTGGTCACCAGCTTCCAGAAGCCGGACGCGGACAGCGTCTTCGGGTGCCACAAGCTGCTCGACGCGCCGAACGACAACGTGCGCGGCCCCATCTCCCGTACGCTGTGCGCCGGTTTCAACCGCTCGACCCTGCTGGTCAACCCCGACCAGCCGGACACCTCGGCGGCCGGCTTCTACCAGGACGCGGTGACGAACCAGTACGCGCGTGCGGTCCATGCGCAGATGGCCGACGGCAAGGCCTACGCGTTCGCCTTCGACGACGTCGGCAACCAGGAGTCACTGGTCCACGACGGCAGTCCGCAGCAGGCGTATCTGACGCTGGATCCGCTCGGCTGACATGACACGTGCCACGGCCCCCGCACCAGCTCCGGTGCGGGGCCGTGACGGGTGACCCGGCCGGGCGTCAGGGCGGTGCCACGCGCACACCGGGTGCGAGCGCGGCCACGAGCAGCCGGGGGACCTCGCCGCAGACCGCCGGCGCGCCTGCCGGCGGTGGACGCCGGGCCCCGCCAACCGCCCCTGACCGGCGCGTTGTTACCGTGCACAGCGTGTCTGACTCCTCGCGCGATACCGCACAGGGCGCCGGCTGGGGCTCGGCCGAGCCCGGTGCCTACCAGCAGCTGATGCCGGACCACGTCGAGAAGCTGTCGTGGCTGAATCCCCGGACCCTGTGGGCCGCCCGCAACGGCGTGCTGGCGTCCTGGTTCGGTGATCCGACCGGCCGTACCCGCAGCCGCTGGGTGGCGCGCCGGGAGGCGGCCGGGGCGCCCGCCGACAAGGTGATCCGGCGGGAGGTCTCCGACCCGTTCTCGTTCATGGTCATCGGGGACACGGGCGAAGGCGACGACTCCCAGTACGCCGTCGTACCAGGGTTTCTGAAGGCTGGTCAGGGCACCGACTTCGCGGTGATCGCGAGCGATGTGATCTATCCGGTGGGCAGCGCCGACGACTACGGCAGCAAGTTCTTCCGCCCCTACCAGGACTATCCGGCGCCCATCTTCGCGATACCGGGCAACCACGACTGGTACGAGGACCTCGGCGCCTTCATGCGCGTCTTCTGCGCCGACACCCCGCCGCTCGACCCCGAGCCCCGGCCCCGCCCGCTCACCCGCGCCTGGTGGCGCACCCTGCTGTGGCACCGGCCCCGCCCGGCCGACGAGCAACGGCTGGCCGCCGCACGGGCCTTGCGGGCGGACCCCGGCCAACAGGCCGCGCAGCCGGGGCCGTACTGGGCCATCGACGCGGGCCCGGTACGGATCGTCGGCATCGACACCGGTCTGCTGGGCACGATCGACGCAGAACAGGGCGCCTGGCTGCGCGAGGTGTCGAAGGGGCCGCGGCCGAAGATCCTCATCACCGGGTCGCCGCTGTACGTCGACGGCGAACACCACCCGTGCGCGATCGAGGCCGGCGGGACGGTGGACGACATCGTCCGGGACCCGGAGCACCACTACGTGGCCGCGATCGGCGGCGACATCCACAACTACCAGCGCTACCCGGTCGACGTGGACGGCCGCACCATCCAGTACGTGGTCGCGGGCGGCGGCGGGGCGTTCATGCACGCCACGCACACCATCCCGCGCATCTCGGTCGCGGGCGTCACCGAGCGGGACTTCCGCTGCTATCCGCTGCGCGGCGACTCGCTGGCCTTCTACAGCCGCCTGTACGGCCGTCGGCTCCGGGCGCGCCGCTTCTTCACCCTGACCGAGGCGGAGGCGACCGCGGTCGTCGCCGAACGCCTCGGCATCGAGCCGGGCCGCAAGGCCGACCCCGACGCCCGGATCACCCGGCGCACCCGTCTGGTCGCGAGCCTGCTCGGCACCGGTGGCCGCCCGGACCGTACGTCCCGGTTCCGGCTGCCCGTGCGCAAGGTCTACACCCAGTTGTTCTCGCCCGGTTCGGCCACCTACAGCCCGCCGTTCTTCAAGTGCTTCCTGCGGCTGGACGTCACCGCGGAAGCGGTCCGGCTGCGCTGCTTCGCCGCGACCGGCAACCGGGCCCAGGAAGTCGATCCGCCGGTCGAGGACGAGATCGTCATTCCACTGAAGTGATCACACGGTTGTCACACTCGCCTGCGAGAATCGTCCGCAGAGGGAAGCGACGTACGACCGCTGGAGGAGCCCGTGCCGTCCACCGCCCGCCCGCTGCGCAAGCTTGGTTTCCTCACGATCGGCCTGTTCGACCCGGCCGATCCGGCCCGGGGCCACGCCTCCACGCTGGAGCTCATCGAGTGGGGCGAGCGGCTCGGCTTCGACAGCGCCTGGCTGCGTCACCGCCATCTGCAGTACGGCATCTCCTCCCCGGTCGCCGTCCTCGCCGCCGCCTCCCAGCGGACCCGCCGGATCGAGCTGGGCACCGCGGTGACCCCGCTCGGCTGGGAGAACCCGCTGCGGCTCGCCGAGGACCTGGCCACGGTGGACATCCTGTCCGGGGGCCGGCTGAACCCGGGCGTCAGCGTGGGCCCGCCGATGCACTTCGAGCAGGTCAAGGGCGCCCTGTACCCGGACACGGCCGAAGCAGAGGACTTCGGCTACGAGCGGCTTCGGCGGCTGCTGGACCTGGTGCGCGGCAAGCCCGCCAGCGACTTCAGCGGCGTCGAGGGGTTCGAAGTGTTCTCCGACGTGGTCCAGCCGCACTCCCCGGGGCTGGGGCGGCGGCTGTGGTACGGCGGCGGCAGCATCGGCTCGGCGCGCTGGGCGGGCGAGCACGGCATGAACTTCCTGACCAGCAGCGTGGTCAAGGCGGAACGGCCGGAGGGGCCCTGGGACTTCGCCGAGATCCAGCTGTCCCTCATCCGGGAGTTCCGCGCCCATCACCCCGACGGCGAGGCGGCCCGGGTCTCGCACGGCCTGGTCGTGATCCCCACCGACTCCGCGAGCCCGGAGCAGCGCGCCAAGTACGAGGCGTACGCGGCGAAGCGGCTGCCGCGTACGGCCTCCCCCCAGGGGCCGGCCCGGCTGCTGTTCGCCCCGGACCTGGTCGGCGCCTCCGAGGAGATCGCCGAGCGGCTGCACGCCCACGCCGCGTTCCGGGAGGTGGACGAGGTCGCGTTCGCGCTGCCGTTCACCTTCGAGCACGAGGACTACGTACAGATCCTGACGGACATGGCGACGAAGCTGGGCCCCGCGCTGGGATGGCGGCCGGCGGCCTGACCTCCGGCTGCCCGCCGTGGAGCGCGGTCACGGGAGGTCCTCGGTACCGAGCTCGCCGGAGCACCTCCGGGAGAACGTCGCCGCCGCGAGCCTGGTGCTGCCCGAGGAGGCGGTCGCCGAGCTGAACGGCATCGCGAGGCTGAACGGCCCGGTCCCGGGGTACCCGGGGCCCGTGAGGCGGACGTAGGGAAGGAGCCGCAGGTGGCAGCGGAGGACCGGCTGCGGACGTACCGCGGCAAACGCGACTTCGAGCGGACCCGCGAGCCCTCGGGCAAGGAGCCCGGGGCCGGGAGCGACGAGCCCCGGTTCGTCGTGCAGATCCACGACGCGCGGCGGATGCACTTCGACTTCCGCCTCCAGGTCGATGACGTCCTGAAGTCCTGGTCCGTCCCGAAGGGCCCGTCCACCGACCCCGCCGACAAGCGGCTGGCGGTGCCGACCGAGGACCATCCGCTGGAGTACGAGGACTTCGAGGGCGTGATCCCGAAGGGCGAGTACGGGGGCGGCACGGTGATCGTGTGGGACCGCGGCACCTACGAGCCGCTCAGCCACGACCGCCGCGGGCGCCCGCTGGGGTTCGCGGAGTCCCTGGAACAGGGCCACGCCACCTTCCGGCTGCACGGGACCAAGCTGCACGGCGAGTACGCGCTGACCCGGTTCCGCGGCGGTGAGGGCGAGGAGGAGGCCTGGCTGCTGGTGCGCACGGGGCCGGCCCGCTCGGACGGGCACGGCACACCGGATCCGCGCCGGGCCCGCTCGGTGCGCACCGGCCGCACGCTCGCACAGGTGGCGGCCGACGGGGAGGAGTGAGCCGCGCCGCCGAGGGGCGTTGGGGGTCCGCCGCCGACGCGGCGTGGGGGCGGGTCAGCCCTTGTGGGCGCGCAGGGCGGTGAGGGCCCGGTCGGCGTGGGTGTTCATGCGCAGTTCGCTGCGGACGATCTCCAGCACCGTGCGGTCCTGGGCGATCACGAAGGTGACGCGCTTGGTGGGGGCGAGGGAGAAGCCGCGCCGGACGCCGAACCGCTCACGGACCGTGCCGTCGGTGTCGGAGAGCAGGGGCATGCCGAGTCCGTGCCGGCCGGCGAACTCCTGCTGCTTGTCGACGCCGTCGCCGCTGATGCCGACGGGCCGGGCGCCGACGGCGGCGAACTCGGCGGCGAGGTCGCGGAAGTGGCAGGCCTCGGCGGTGCAGCTGGGGGTGAGGGCGGCCGGGTAGAAGAAGAGTACGACCGGGCCGTCGGCCAGCAACTCGGTGAGCCGGCGGGTGGTGCCGGTCTCGTCGGGCAGGGCGAAGTCCTCGACCCTGTCCCCGACCTCGATGCGTTCCGTCATGACCGTCCCTTCTCGTCGCGGGCGACTCCTCGCGCCCACAGCACCAGCGGAACCTGCAGGGGCAGCCGTGCGAGGGCGGCCGTCCGCAGCGGCGCGGGCCGGTGCCGCCAGTCCGCGGCCATCTGCACGTTCGCCGGGAACACCCCGACGAAGAAGGCCGCGGCCACCCGCGCGGCGACCGGGCGCGTCCGGGGTGCGGCGATCCCGGCGGCGAGCGCCAGTTCCACGACACCGCTGCCGTACGTCCATGCCCTGGGTGAGCCGGGCAGCCATCGCGGAATGGTGGCGTCGAAGGGGCGCGGGGTGGCGAAGTGGGCGACCCCGGCAGCGGCCAGCAGGCCGGCGAGCAGCAGGGGCGAGCGTTCGGACCGGGTCACGGTTCCTCCTGTGGTGGCCTGCCGCCGGATATTACTGGACGGTAGGCGCGAGTGGCCCGGCGCCGCCCGCAGCCTCGGCCGTCAGAGCGCGTGACCCCCTCGCTCCGGCCTCGCGGACCCGGTCCGCGGCCTCTCGGCCCGTGTCGGCCGGCCGGCTCCGCGGCCCGGCGGTCGGCGGGGGCCGTGACGCGCGTGACGGATCCGGCCCACCGCGGCTGCCGCACGGTCCGCGTGACGCGGGAGGCCGCCACGCCCAGGCACGGCGCCGGCTCCCCCGGCCGCCGCGGTTCGCAGTCGGCGATCTGCGGCAGCACGGTCACCGCGGCCCGGTCCGGCGGTACGCCGGCCAGGGCCATCGGGCGTCCGCGCTGCCGGGCCCGGGTGCCGGGCACCCGTCCCGGGGGACGTCCCGCCGTCCCCGGGGACGGCGGGACGGCATGGCCGTGGTCCGGCACGGAAACGCTGGCTGTCGTGATCACTCCTCGTGGTCACGAGAACGACAGCCGGAGGTTTCCATGATCCGACGGACCCTCAAGAGCGGGCTGCTGGCCACGGCAGCGTTGCTCGCGTTCCTGCCCACGGCGGCCGGGGCCGCCGCGGCGAGCGCCACCCCCCAGCACCCGGTGCCCAGCGCCGCCACCCGGTACGACATCCACCACCGCGCGCACCACCGCGTCCACCTCCACAAGCACCCGGCGCACCGCGTCCACCGCCCCACGCCCCGGGAAGCGGCGTTCGGCTCCGTCCCGCTGACGGCGGCCTACCGTTTCGCGCCGCTCACGGCGCCGTACCGCCTGCAGTACCGTCTCGTGGTGCGGTGGGTGCCCTACCGTCACCCGCAGACCGTGACCGGCCGCGTCACCACCCGGCACGCCCGGCTCAACGTGCGCTCCGGACCGGGCACCGGCTACCGGGTGACCGGCCACCGGCACACGGGGCGGCACCTGGCGCTCGTCTGCAGGACGCACGGCTCCTCGGTGTACGGGAACCGCACCTGGTACCGGCTCTCGCACCACCGGGGCTATGTCTCGGCGCGCTACGTCCGCGCCGACCGCGCCCTCCCTTGGTGCTGACGGCGCCTCACCGTCGCACCACAAGCCACCGAAGGCCCGTTCGACGACCCCCGAACGGGCCTTCGGTACGTCCGCACTTGACCTTCCCCCTACCTCACGGGGTGTTGCGGCCGACGCACTCCCGGGAAGTCATTCCGACAACAGGGGCCAAAACGCCCATAGAGGAAAGGGAGTCGAGGACGCACGATGCGGCACCCCCAAGCAGCGACCACGCCGGACGAGCCACTGGTGGCGGGACTGCGCGAACTGAAGGACCGTACGGGGCTGAGCCTGGCGGCGCTGGCCGCCCGCACTCCGTACAGCAAGTCCGCGTGGCACCGCTATCTGTCCGGCGGCGCGCCGCCGCCCAGATCCGCCGTGGAGGCGCTCTGCCGCCTCGCCGGCACCGATCCCGGCCCCGTGCTGGCCCTCTGGGAGGCCGCGGACGTCCCCCCGCCCGCGGTCGCGCCCGAACACCCCGCACGCGGGCGGCGGTGGGCGCGGATCCCGTCCTGGCGTACGCGCTGGCTGCCGCTGTCCGCCCTCGCGCTCCTCGGGGCGGCGACGGCGCTGACCGCCGTCGTCACCCTGTCCGGACGCCCGGACAGCGCGCCCACCGCGCAGCACCTGCCGGCGGTACCGCGCTGTCACGGCCGGTCCTGCCAGGGTGTGCTGCCCGACGCGTCGGCGTGCGCCCGGGACGCGCGGACCACGAGCACGGTCACCGGCCCCTCCTACACCGTCCTGCTGCGCTACTCACCGGCCTGCGGCACCGCCTGGTCCCAGGTGCGGCTGCGGTCGGCCAAGGCCCGCGAGGTGTCGGTGCGGGCGGGCCAGGACGTGCTGTCGGCCCGCTACCCGGCGGGCGACCAGGCCGGGAACAGCAGCCCCATGCTCTCGGTGTCCTCGCCGCGGGGCGTGGAGGCGTGCGCCGAGGTGGACGGGGAGCTGGCGTGCACGGGCCTGGACGCGGAGCCGGAGCCGGACGCGCAGGAGTGAAGGGCACGCCTCGCCCACGGCGCTGCCCTCGGAGGCGGTGCCCACCCCGGCCACCGTGGCTCGCGGCGAGCAGCTGCCCGCTGGGCCACGAGCCGAAGACGGCACCGAACCGGCCCCGGCCGGGCGCCTCAGGCCGTCCGGTACAGCTCGCTGAGCAGTTCGAGGACCGCGTGCAGGGCGGGATGCGGGTCGTCGCGCCACCAGGCGAGCCGTACGGCGACGGGTTCCGCGTCGCGCACCGGCCGGTACACGACTCCGGGCCGCGGGTACTGGTTCGCGGTCGACTCGGCGGTGACGCCGATGCCGCGTCCGGCGGCGATGACGGTCAGCCAGTCGTCGACGTCGTGCGTCTCCTCGACCGCGGGACGGGCGTCCGGCGGCCACAACTCAGGGGTGGTGGTGCCGGTACGCCGGTCGACGAGGAGGATCCGCCCGGTGAGGTCGGCCAGCCGTACGGACCGGCGCCGGGCCAGTGGATCGTCGGCGGCCATGGCGCACAGCCGCCGCTCCAGGCCCACGATGGCCGTGTCGAACCGCCGGTCCGCCAGCGGCCGGCGCACCACCGCGAGGTCACAGGAGCCCTCGCCGAGGCCGGCGGACGCCGTGTTGACCCGGACGAGATGCAGATCGACGCCGGGATGGGCGGCGGTCCAGCGCCGCTGGAAGGCGACGGTGTGGCGGCCGACCGCCGACCACGCGTAGCCGATCCGCAGCCGGGTGTGCCCCGAGGCGGCCTCCTGGACCAGGCCGGCGACGTCCGCCAGCACCCGGCGGGCCTGAGCCACCACCCGCAGCCCGGTCGCGGTCGCGGTCACCTCGCGCGAGGTGCGCCGCAACAGCCGTACCCTCAGCGCACGTTCGAGGGAGGCGAGGGTGCGGGAGACGGCGGCCTGGGAGACACCCAGGGCGATCGCGGCGTCCGTGAAGGTGCCCTCGTCCACGATGGCCACGAGGCAGCGCAGCTGCCGCAGCTCGATCTCGTCCATACGCTCAGCGTATAGATCGCCAAGTCCATGCATTGTGCGCAAGAGTGCGGGCGGCGCACCATCCGGCCATGCGACGCGCTCTCGAACGCCCGGCCGGCGCCCTGCCCGTGGCCACCACCGCTCCCCTGCCGAAGGCCCGGCGGCTCGCCGGTGTGGCCGCCATGGCCGGCAGCGGACTGTCCAACCAGACCGGCGCCGCGGTCGGCGCGCTGGCCTTCCCGGTCCTCGGTCCCCTCGGTGTGGTGGCGGTACGTCAGTACGTCGCCGCGCTCGCCCTGCTCGCCGTGGGCCGGCCCCGGCTGCGGGGCTTCACCTGGCGGCAGTGGTGGCCGGTCCTGCTGCTGGCCGGGGTGTTCGGCATGATGAACCTCAGTCTGTACAGCGCCGTCGACCGGATCGGCCTGGGCCTCGCGGTGACCCTGGAGTTCCTCGGGCCGCTCGCCATCGCGCTGGCCGCGTCGAGGCGCCGGCTGGACGCGGGCTGCGCGGTGCTCGCCGCGGCCGGAGTCGTGGTCCTGATGCGGCCCCGTCCCTCCGCCGACTACACGGGCATGGCCCTCGGCCTGGTCGCCGCGTGCTGCTGGGCGTCGTACATCCTGCTCAACCGCCTCGTCGGTCAGCGCATACCCGGGGCCCAGGGTGCGGCGGCCGCCGCGACGGTCTCCGCGCTGGCCTTCCTGCCCGCCGGCATCGTCGTCGCGCTGCGCCATCCGCCGACGGCCGGTGCGGTGCTGTGCGCGGTGACGGCCGGCGTCCTGTCCTCCGCCGTGCCGTATCTGGCCGACCTCATGACACTGCGTCATGTTCCCGCGCAGACGTTCGGCCTGTTCATGAGCGTCAACCCGGTCCTGGCCGCCGTGGTCGGCTGGGCGGTGCTCGGCCAGAAGCTGGGCGGCGCGGAGTGGGCGGGCATCGGGGCCGTGGTGCTGGCCAACGCGGCAAGCCTCGCGACGACACCGGCCTGACCGGCCCCGGGCGGCCCTTGAGCGGAGGCCACCCCCGACCGGACTGCCGCGACGAGGGCCTGCGCGCGGCGCTCGACCGATGAGGCCGCGACGGCACTTCCGGCCACGGCAACCCCACCATCGATCGCATGCCGGTCATCTCCCGTCGCTCCGTCAGCAGGCGCGTCGGCGACGTCTCATGAAGTCGGCCCGGCCGCGTCGCGCGTGATGCCGTCGGCCGCCCGGGGCCCGTTCAGGGGAACCGGCGGCCGAAGGCGCGTGACGCCGCCGGGAGCGGTCGAGACCTTCAGCCGTGACCGTCGTACCCCTGCCGCTCATCGCACCGATGCTCGCCACCCCCGGCACCCTGCCGCCCGCGGCCCAGGACCAGCGGTGGGCGTACGAGACCAAGCAGGACGGCCAGCGGGTGATGGTCTATCTGCCCGGCGACGGCAGCGTGCTGCTGCGCGCCCGCTCCGGCGAGGACATCACCGCGGCCTATCCCGAACTGCGCCCGCTGGGCGCCGCGCTGGGCCCGGCACCCGCCGTGCTGGACGGCGAGGTGCTGGCCCTGGACGACCGGGGACGGGCCGACTTCCAGCTGCTGCAGAGCCGGATGGGTCTGGCGCACGCCCCCGCGCGGGCGGCCCGCCGGGCCGCCCGGGTGCCGGTGCACCTGGTGCTGTTCGACGTGCCGTACCTGGGGGAATCCCTGGTGCGGCTGCCGTATGCACGACGGCGGGCGCGGCTGGAGCAGCTCGGGCTGGCCGGGCCGTACTGGTCGGTGCCGGGCGCGGTGACCGGGCATGGCGCCGAGGCGCTCGCGGCGACCAGGGAGCACGGTCTGGAGGGCCTGGTGTGCAAGCGGCTGGACTCGGTGTACGAGCCCGGGGTGCGCTCACGCGCCTGGATCAAGATCCGGAACATGCGCGCCGAGGACGTGATCGTCGGCGGCTGGCTGCCCGGCAAGGGGCGGCTCACCGGGCTGCCCGGCGCGGTACTGGTCGGGCAGCGCGCCGCGGGCGGCCGGCTGCGGTACGTCGGCGGGGTGGGTACCGGCTGGAGCGAGGCGGAGCGGACGGAACTGGCCCGGCTGCTGGCGGACGCGGCGAGCGGGCGGTGCCCGTTCGACCCGGTCCCGCGGATCCCGGACGCCCGCTGGGTGCTGCCCCGGCTGGTGGGCGAGGTCAGCTACAGCACCCGTACCCGCTCCGGACTGCTGCGCCAGCCCTCGTGGCTGCGGCTGCGCCCCGATCTGACGCCGGAGGAGTCGGCGGCGGACCTGCCCGAGGGCCTCGGCTGAGGATCGGGCGGTCGAGTCCGGCTCGGGGTGAGGGGTCTATCGTGTGCGCATGCCGGTTCCCGAACTGATCCGTATCGTCTCCCGCGACTCCCCCATGGCCCTGGCCCAAGTGGAGCGGGTCCGGGCCGAGTTGGCCGTCCTGCATCCGGGTGTGCGCACCGAGGTGGTGCCGGTGAGGACCACCGGCGACAAGTGGCTCGGCGATCTGTCCAAGGTCGAGGGCAAGGGGGCGTTCACCAAGGAGGTGGACGCTGCGCTGCTGGCCGGGAAGGCCGATCTCGCGGTGCACTGCGTCAAGGACGTGCCCGCCGACCGGCCGCTGCCCGCCGGGACGGCGTTCGCCGCGTTCCTCAAGCGCGACGACATCCGGGACGCGCTGATCCATCCGGGCGGGCTCACCCTGGACGAGCTGCCGGCCGGCACCCGGATCGGCACCTCCTCGGTGCGCCGGGTGGCCCAGCTGGCCGCCACGCACCCGCACCTTCAGTGCGTGCCGTTCCGCGGCAACGACAACCGCCGGCTGGAGAAGCTCGCCGCCGGGGACGCGGACGCGCTGCTGCTGGCGGTGGCCGGCCTGGAGCGGATCGGCCACACGGATGTGATCAGCGAGGTGCTGTCGACCGAGACGATGATGCCGCCGATCGGCGCGGGCATCCTCGCCCTGCAGTGCCGCGAGGACGACACCGACCTGATCGACGCGGTCAGCGGGCTCGGCGACCCGGACACCCACCGGGAGGCGACGGCCGAGCGGATGTTCCTGCATGTGCTGCAGGGCCACTGCAACAGCCCCATCGCCGGCTACGCGCGCGTGGACCGCGGCGGGGAACTGTCCCTGCGGGCCTGTGTGTTCACCCCGGACGGCAAGACCCGGCTGAACGCCCACGAGTGGGCGGGCCGGCTCGATCCGGCCACGCTCGGCACATCGGTCGCGGTGGCGCTGCTGCGGCAGGGCGCCCGGGAGATCATCGACGGGATCCCGCACTGACCGTACGGCGGGGGCCCGGCCGCCCGTGTCAGGCGGTGCCGGGCTCCGTCTGGTCCCTCAGGAAGGCGCTGACCTGGTGGGCCAGGCTGCCCTGTCCGGCGGCCGTGGGCGCGGCCGCCGGGGTCGCCTCCAGGACGCCGATGCCGCCGGTCCACAGCCGGCGGTCGGCCCACTCGTCGTCCACCCGGAGCTGCACCTGTACGTCCACGTGGGCGAGGTTGGCCTCGGGGGCGGCGGCGTAGAGCACGGCGGTGGCGCGGCGCAGCGGGTAGACGTCGAAGCCCTCGATGAACTGGGAGCTGCGCCAGTCGATGAAGGCGCCCTCGCCGTCGGCGCCGACCCGGACGTCGAGCTGGCCGTCTTCCAGGTGGATGCCCAGGGGCCGTGCGCCGCGGTTCTCGACCGTCACCCGGACGCTGAAGTACGTCAGCCCGGCAGCGGCGTCGTCGCGTCCGCGCGGCGGCTCGGCCGCCTCCAGGCGGTGGACGCGGACCCGCAGACCGGCATGCTCGTCGTATTCGTGCCAGTCCCCGACCACGTTCGGCTCGTACACAGTGCCCCTCTCGACCTTCGAGAGCTGCTGTCTATCTGCGCGCCGAGTGCACTGTCAAATGAGCAGAATGCGCTGTGGCCAGGGGGTTCGCCCGCTTTGATCGGTGATCAAGCGCTGCCCAGGAAGAATCCGTTCGCGGCGCCTCCGGCGGGGGTACGCACGCGTGCCGCACATCACGTCCACGGCAAGATCACTGAGCCGACGGACCGAGCCGCCCAGCGCGCCGAGCGACGCGGTCCAGGACCCGGGCGCGTCCGGGTGCTGCTTTCAGCCGAGCCGCATCCCGTTTGTACCTATTTGTTTGATGATGTCCCTGAGCGGGAAAACGAACGTCAGTGCTTCGGACAGGAGGCACGTCCGTGGGAGCCGGCATCGCCGGACGCCCCGGTGTCCTCTCCATGGTCCGAGCGCACCTCCCGCGGTGTCTGTCCATCCAGCACCTGAGAGAGGTGCGCACGATGCGTGTCACCGGCACCACGTCCCCCCACCCTCACGACGACGCCCCCGACACGGCGGAGTCCTTCGAACGGCTCGCACAGCTGCCCGAGGGCCCCCAACAGCGGGCGCTGCGTGATGAGCTGGTCCGTCTGTGGCTGCCCATGGCCGAGCGGATCGCCGTGCGGTTCCGCGGCCGTGGGGAGTCTCTTGAGGACCTGTACCAGGTGGCTGCGCTCGGCCTGGTGAAGGCCGTCGACCACTACGACCCGGAGCGCGGTCGCGCCTTCGAGGCGTACGCGGTGCCCACCATCACCGGCGAGATCAAGCGCCACTTCCGCGACCACATGTGGACGCTGCACGTGCCCCGCCGGGTACAGGACCTGCGCAACCGGGTCCGCACCGCCACGAAGGAACTCTCCCAGACCACCTCCGGCCGCCCGCCCTCGGTGGCGGAGATCGCCGCCCACACGCGGCTCAGCGAGGACGAGGTGCGCACCGGCATGGAGGCACTGGAGTGCTTCTCCGCGCTGTCACTGGACGCCGAGGTGGCCGGCACCGACGGCTACGCCCTCGGGGACTCGCTCGGCGCCCCCGACCCCGGATACGACCTCGTGGTCGACCGGGCCGCCGTCAAGCCGTGTCTTGAGGCACTGCCGGAACGCGAGCGCACCATCCTCTACCTGCGCTTCTTCCGCGGGATGACCCAGAGCCGGATCGCCGAGCAGCTCGGCATCTCGCAGATGCACGTCTCGCGGCTGCTCAGCGCCTGCTTCGACCGGATGCGCGAGGAACTGCTCGCCGAGGTCCGCTGAGCCGGCGCCGGACCGCCCCCGGGCCCGGGGGCCGCCGTGACCCCTGCCGGGGCTCACTCCTCCGCGGATCCCGGCACCTGCGTGGGCCCGTACCGGTCCAGGGCGTCCTCCAGCGCGGCGCGGACCTCGGGCGGGATGTCGCCGCGACGGCCCCAGAGGAGGATCAGCTCCGCGATGTAGCGCAGCTTGATGTTGGTGTGCTGGGAGACCTCCTTCAGGATCTCCCAGCCCTCGTCCGGGGTCACCCGGCCCAGGGCCACCATCATCCCGATGGCCTGGTCGACGACGGCGTGGGATGCGACGGCCTCCTTCAACTGGTCGACCTGCGCCTGCAGCTCCGCGATCTGTTCCGGCTCGCTCGCTCCCATGCCCCCATCGTCCTCGGTGGCCTGGACGGATGCCACCGGGGGTACTCGACAGGCACGCCACCCCCTTCCGGTTGGACACTGGTCCCAGACCGGTGGCCGCCCGGCCCCGAGAGCAGGACGCGACTGCCATGAACCAGAACGCCCCCGTCAGCGGCGGACCACGGAGGCGCGACGTCGTCTCCACGCACTCCGTCTTCGGTGCCCCCTGCTGGGTGAGCCTGACCAGCCGTGACCTCGGGGCCACCCAGGACTTCTACTCCGCCGTCCTCGGCTGGCGCTGGCGCGGCGCCAAGCTCGGCGAGCACTTCCGGATCGCGCTCGCGGACGGGGTGCCGGTGGCGGGGATCGCCGCGGTGGCCGCCATGTGGCAGATGGCGGTGGCCTGGACTCCGTACTTCGCCGTGCCGGACGCCGACATCGCGGTGGCCCGGGCCCGTGAGCGCGGCGGTACGGCGGCGGTCGGACCGCTGTCCTTCCCGCCGGGCCGGGCCGCGCTGCTCGCCGACCGCGACGGCGCCACCTTCGGTATCTGGCAGGGGGAACTGGTCGGCAACTGGGAGGCGTGGCGGCGGGCGGCACCGACCTTCGTGCGACTGCACACCCGGGACGCCTTCGACTCCGCCATCTTCTACGGCGAGGTCCTCGACTGGGCGTCCGGGAAGCCGGGCTGCTGCGAGGTGGAGTACGAGGGCGGCGAGGTGGTGCTGCGCAGCCAGGGGGACATCGTGGCCCGGATCGACTCGGGCGCTGTGGAGTCGGCCCCCGATCCCTCCGTGCGGCCGCACTGGCAGATCCACTTCGCCGTCGCGGACGTGGCGGGGTGTGCCCGGGCGGCGGAGAAGCACGGCGGCAGTGTGCTGAGCGAAGACGAGGACGAGGCGATCCTGCGCGATGCCGACGGGGCCCAGTTCACGGTGACGTCCCGCCGGACACGCTGACGGCCTCCGCCTTGCGCTTGCGCTGCACCGCACCGGACGCCGCGGCCTGATCCGGCCTGATCCGGACGGAACCCGCTAGCTCGCCGCGCGCGACGGTCTCGACAAGAGGATCAGACTGCGGGCCTCCACCCGAAGCCTCGTGCCCGCCTTCCGTTCGCGTTCGTCGGGGATGCCGTCGGGGTCGGCGGTGTCGACCAGGGTCGTCCAGCGCTCCCCGAAGGAGTTGTCGGGCAGCCGGAAGTCGACCGGCTCCCAGTAGCCGTTGATCAGCAGCAGGAAGGAGTCGTCGACCACGCGGCGCCCGTAGGGGTCGCGCTCGGCGATGGCGTCGCCGTTGAGGAACACGCCCATGGAGTGCGCGTCGTCGCGCTGCCAGTCCCGCTCGGTCATCTCGCGGGCGTCGGGCCTGAGCCACATCAGGTCGGGCAGCGGCTGCTCGGCGTTGGTCACGGTCTCGCCGCGGAAGAAGCGGCTGCGGCGCAGGACGGGGTGTGCGGCGCGCAGGGCGATCAGGTGCCGGGTGAAGTCGGTGAGGGCCCGCTGGTCCTTTGTCAGCTCCCAGTCCACCCAGGAGATTTCGTTGTCCTGGCAGTAGGCGTTGTTGTTGCCCTTCTGGGTGCGGCCGAGTTCGTCGCCGTGGCAGAGCATCGGGATCCCCTGGGAGAGCAGCAGCGTGGCGAGCAGGTTGCGCTGCTGGCGGGCGCGCAGTTCGAGGACGGCGGGATCGCGGGTGTCGCCCTCCACGCCGCAGTTCCATGACCGGTTGTGGCTCTCGCCGTCCCGGTTGTCCTCTCCGTTGGCCGCGTTGTGCTTGTCGTTGTACGACACGAGGTCACGCAGCGTGAAACCGTCGTGCGCGGTGACGAAGTTGACGCTCGCGCGCGGCCGGCGCCTGCTGTGCTGGTACAGGTCCGAGGAGCCGGTCAGCCGGGACGCGAACTCGCCCAGCGAGCCGGGCTCGCCCCGCCAGAAGTCCCGTACGGCGTCCCGGTACCTGCCGTTCCACTCCGACCACAGCGGCGGGAAGTTGCCCACCTGGTAGCCGCCCTCGCCCACGTCCCAGGGTTCGGCGATGAGTTTGACGCGGCTGATCACCGGGTCCTGCTGGATCAGGTCGAAGAAGGCCGAGAGCCGGTCCACCTCGTGGAACTGCCGGGCCAGCGTGGCCGCGAGGTCGAAGCGGAAGCCGTCGACGTGCATCTCGGTGACCCAGTACCGCAGCGAGTCCATGATCAGCTGCAGCACGTAGGGGTGCCGCATCAGCAGGCTGTTGCCGGTGCCGGTGGTGTCGTAGTAGTGCGCCCAGTCGCCGTCGACCAGCCGGTAGTAGGAGGCGTTGTCGATGCCCCGGAAGGACAGCGTGGGGCCCCGCTCGTTGCCCTCGGCGGTGTGGTTGTAGACCACGTCGAGGATGACTTCGAGGCCGGCCGCGTGCAGCGCCTTCACCATGGCCTTGAACTCGTTGACCTGCTGGCCGCGGGTGCCGCAGGCGGCGTAGGCGTTGTGCGGGGCGAAGAAGCCGATGGTGTTGTAGCCCCAGTAGTTGGACAGGCCCCGGTCCTGGAGCACACCGTCCTGGACGAACTGGTGCACCGGCATCAGCTCCACCGCGGTCACGCCGAGCGAGGTCAGGTGCTCGGTCACGGCGGGGTGCGCGAGGCCGGCGTAGGTGCCGCGCAGCCGCTCGGGCACCTCGGGGTGGGTGCGGGTCAGGCCGCGTACGTGCGCCTCGTAGATCACCGAGTCCGAGTACGGCGTCCGGGGCGGGCGGTCGTCGCCCCAGTCGAAGTACGGGTCGGTGACCACGCCCAGCATGGAGTGCCCGGCGCTGTCGGCCGGGGCCGGGCCGTCCGGGGCCCGCTCGTACAGCGAGGGGTGGTTGTCGATCTGGCCGTCGACGGCCCGGGCGTACGGGTCCAGCAGCAGCTTCGCCGGATTGCACCGGTGGCCGAGGGAGGGCTGCCAGGGTCCGTGCACCCGGTAGCCGTAGCGCTGGCCGGGCGCGATGCCGGGCAGATAGGCGTGCCAGACGAAGCCGTCGACCTCGTGCAGACGTACGGGCCTCTCCTTGCCCGCGTCGTCGACGAGGATCAGCTCGACCCGCTCGGCCACCTCGCTGAACAGGGCGAAGTTGGTGCCCTGTCCGTCGAACGCGGCACCCAACGGATAGGGCTGCCCGCTCCACACGGGCAGCCCTTTCCTCGTCCTGCGGGGGGTCACCGGCTGCCCTCCAGGACTTCGTCACCGGCGGGCGCCCGCGCGGCCAGCACGACGACGGGCTCGCTGCGCGGCACTGGGCGGCCCGTCCGCAGCGTGGGCGCGGGGGCGGTCGGCACCAGCGGGACACGCTGGCCGGCACGGGCGCGCTGCGAGAACCAGATGATCTTGGTGCCGTTGGCGGAGGCGCAGCAGCCCCACCCGTCGCTCATGGCGGCGATGTCGGCGAGACAGGCCCGCAGGTCCTGATCGGGGCGCAGATCCGGGTCGTCGTCCCCGAAGGCGGTGATGAGGTGCTGGCCGTTCCACCACATCTCGATCGACGTGTGTTTGTCGTTGGCGTGCTGGTCGATAGCGCGCAGCAGCAGTTCGGCGCCGCGGCAGACGGGGACCGTGAGGTTGTCGAGGTCCCAGTAGCGGAGGTGGGCCGCCAGGATGCGGCTGACCTGTCCCACCCGTTCCGGGCTGACTTCCACGTCGATGTGGTAGTAGCAGGGCACTGCGGTCTTCATCGTCGCTTGCTCCTCACCGGCGAAGCTCTCGCTCCCCTCGCCCGTCCGGGAGGGATCCCGGATGCCCGTCCGGGTGCGATCCGGACACACAGCGTGAGCGCTCATCGCTTCTGAGTCACCTCTACGGTGACGGCACTACGCCATTCGTGCAACATGAGCACCCGACACCGTCCGTGGTTGAAGGTCCAACAAGACGCTGCGTCGTCGTACGTGCACCATAAGTGAAAGCCTCGATCGCCGTAACGGTGCCGTGCCCTCCTGCGTGCGGACACCACCCGACCGTCGGGAACGCGCCCAGTCGAGAGCGTGGAGGGTGAAGAGGGCAATGCTGCTACCCGCCAAGGCCGAAGTGGCCCGGGCGTTGCGGCGTTACCGGGCGTGGGAGCGCGTGATGCTCGCCTCGCCCCACGACCGCACGGTCCGGGCCACCTTCGAGGACTCGGGCTACACGCTGTGCGTGCTGATGGGCAAACGCTGCGCCCGCGAGGCCGCGGACGCCGCCGAGCGCTATCTGCGCACGAACCTGGTCACCTACCTGCGCGAGCAGGACGGGCGACCGCGGCCGCGCCGGTCGGCCAGAAGAGCGCCGCCACCGGAGCGGCGTTCCACGGCGCCAAGCCCCTGACCTGGCACCGTACAAGGCGTTCCCCACGGGACCGACGTCGGTCGGCCCCGTCTCGGATCGCGAAGCCGGGCCAGGTGCCCGGCTTCGCGCACGGCGGAGGTGAGATACATGCGCAGGACCCCGGCCATCGGCCGTGTACCGGTACGTGACGTACGGCCGGCCGTGGAGTGCGGCAGGCGCCCGGCGAAAGCGGTGGCCGGGGAGACGTTCCAGGTGACGGCCACCGTGTTCCGCGAAGGGCACGATGCCGTGGGCGCGAATGTGGTCCTGCGCGATCCGAAGGGCCGCCGTGGCCCGTGGACGCCGATGCACGAGCTGTCCCCCGGCAGTGACCGCTGGGGCGCGGAGATCACCCCGGACGCGACGGGCCGCTGGACCTTCCGGGTGGAGGCCTGGAGCCATCCGCTCGCGACCTGGCGGCACACCGCCTCGGTGAAGGTGCCGGCCGGGATCGACATCGGGCTGGTGCTGGAGGAGGGCGCCGAGTTGTACGAGCGGGCGGCCGCCGGAGTGCCGAAGGGCCCGGAGCGCAACGTCGTCCTCGCCGCCGCACAGGCCCTCGGTGACGACTGCCTGTCCGTGCACGAGCGCCTGAAGGCGGCGCTGGCCCCGGAGGTGGACGCGCTGCTGAACCGCCATCCGTTGCGGGAGCTGGTCACCGCCTCCGATCCGATGCCGCTGCTGGTGGAGCGTGAACGCGCCCTGTACGGCTCCTGGTACGAGTTCT